>CAZECZ010000158.1:6341-9766 GCA_964510815.1 uncultured Aestuariivirga sp.
TATTCACCGGTGGCGATTTCAAAGGCTGAGTTGGTCGCCTCGGCGATGTGGCCGTTGACCTTCCGGAAGACGACCTTGATGCGCGAGTCCTTGCTCATCCACTTCTCGAGCGCGGGCCGCATCCAGTCGCCGGGCGAACAGTCGTCGGCAATGCACAGTTCCCAGTTGTCATAGATCTGGTCACAGACACTCTGGATCGCCTCGTCGAGGATCTTGGGCGGCGTGTTGTAGGTGGGCATCAGCACCGAGAACTTGGGTCTGGCCTTCAGCCTTTCAAGACGCCCGTGCACACTCGCCGCCATCGGCGCGGAGTAGTCATAGGCGGCGATCCACTCCTGGTAGACCTGCGCCATCTGGGCGCGCTTGCTGGCCTGTTTCAGGGTTTCGAACGCAAAGCCCGACCGTGCGACCTGCCGCATCGCCGCCACCAGCCGCGACGGATTTGGTTTCTCATGTCCCTGATTCTGACCGCCTCGCATCACGCGGGCGAAGAAGGTGGAGAACTTGACCGGCCTGGCAGCAAACCGCCGGACCCGGAATGCACATTCCGACTCCGCAGGATCGAGGCGCACCGCATTGATCGGCGCGGCCACGAATGCATGAATCTTGTAGTAGCCGACACCTACCCGGCGCATGACCACCGAAGCATCCTGGCTCCACTGTCCGCCGGCCTGGATATAGAGGCGCGGATGCAGGCGCCCCGCAATCGTGTCGATTTCCAGTTCGAAGACAAACGCGCCCCATACGGGCTTGTCGCTGATCCGGAACACCAGAAAGGGGTCCTTGCCCGTGGCACGCCAATGGTCACCTTCAGGCGCGACATCGTGAGCCGCCATGGTGCGATGTGGCTCAAGCAGATCGACCCCGTGTTTGAACTTTCGTCCCGGCCGCAATTTCAAACCGTTCAACCTCGATCAAATTCGCCCGGCAGGATCGCCTCCGGGAACGCATAGCATCTTGCGCACAGCCCGCTCCACGAGAACATGAAGCCAGCCATGTGCAATCCGTTCAGATGCCCCTCTGCCAAAAGCGGCCGGCCGTCACGCGACAACGGCCAAGCCGCTCTTTCACTTAGAATCCGGTGCGTCTTCCCGCTCACGAGCGCTTCCACTCGCGCGCCCGACGCGCCAGACCGTCAACTGTCGGCCGCGTCGTCCTCAGACTCAGCCCTGCCCCGACGCTCGCCACGACCCTTCCGTGCGCCGCCGCCCTCTGTCGGACGGCCCTTTTCGGCCCGGTGAGCGGCAAGCAATGTCCTGCGTTCTTCGCTCAGCCGTGCCTTTTCGTCCTTCAGTTCCTTCAGGCGGGCCGTGATGTATTTCAGGCGGCCGCGCGGTGACTCGGCCTTCGATTTTGCCGTTGGCGTGGTCTCACTCACAACTCAAATCCTTCCTTCACTCTTGGTTGGCTTTTGCCAGCCCCGTCAATCCAGTGTCAAGGCGTCCCGCTGCCACAACCAGCCATGGCCGGCGACGGGTTCGATGACCCGCGGGGGGCGTCTCAAAGACTGTCCGCATAGGCCTCGAAATCGACGGCATAGATCTTCCGGATGCGATCTTTCGCCGTTGGCGTCAGCAACTGTTGATAGCTCGGAAACGGCGCCTCGCCGATGGCCGCCGTCTTGTCGAACACCCTGCGATCGATGTCGTCACCTTCCACCGGCTGCGACTTGGCTTTCCGCCCGTGCTCGATTGCGTGCAGCCAGTCGAACTGGGCAAGGTCGACGGCCGGAAGACCGCACGACACCGCGAACCCGTTGAGCGCCTCGAACATGTTTTCGTTCGAGATATTGATGATGCGGTCCGGCTTCCTGATTGATTCGTAGACATGCAGCTGCGGCCGGTAGTGAATGTTGGCCCGTCCGAAATCCAGTTGATCCAGCATATCGAGAAACTGCTGGAAGGAGAAGCCGCCGGCCGCTGTCAGCTTTCCGCCCGAAAACGCGTCAAGATCCTTGTCCGCAAATCCGGTCTTCAGGGCGTGCCGGTAAATGCTGACCGCCCGGCCGTAGGGCTCGCGCAGAACCTTGACGGTGCGCAGGTCCGCCGGATCCATTTCGACCCCGCGTTGGAACAACGGCGATCTGTTGAACACCTGTTTGCGATGCTGGTGCGGCGACTTGCTGTTGAAGGCCTGGACCTCGTCGATGAAGCCGGACATGGCCGCGAACCAGGCATAGACCGACGTGCAGGCCGATTTCGGCGACCAGTAGACCATGACCCGGTTGGCGGCATCGATGAGCGGTGGCGTGCGCAGCAGGCCGCTCACCCCTTGATCCACGCTCCATGGCCCCACCACGTCGTGGTCCATCAAGGGGCCGAGACGTGTTTCAAATTGGTCTGCCCGCCGCCGGCCGAGTTCCTGCTTCGGGGTGCGAACCCGCCCTTGTCCACGGCGGCGTCCGCGGCGGACTTCGCGTCCGGCGGGCTGCTCGCCCGCTTCCAGTCGCCGGCGCCGCCGGAGTCTCGGATTGTCGCGGTCTGGCATTCTGCATCCTAACTTCCATCACCGGAGCAAATGGCCCGCGATGATGGCATATACCAACTGAGCCCCCGCCCGTGGCGCGACGTCTCTAACATCGGTCAAACGTGAAGTCACCCCCATACGCGGCAGCCGCAACGGTGACAACCCTGCTGTGTCATGGTAGACGGCTGCAACTGCCGCACGGCGCCACGGATGGACGGAACGTGCAAGTTTGCGGCGCATTGATGTCACGCAGACAGGTGTTGGAGGTCTTGATGAACCGACTTTTGCGGCTGGCGCTGATTGCCGCTGCCTCAATTTCGATCACCGCGCATGCGGTCCTGGCACGGGAGAACTGCGACATCTCGACCGCAGTGCCCAACCTCAAGCCACCAGCGCTTCCCGTTCCCGATCAGAAGCACTTCCGCATCTTCTGGCATGTCGCGACGCAGATCGAGGACATTGCGGATGCCGATACCAATCCGGATGCCATGGCTGAGATCCGCAGTGTGCAGAAGCTGGTCGACGGCTACTACATGAACCTGCTGATCACTGGCCCGCTGGTGTACTGGCCGGACCGCCCGACGGAATGCCGGGCCAATTTCAAGCGCATCCAGGAAGGCGACAGCATCGAGATTCAGGGCGAGAATTTCGATTTCCCGGGCGGCGGCAGCGCCGGCCGCAATTCCTGCGAGGACCGGCAGGCGGAGTTCGAGAGGAACAAGGGATTCTCCGACACCGTGGCCTTGCAATACGATGCGATGGGCCGGGTGCTGAAGAACCTCAACCTGAAAAAGGAGCAGGCCAGCGGCAAGGAGGTGATCGGCGTCCTGATTCTCGACACCGAAGACATGGACTACAACAGCGCCACTGACCGGATCGTTCTGAAGGAACTGCCGAAGACCATGTGCTTCTTCAATTCGGAACATTTCGCCGCCAATTCGTGGATGACCTATCAGGAA
>CAZECZ010000159.1:0-9741 GCA_964510815.1 uncultured Aestuariivirga sp.
GTGCGCTGGGTGAGGTTGTCGATCGCCCCCGGCAACGCAGCCTCACTGGCACTGGCGGAACGGTTTGGCGCGGTGAAGATCGGCACCCAGTATGACGACCGTGACGGGCCCGAGGACGTCTATCTGTTTGACCTGGACTAGCCGAAGACGGCTGAGACGGATGTCCATCCGGCATAAGCTGCGACGCCATAGCCGACGCCAGCGGCGGCGGATGCGCCCGCGACCCAGAACAACCAGCGGATGCGGGTGAGCGCTGCCAGTGCAAACATCGCCAGGGCGACAGTCGAAAAGGTGTCGGCAAGGTCGAACAAGTCGTCGCGCGCCGCATCGGTGACGTCGCCGCCCTTGATGTTCGACACCGCCAGAAACGCCGAGAGCGTCGCCACGACGATGGCGATGCGGCCGTTGAAACTGTCCCGCTCGCTGGCGGATTCCTACACGATATCGGTGCGATCGGTCATCGCAGCCCCCTCCAAAACGGGAGAGGGCTTACCAGATACGACCATGCCCAAAAAGGCTAGATGATGCCTTCGGCCTTGAGTTCGGCGGTGGCCTTCCCGATGGCGGCGCGCAGTGTGCCGACGACGAAGTCGACGTCCGCCCTGGTCATCACCAGCGGCGGCGACAGCACGTCGAGATGACCCAAGGGGCGCACCAGCAGGCCGTTGGCCTCGCACTCGTTGGAGATGCGCTTGGAGATGTTGGCGCTGTCCGGCAGCTTCTCGCGGGTCTGCTTGTCCTTCACATATTCGACACACATCATCAGCCGGCGGCCGCGCACATCGCCCACGATATCGAGGTCGGAGAGTGTGGCAAGCTGCTGTTCGAGATAGTCGCCGACGCGGGCGGCATTGCCGCAAAGGTCTTCGCGCTCCATGATCTCGATGTTCTTCAGCGCCACAGCGCAGGCCACCGGATGGCCTGAATAGGTGTAGCCGTGCGTGAACCACGCATCCGGATCCGGTGTTGAAATCACCTCGTGAATTTCGTCGGTGTAGATCGTCGCCGACAGCGGAATGTAGCCGGAGGTGAGGCCCTTGGCGCAGAGGATCATGTCCGGCATGACCCCATACTCGTCATAGGACGCGAAGAAATGGCCGAGGCGGCCGAAGGCGGTGACGATCTCGTCGGCGATGAACAGGATGCCATGCCTGGTGCAGAGCTCGCGCATGCGCGGGAGATAGTTGGGCGGCGGAATGCAGACGCCGCCGGAGGCCTGCGCCGGCTCCGCGATGAAGCAGGCAATGTTTTCGGCACCAAGACGGGCGATGGTGTCGGCAAATTCCTGCACCAGGAAATCGCTGAACGCTTCGAGGCTCATGCCCTCTGGCCGCCGGTAGGGATAGGGGGCGGAGAGGTGATGCACGAGGTCCGGCACATATTTGAAATGGGGTGACTGGTCGCCGTCGCGCAGGCCGACGGTCATGCCGAGATAGGTCGAGCCGTGGTAGGAGTTCTGGCGCGAGATGACATATTTGCGCTGGGGCTCGCCGCGCCGCGACTGGTAATAGTGGGCGAGACGGATGGCGGTGTCGACGGCGCATGAGCCGGACGTGGCGAAGGCCACGTGGTTGAGCGAACCCGGCGCCAGTTCCGCCAGCTTGGCGGCCAGCCTGGCGGCGGGCGCATTGGTGACATCGACGAAGGTCGTGGTGTAGCAGAGCTGCATGGCCTGTTCAGCCATGGTTTCGGCGATTTCCTTGCGGCCGTAGCCGGCGTTCACGCACCACATGCCACCGATGCCGTCGAAATAGCGGCGGCCCTCGGCGTCGGTCACGTGGCACCCCTCGCCTTCGACCAGGACGAGCGAGCCCTCGGCCTTGAAGCTGTCGAAATGGGTGTAGGGATGCAGGAAATGGTCGTGATCCTGTTGCCAGAGCTCCTGGGCGTTGAAACGGTTGCCAGCCTGATGCAGCACGATGGGGACTCCAAATTGATTGAACGCTCATTCAATATCAGATGACCGAAATCCTGTCCAGTGGGGAAACATTCCGTTGCCGCGGGTGTTTGTCCAGAGCAACTCGACTTTTGGTGGACCCATCAAAAGTCAGATAAGTTGCTCGCTCTTCAATGGGTTGGTGCGTAATTGCTTCGCCAAGACGATTCCGTCTTGGCGCATTACGCACTATGGTCGCGGGATGGGAATCATCGCGTCACCGGGGCTTGTGACCGGCTGGCCAACGGCGCGGCCAGAGGATGTCGGGCTCGCCGCCGACCTGGGCTCCCGGCTGGATCATGCCTTTGGCAGACATGAATACGCCGGGCTGCACGGCTTCCTCGCGGTGCGGCACGGCATGCTGGCCGTGGAGCGCTATTATCCAGGCCAGGATGAGCGCTGGGGCACACCGTTGCCAGACTACGCACATGGCCCTGCCCTGCTGCATGACGTGCGCTCGATCACCAAGAGCATCGTCGGGCTGCTCTATGGCCTGGCGCTCCACGCCGGACAGGTGCCGGCAGCGTCGGAGAAACTCGCCGACGCCTTTCCGGAGTATCCGCACCTCAAGACCGATCCGCTGAAACGCCGGATCACCATCGGACACGTCCTCTCCATGCGCATGGGGCTGAAGTGGGACGAGTCATTGGCCTATGACGACCCTGCCAACGCCGAGATCCGCATGGAGACCTCGGGAGACCGTGTCCGGTTCGTGCTCGAACAACCGATGGAGATGCGGTCCGGCGCCGAATGGGTCTATTGCGGCGGCGCAACCGCCCTCCTCGGCGCACTTATCGAACGGGGCACCGGTCAGAGGCTGGAGGATTTCGCCCGCGAACGCCTGTTTGCGCCGATGGGCATCGAAGCATTCGAATGGGTCCAGGGCGTGGACGGACGGGCAGCCGCGTCCTCCGGACTAAGACTGACGGCACGCGACCTGGCACGCATCGGTCAAATGCTGCTGGACCGCGGCAGCTGGAACGGCCGCCGGATCGTGCCATCCAGTTGGATCACCACCTCGATGAAGCCGCGCGCCGATGTGGAGGCCACTCTGCGCTACGGCTACCAATGGTGGCTGGGTCAACTCGCATCAAACGGCCGGCCGTGGTATGCCGCATTCGGCAACGGCGGCCAGCGCCTGTTCGCCGTGCCGAGCCTCAAGATGGTGGTGGTGATCTTCGCCGGAAACTACAACCAGCCGGACCAATGGAAGATGCCCATCAAGCTGATGAGCAAGATCGTCATTCCGTCGGTGCGGGAACGCTAAACCGTGAGATGGACATGGACGTCCGCGGAGGCCAGGTCTGCTCTTGTGCCTTCCATCACCGTCCTGCCTCGATCGAGGAGAATGAAGCGGTCGGCCAGACGCTTCGCAAATTCGAAATATTGCTCGACGAGGATGATGGCCATGCCGCCCCTGTCGCGCAGCAAGGCAATGACGCGCTCGATGTCCTTGATGATCGAGGGCTGGATTCCCTCGGTTGGCTCATCCAGCAACAGCACACGGGGCCGCATCACGAGGGCACGGGCAATGGCGAGCTGCTGCTGCTGACCGCCGGAGAGATCGCCGCCGCGCCGCTTCAGCATGTTCCGGAGAACCGGAAACAGCTCGAAGACCTCATCGGGAATGGAGCGCGCCGCGCGCGGAATACTGGCGTATCCGACCTTGAGATTTTCCTCGACGGTGAGCAGCGGAAAGATTTCCCGGCCCTGCGGCACGATGGAGATGCCGGAACGCGCCCGATCCGCAGCGGACTTGCCGGACAGGTCTTCGCCTTCCAGAACCAGGGCGCCGCCGGCCACAGGCTGAAGGCCGGCAATGGCGCGCAACAGGCTGGTCTTGCCAACACCGTTGCGGCCCAGCACGCAGGTCACCTGCCCCGCTTCGGCGGACAATGACACGTCGTTCAGTGCCCGGCTGGCGCCGTAAAACAGATCGATGTTCCTTGCTTCGAGCATCATCAGCGTCCCAGATAGACTTCGATCACGCGGGGATCGTTCTGCACCTTGTCGAGGCTCCCTTCCGACAACACCGACCCCTCATGTAGCACCGTCACACGCACGCCGAGGGCACGCACGAATTCCATGTCATGCTCCACCACCACCACCGAATGGTTCCGGGCGATGTCGCGCAGGAGTTCCGCCGTCTTCTCCGTTTCTGAATCGGTCATCCCGGCGACAGGCTCGTCGACCAGCAGCAGTTCAGGTTCCTGCATCAGCAGCATGCCGATTTCGAGCCACTGCTTCTGGCCATGGGACAGAGAACCTGCCACCTTCTTGTAATGATCGGCGAGACCCACACGCTGGAGGGTCGAGACGATGCGCTCCTTGTCGTCGCTTGACAGCAGCCAACGCAGCGACGTCATGGGATCGCGCTTCGATTTCAAGGCCAGTTCGAGATTGTCCCACACCAGCAGGTTTTCGAACACCGTCGGCTTCTGGAACTTGCGGCCAATACCGATGTTGGCGATGGCGGCCTCGTCGAGACGGGTGAGATCGGTCGAGCGGAAGGAGACCCGGCCGGCATCAGGCCTCGTCTTGCCGGTGATCACATCCATCATCGTCGTCTTGCCGGCACCATTGGGACCGATGATGGCCCGCATCTCGCCGGACTGGACGTCGATACTGAGATCATTGAGTGCCTTGAAGCCATCGAAGCTTACGGTCACGCCGTCGACGAATAGCAGCGTTTCGGCAATCGGATGTGTGGTGTCTTCGCTCATTCCGCGACCGCGATCTTGAAGTTTTCGGAGTCGTCTTGCGGTTTTACCCGGCGCAGGCGGACCAGGCGGAACAGCCCCGCAAGCCCCTTCGGCAGGAACAGCGTCACCACGATGAACAAGCCACCGAGGATGAACAGCCACGCCTCGGGCAAGGCGCCGGTGAAGAAGCTCTTGGCGAGGTTGACGACCACTGCACCGAGTGCTGCCCCCCACAATGTACCCCGGCCGCCGAAGGCTGCCCAGATTACGGCCTCGATGGAGTTGCCGGGCGAGAACTCGCTGGGATTGATGATGCCGACCTGCGGCACATAAAGTGCGCCCGCTACGCCCGCCATCATGGCGGATACCGTGAAGACGAACAGCTTGTAGTGCTCGACCCGATAGCCGAGAAACCGGGTCCGCGACTCGGCATCCCGGATCGCCACGATGATACGCCCGAGTTTCGAGGCCACGATGATGCGGCTGATCAGGAAGCCACCTGCCAAGGCCATGGCCGACAGGAAGAACAGCACCGCCCGCGTCTCCTGCGCCTGAACGGAAAATCCGAGGATGTCCTTGAAGTCGGTGAGGCCGTTGTTGCCGCCGAAGCCCATGTCATTGCGGAAGAAGGCCAGCAGCAGCGCGAAGGTCATGGCCTGGGTGATGATCGACAGATAGACTCCGGTGACGCGGGCCCGGAAGGCGAACCAGCCGAAGATGAAGGCAAAGACGCCGGGCACGAGCAAGACCATCAGCATGGCGAAAGGGAAGTATTCGAAGCCATGCCAGTACCAGGGAAGCTCCTGCCAGTTGAGGAACACCATGAAGTCCGGCAAATCGGGATTGCCATAGACGCCGCGTGAACCAATCTGCCGCATCAGGTACATGCCCATGGCGTAGCCGCCGAGCGCGAAGAAGGCACCGTGGCCGAGACTCAGGATGCCGCAATAGCCCCACACCAGATCGACCGAGAGCGCCAGCAGCGCGTAGCAGAGATATTTTCCGGCGAGCGTCATCACATAATCCGGAACATGCAGCGGCGATGCCGGCGGCATGGCAAGATTGAGGATCGGCACGGCTATGCCTGCCACGGCGACGATGACCAGGAAGACAAGGCCCGCCGGTCCGAGCAGCGATGTACGAGGTACAGAAATCATGCGTCCACCCACCGGCCCTTGAGGGCAAACAATCCGCGCGGGCGCTTCTGGATGAACAGGATCACCGCAACGAGAATGATGATCTTGCCGAGGACGGCGCCCGCATAGGGTTCGAGAAACTTGTTGGTGATGCCAAGCGTCAACGCGCCCACCAGCGTGCCCCACAGGTTTCCGGCGCCGCCGAAGACAACAACGAGAAAGCTGTCGATGATGTAGCCCTGGCCGAGATTGGGACTGACGTTGTCGATCTGGGAGAGCGCCACGCCGGCCAGACCGGCGATGCCAGAACCCAAGCCGAACGTCAGGGCATCGACATAGCTGGAACGTATTCCCATCGCATTCGCCATCGGGCGGTTCTGGGTGACGGCGCGCATCTGCAATCCGAAGCTCGTATAGCGGATGGCCAGCAGGATGGCGGTGAAGACCAGGGCGGCAAAGATGACGATAACCAGCCGGTTCATGGTGATGGCCAAGCCGCCGGTCAGTTCGATCGATCCGCTCATCCAGTCCGGTGTTCCGACCTCGCGGTTCGACGCGCCGAAGGTGGTGCGCACCGCCTGCTGCAGGATGAGCGAAATGCCCCAGGTGGCGAGCAGTGTTTCGAGTGCGCGGCCATAGAGAAAGCGGATGACGCTGCGCTCAATGAGAATGCCGACGAGACCGGCGACGATGAAGGCGGCCGGCAGCGCGACGATGATCGAAAGCCCGAAGGCCTCTGGAAACTGGGTGCGGAAAATCTGCTGCACCACATAGGTGGTGTAGGCGCCGAGCATCACCATTTCGCCATGGGCCATGTTGATGACGCCCATGACACCGAAGGTGACGGCAAGACCGATGGCCGCCAGCAGCAGAACGGAACCTAGCGAAATGCCGTACCAGACGTTCTGCAACATGTCCCATGTAGCGAGCGCGCGTTCGATCTTGGCGACGGCGGCAAGGGCCGCCGCCTTCAATGGTTCCTCCGCCGTCGAGGCGAAGGCGGCAAGCAGCGACGCCGTATCCCGGTCGGTGCGGGCAGACAGCGTTTCGATGGCCTTGAGTTTCTCTTCTTCGCTGCTGTCACTCTTAAGGGTCGCCGCGGCGATTGCGTCCTTGAGCAACACGGCGATGTCGGCGACGTTTTCTTTTGCCAGCGCCTTTTCGAGACCGGGAAGTACTGATGGATCGCCGGTCTTCAGGGCCAGCTGGACAGCTTCACGCCGCCGGGTGGGATCGGAGTTGAACAGTGCAAAACCGCTCAAGACCTGGGCGATCGTGCGGCGGAGCGCATTGTTGACCTTGATCTTGTCGATCTCGCCCTTCTGGGCCTCGCCGGCACTCTCACCAGTCAAGGGCGCGGTCAGGATCATCACCGACCCTTGCTTTCGGGCGATGAACACCCTTCCGTCTGCCGGCCGGACATAGAGATCGCCAGCGCTCAACGCCTCCAGAACCGGCACGACAGCCGGATCGCCAGTGTCCGCGAGCTTGGCGATAGCAGCTTCGCGTTCCTTGAAATTGCCTTTGGCCAGCGCGTCCACAAGCGCGTCCATGTTCTGCGCCATGGCAGATACGGCGCTCAGGCACAGGGCCGCAAGCACGGCGAGAAGCCGGAAGAAGGCCATCGATCAATTCTCCGGGAGTAATTGGCGGGCGGCGTCCAGCGCCGCCCACGTTCGTTCAGATCAGCCAGCGCCGCCGCACTTGCCGGTGGCAACATTGAAGTTGCCGCACGACATGGGCTTGCGCCAGTCGGAGATCAGATCCTTCGAGCCGGGTAGAAAGTCCGACCATTCGTCGCCGACGACGAGCCCCGGCGTTTGCCAGACCACATCGAACTGGCCGTTCTCCTGGATTTCGCCGATGAGCACGGGCTTGGTGATGTGATGGTTCGGCATCATGGTCGAATAGGCGCCGGTGAGGTTGGGCACCGAGACGCCGATGATGGCATCGGCCACCGCATCGGTGTCAGTGGTGCCGGCCTTCGTCACCGCTTCGACCCACATGTTGAAACCGATGTAGTGGGCTTCCATCGGATCGTTGGTGACGCGGTTGCCGTTCTTGATGAACTCGTGCCAGCCCTTGATGAACGCGGCATTCGCCGGATCGTCGACCGACATGAAGTAATTCCAAGCCGCAAGATGGCCGACCAGCGGACCGGTGTCGATGCCCGCCAGTTCCTCCTCGCCCACAGAGAAGGCAACGACCGGAATGTCGGTTGCGGCAATGCCCTGGTTGGCCAGTTCCTTGTAGAATGGCACGTTGGCGTCGCCGTTGATGGTGGAGACCACGGCCGTATTTTTGCCAGCCGAACCGAACTTCTTGATTTCGGCCACGATCGACTGCCAATCGGAATGGCCGAACGGCGTGTAGTTGATCATGATGTCTTCTTCGGCCACACCCAGCTTGTCCTTGAGATAGGTCTCGAGGATCTTGTTCGTGGTGCGCGGATAGACATAGTCGGTGCCGGCCAGCACCCAGCGGGTGATGCCCTGGTCGGCGAGATAATCCACCGCCGGAATGGCTTGCTGGTTTGGCGCCGCACCGGTGTAGAACACGTTCTTGGAGCTTTCCTCGCCCTCATATTGCACGGGATAGAAAAGCAGGCCGTTCAGTTCCTCGAAGACCGGAAGCACCGACTTGCGCGACACGCTGGTCCAGCAGCCGAACACGGCGGCGCACTTGTCGGCTGAAATCAGTTGCCGCGCCTTCTCGGCAAACAGCGGCCAGTCGGACGCGGGATCCACGACGACCGCTTCCAGCTTCTTGCCCAGCAGTCCGCCCTTGGCGTTCTGCATGTCGATGAGCATCAGCATGACGTCCTTGAGCGTCGTTTCGCTGATCGCCATCGTTCCTGAAAGCGAATGAAGAACACCCACCTTGATGGTCTCGCCCTCGGCGAATACCGGTGCTGCCGTCACACCGAATGCCGCCATCGCGCCCAGACCCACACCTGCCTTCAAAAGTCCCCGTCTGTTCAACATCGTCCACCTCTGTCGTTATTGCACTTGTGTGCACCGCAGAAGCACTGCAAGGCAGGGGCCACATCGCTCTATTCTTCTACTCCGTTGTAATAGCGACGCTTTTTTTACAGCCCATCGATTGAGCATCAGCGGACTGCACGCGAAATGATCAGCGTACGGTGCGGTGCACATAAATCCAGCAGCACAGCACTCAATCGATTGCGCCGTCTTTGAGCAACTAATCTGGATTGTATGGGCAGGAATTCTCAATCGACACGGCAGGGACGATGCACTAGTATGCGGACGTCAAACTCTCGTAGAAGTTTCGGCAGGCGACTCTGACGGAGGGCGGTGAAGGAAAACGCAAGCGACGACTGTGAGCGGCGGTATGAAGGTAGGTGAGCGTATTGGGGAACGTCCTCAAAACCTTGGTATTGATAACTGTCTGTTTCTGTCTCACGACGCGCCCTTCGCTTGCAGGCGGTATCTTTGGATTTGACCTTTGGGGGTCTCGCGAAGACTCCAATGCGGACGTCATCGTCGATCCTGTCCACTACAAGGTACGAATAGAACTGCCGGACTCTGACTCGTCCTTCCTGAGCGACCTGGAGGCGGCATCACTGCTCATCGGCAAGCAGGAGACTGCGCCGTCCGGCACGGTCGGGCTCATCCAGCGTGCCCGCGACGACTGGGCCAATCTTGTCGGCAAGCTTTATGAACTCGGACGCTTCGGCGCGACCGTCGAGATTTTCCTCGATGGCCGGCCACTCGATAATATTTCCGTAACGGAGACGCTCGGTACCGGCGGGCGGCAGGTCGAGGTCGTGATTGCCATTGATCCGGGACCCTCTTTCACCTTTGGCCGTGTCGCGCTGGAAGGAAGTCCGGAGTCCGTCGGACGCGATGCGATGGCTGGCGCGGGGCTGGTGGAAGGCGAACCAGCGAGCGCCACCATCATCTACAAGGCCGCCGACGCCGTGGTGGTGGCATGGCGGCGCGAGGGT
>CAZECZ010000160.1:0-9732 GCA_964510815.1 uncultured Aestuariivirga sp.
CCATCGCCGGACTCTACCGCGGTGAAAACCAGGGCAAGCGCCTGATCCGGCTTCCGCACTGATCAGCCGGGGCGGTCATACGCCCAGGCTTTCCCTCACGCGCTCCTGGAAATAGTGGACACCCTGCTCGTGGCGCGGTGACAACGGGCCGGCGCTGTAGTTGCCGGCCTCGTAGTTCTTGTGGGTCCTGACACAGATGCCGTAGTCCTCGCGCACCACAGCGAGATTGCGCTCGATGGTGTCACTGCGCTTATGGTCCAGTTCAGGCGCGGTGTCGGCGAAGTAGAAGTGGTAGAGCTGCTCGGTGCGATTGGTGGAAACCGGATTGATGCGCGACGTGTTCATGCCGCCCTCGAACAGCGACAGGGTCCAGTTGGGCCACATCCACAGCCACTTGCCGCGATAGAACAGACCCTCCTTCGGCGGCGCCGTCATGCGGATGAAACCCTTGTGGGCGGTGGTCTGGAACTGCTCGAAATCGATGGCTGCGAAGAACTTCGGGTGGATGCCGGGAATATGATAGCCCTCGACGAAATTGTCGGTGTAGATCTTCCAGTTGGCGTCGAATTCGACCTTGTCGGAGCGCATGGCGTGGTAGGTCTCGATCGGCTCGTCCGCCAATTCGCCCACCAGATCGCCTAATTGCGAGACGAGGTCTTCCTGCGGGTCGACGGCGACGAAGAGCAATCCCCGCCAGATGTCGACATGGATCGGTTCCAGCGGCCAGTCCTCGGGCCTGAAGCCCGGTTCCTCGCCGAACCACGGGGCGTTGAGAAGGCGGCCATCGTCGGCGAAGACCCACTGGTGATAGGGACAGCGGACGGTGGCGCAGCGCCCTGCCCCATCCTCGATCAGCTGGGCGCCGCGATGGCGGCAGACATTGCGGAAGGCGCGCAAGGTTCCATCGCGGCCGCGGATGGCGAAGACCTTCAGCCCTGCGATGTCGGCGGCCACATACTGGCCACGCTCAGCCACCTGGTCCGCCGGGCCCAGCAGCTGCCAGGTGCGCGCGAAGATGGAGTCGCGCTCTTTCGGCAGTACGGCAGCATCGACATAGAGACGTGGATCGAGGTTCAGCATGGCGGGCTCCTTCGACCCTGAGATTGCCCAAACTTCGGGCCGGCATCAACCGCCTGGGGCAGCAGACCCGCCATGCAGCGCCATAACTACCACGACGGCGTGATCCTGCTGATGAGGCCCCGGGGAACCTCGAAAACCGGCAGGTCGCGCTGCGGGCGGCCGATGCCGCAATCCTTGAGCTGTTCCGGCGACAGCTGGCTCAAAGTGATTGTAGCACGGCGCAACTTCCACCAGTTACTGATGATCGTGATTGCCCCGCTGATGAGTGCCGCGCCGCTGATCTGAAGGTGGGCTTTGGTTTGGAAATACCCGGTATGTGACATTTGCCATCTCCTTTCGTTCTGGAGACTGCAGAATGGATGATGAGCGTCCGCTGTTCGTGGTCGCGTGCGTCAAGCAGGCGCCCGGCTTCCGGGTGCGGCCGCTAATTCTGCGCTAATTCTGGGTTGGGGCTGTGATAAAGGATTCGAATTGCCGCTATTGCGACCATCAACATGATCAGGACTCTGGGCCGGTTCGAACTCAAGACCGGGGACAATGTCGCCAGAAACGTCACCCGCCGCTCCGCGCTGGTGCTGGCGTTGATGATCGTGGCCGGCGCACAAGGCCTGCGGCGGGACCAGATATGCGAACTTCTGTGGGGTCGTCGAGAACAATTCCAGGCGCGCGCAAGCTTGCGCCAGGCGCTTGTCGAGTTGCGCCACTATGCGAGCAGCCCCGATCGGGCCGGTTTGGAAATCGTCACCGACTCCGAGACTGCCAAACTATCGGCTCCGGCAGATGCCATCGACCTCTGGCTCTTCGATCACCTCGTGAGCCTTGGTACGCCAGCCGCGCTGGAACAGGCGGCACATCTCTATGAAGGCGAACTCCTCGCCGGTGTCGACATGCCGGACGAGGCGCTGGAATGGCTGCGGCCCCATCGGGAGACCTGCTTTCGCAAGGCGCTGCAGCTGGCGGAGGCGCTCAGCGAACTCGCCCACCTTACGGAAGATGTTGCCGCATGCGGTGCCGCGTTGGCGAACCGGCTGCTGGTCAGCGACCCCGCAGCGGAAGACGCACACCGGGCACTCATCCGCATCTATCAAAGGCAGGGGAAGAACAGCGCCGCGGCCCGGCAGTTCAAGATTTGCACCGAAGCGCTGAATCAGGCTCTCGGCGTCGCGCCAGAGCGCCGCACGGCGGCACTGCTCACGGATCATACCGATGACCGCCAAGAACAACCGGCGCCGCCCCTCCAACGCCCGCCGCCATCGGCCAAACCCTCTGTGGTCGTCATGCCGTTCGAAATGCTGAGCGCAGGGCCTGGGAGCGATGACTACGTTGCGGACGGCATCGTCGAGGAGGTGACGGCGACCTTGTCGCGTATCCGCGACTTCTTCGTCATCGCCCGGCAATCAGCTTTCGCGAGCCGGGAGAAATTTGCCGACGTACAGCAACTCGGCAAGGACCTCGGGGTGAAATACGTCGTACAGGGCACATTGCGCCGTGCCGGTGACCAACTCAGGGTCAGCGTACGGCTGGTCGAAGCGGAAAGCCGCGCCCTGCTGTGGACCGAACGCTACGACGGCAGCGCGGACGACCTGTTCCTGTTGCAGGACCGCATCGCGGAACAGGTTGCCGGCGCCATGCACCCGGCCTTGCTGCAAGCGGAAATCGAGTCGGCCAAGCGCAAGCCGCCCGGCAACCTCAGGGCCTATGAATTGCTGCTGCAATCTTACCCCAAGCTGTGGCGCCGGGCGGGAAAGGAGAACGCGGAAGCTATCGATCTGCTGAATCAGGCCATCGCCATCGATCCACTTTACGGCAGGGCGCATGCGCTGCTGGCGTGGGCGCACTCCCAGAACGTTGTCTACCTGTGGTCGCTGGACGCCGAAAGAGAACGGCGGCTGGCCCGTCAAGCCGTCATGGCTGCTGAACGGCTCATCGATGATGACCCGCTCGCCATGACGGCGCTGGGTGCGGCATTGGGGCAAAGCCTCGGCGAAGGCGAGAGGGCGCGGAGCTATGTCGAAACCGCCCTTTCGCTGGACCCGAACAGCGCGTGGGCGTGGGCGCGCCTGGGCTGGATCCTGGTGATCGACGAGCAGCTTGAGCGCGCAAAATACTGTTTCGAGAGAGCGCTCCGTCTCAGCCCCGTCGATCCACTGGCGTTCAACTTCAAACTCGGCGTCGCCACGTGCTGGGGACATCTCGAACGCTATGAGCTGGCCATTCCGATCTTCCAGGAGATCCTTGCCCGTTATCCTGAAATCGCATGGGCGCACCGCATGCTTGCAGCCTTCGCAGCGCTTGCCGGCGACATCGACATGGCGCACCGTTCGCTGGACGCGCTCCTGAAGGCGCAGCCCAAAGCGTCGATCGCCCTGATGCGAATACAACATCCGGGCCGCAATTCCCCAAAACTGTTCGCGCGGCTGGTCAAGGGGTGGCGTCTGGCCGGGCTGCCAGAAGAATCGTGATGATGTCAGCGTGACAGGACGATGTGCGTCGCCTTGTCGGTGGGGACATGCTCGGTGACGCGATAGCCCAGCGCCCTGAGGTCGATGCCGTCGAACATCGCCTCGCCCTGCCCCAGCACCGTCGGCGACACGGCGAAGTGCAGCGTGTCGATGGCGCCGGCCTGCAGATACTGGCGCACCGTCGACACGCCGCCGCCGATCTTCACGTCCTTGGCGCCGGCGACGGCCCGGGCCTGGCGAAGGGCTGACTCGATTCCATCGGTGACGAAGTGGAAAGTGGTGCCGCCCTCCATCTCGAGGGGAGCGCGGGGGTAATGGGTGAGAACGTATGTCGGCGCGTGGTAGGGCGGGTTGTCGCCCCACCAGCCCTTCCAGACATCGTCCGGCCAGTCGCCGCGGATCGGCCCGAACATGTTGCGGCCGAGGATGAAGGCGCCGAACCCGTCCATCGAGCGGATGGCAAAATCATTGTCGAGGCCGGTGGTGCCGCCCTCCCCTCCGTGCATCGCTTTGAAGGCCTGCGTGGGGAAATACCACTGGAAGAGTTCCGGCCCCCGCTTTCCCAGCGGATCCTGGAGGCTTTGCTCGGGGCCCGCGCCGAAGCCGTCGATCGATACTGAGAAACCAGCCACACGAACCTTGCCCATCGGAGCGTCTCCCGTATGAAGTTTATCTTCTAGTCGATATCCTCGACCACCTGGTCGCCGCCGCCCTTCACCTTGTGGGCCAAAGAAGCCTGAATGAAGTCTTCGACCTCGCCGTCCAGCACGTCGTCTGGCGACGTCGAGGTGTGGCCGGTGCGCAGATCCTTCACCAGCTGATAGGGCTGGAGGACATAGGAGCGGATCTGGTGGCCCCAGCCGATGTCGGTCTTCTTGGCGTTCTGGGCGTCGATCTTTTCCTGCTGCTTCTGCAGCTCCATTTCATAGAGACGGGCCTTCAGCATCTTGAGGGCGGTGGCGCGGTTCTTGTGCTGCGAGCGCTCGGCCTGGCAGGCGACGATGATGCCGGTGGGCACGTGGGTGATGCGCACGGCAGAGTCAGTCGTGTTGACGTGCTGGCCGCCAGCACCGCTTGCCCGGTAGGTGTCGACCTTGAGGTCGCTGTCCACGACCTCGATCTCGATGTTGTCGTCGACCACCGGATAGACCCAGACGGAGGCAAAGGACGTGTGGCGGCGCGCATTGGAATCATAGGGCGAGATGCGCACCAGGCGATGGACGCCCGACTCGGTCTTGAGCTTGCCGTAAGCATTGTGGCCCTTGATCTGCAAGGTGCACGACTTGATGCCGGCCTCTTCTCCGGGATGCTCGTCCAGCACCTCGGCCTTGTAGCCGTATTTGTTGGCATAGCGCATGTACATGCGCATGAGCATCGATGCCCAGTCCTGGCTCTCGGTGCCGCCGGCGCCGGCGTTGATCTGCAAATAGGTGTCGTTGGCGTCGGCCTCGCCCGACAGCAGCGTCTCGATCTCGTATTCGGCAACCTTGGGCTTCAGCGCCAGCAGCGCCTTCTCAGCCTCGGTGACGATGGAGGCGTCATCCTCCATCTCGCCCAGTTCGATCAGCTCGCTGTTGTCGGCGATCGATTGTTCGAGTTCGAGCACCATGTTGATCCGGCTTTCGAGATCCTGCCGCTTGCGCATGATCTCCTGCGCCTTCTGCGGATCATTCCAGATCGAGGGGTCTTCGGACTTCGCGTTCAGTTCGGCGAGGCGGCGGTGGGCAGTATCCCAGTCAAAGATGCCTCCTCAGCAGTCCGATGGACTGCTTCATGTCGTCGACCAGGGTCGAGATTTCAGCGCGCATTGCAACTACTCTGTCAGATTGTGAAGGGGCTCAATAGAGGCCGCCGCCCTGCGTCGTCAACCCGCCATCGCTCGGCGGGGGTGCAAGCGTGTTCTCCTGAGCGGGTGGAACAAGCACGACGCCATCGTCCTGCTTCGGAGATGCGCTGGCCGTGATCGTGCCCTCGCCGATGACCTTGGTCGCATCCGGCGGCTCGTCGCCCGGCTTGAACGCCTCGAGGATGACGCCCTCATTGCCGAATATGGCGCGCTTGCCGGATTTCGCGTCGATGGGAATGAGCTCGATGGCGCGTGGCACGCGGAACGGGGTGGCCGGCTTGTCGCGCAGCGCAAGCTTCATGAAATCGACGACGATGGGAGCGGCCAGCTGACCGCCGGTGCGGCCGCGGCCCATGGGCTTCGGGTTGTCGTAACCGACATAGACACCGACCGCGAGATCGGGCGTGAAGCCGATGAACCAGGCATCGCGCTCGTCGTTCGAGGTGCCGGTCTTGCCGGCGACGGGTTTGCCGACTTCCAGCAGCTTCTTGCCGGTGCCGCGCTGGACGACGCCTTCCATCATGGAGGTGATCTGGTAGGCCGTATAGGGGCTCATCACCTGCTCACGCACATCGAGAAGCTCTGGCTCGGCCAGATCGGGGCGCCAGGTCAGGCCGGCGCACGCGCTGCAATCGCGGTGATCGTGTCGGAAGACGGTGCGGCCATAGCGGTCCTGCACGCGGTCGATCAGGGTCGCATCGATCTTCTTGCCGCCATTGTCGATCATGGCATAGGCGCTGACCATTTTCATGAGGGTGGTTTCACCGGCGCCAAGCGCCATGGCCAGCTGGCGAGGCAGCTTGTCATAGATGCCAAGGCGCTGGGCCAGATCGGCGATCTTGGTCATGCCCAGTTCGTCGGCGAGCCGCACCGTCATCACGTTACGCGACTGTTCGATGCCGCGGCGCAATGTCGACGGGCCATAGAACTTCTTCTGGTAGTTCTGCGGCTTCCACAGCTTGCCGTCCGGCATCTTGAACTCGATTGGTGCATCGAGCACCACCGAGGACGGCGAATAGCCGTTGTCGAGTGCTGCAGCATAGACGATCGGCTTGAACGCGGAGCCGGGCTGACGCATGGCCTGAACCGCCCGATTGAACTGGCTGCGGCCATAGGAAAAGCCGCCGACCATGGCGAGTACGCGGCCCGTGTGCGGGTCCATGGCCACAAGAGCGCCTTCCACGTCAGGCATCTCCACGAGGTGCCATTTCTGCGGATCATCCGATGGGGCGACGTAGACGACGTCGCCGGGGCTCAGAACATCAGCCGGGGTTTCGATCTCTGGTCCGAGTTTCTTGCCATCGACATAGGCCCTCGCCCACTTCATCAGCGCCAGGGGGATTTCGCCGGTCTGGCGCTCCGGGGCCTGGCTGCCGCCCGGCAGAAGTTTCGGCTGCAGGCCGATGCGGGCCGACTGGTCATTGACTTCCAGCACGATCGCCAACTGCCAAGGTGCCAGGTCGGGCGGCACGCGGCGCTTCTTGAGCAGAACGCCCCAGTCACCCGCCGTCAACTCCAGCTTCTCGACCGGACCGCGATAGCCACGCTTGCGGTCGAAGACCACGAGGCCACGGGCCAAGGCCTGGCGCGCGTAGATCTGCAGCTTGGGATCGAGCGTGGTGCGCACCGAAAGCCCGCCCTTTTCGAGCTTGTCCTTGCCATACATGGTCACGAGCTCGCGACGGACCTCCTCGGCGAAACTCTCGGCGGCGAACAGCTGGGCGCCGAAGGGGCGCGGATTGACCTCCAGAGGCTTGGCACGCGCCTCCTTCATTTCCTTCTCGGTGATGTAGCCATTGTCGTACATCTGGCCCAGCACCCAGTTGCGGCGCTCGATGGCGCGCTCCTTCTGGCGGAAGGGATGATAATTGTTCGGCCCTTTGGGAAGTGCCGCCAGATAGGCCATCTCCTCGAGATTGAGCTGGTCCAGCGACTTGCCGAAATAGTTCAGCGACGCGGCGGCGACGCCATAGGAATTCAGGCCGAGGAAGATCTCGTTCAGATAGAGCTCTATGATCTGATCCTTGGTGAACGCCTGTTCGATGCGCTGGACCAGCAGGGCTTCCTTGAGCTTGCGTTCGATCGAGCGCTCATTGGTGAGGAGGAAGTTCTTGGCCACCTGCTGGGTGATGGTCGAGGCGCCGACGATCTGGCCGCGGCCGGTGAGCTTGACCTGTGCGTAGCGCAGTGCGGCCGCGGCAATGCCTTGCCAGTCGAGGCCGCCGTGCGTGAAGAAGGTCTTGTCCTCGGCCGAAATGAAGGCGTTGATCAGCTGCCGGGGCATCTGGTTCACGGGCACGAACAGGCGGCGCTCAGCCGCATATTCGGCCAGCAATGAGCCATCAGCCGCATGGATGCGGGTCATCACCGGCGGCTCATAGGTGGCGAGCTGCTTGTAATCGGGGAGATCCTTGGACGAATCCCAGATGATGTAAATCCCCGCGCCCGCCAGGCCGAGGAACATGAAGAAACCGACCGTGACGAGCCAGCCCAGAAACCGTAGCATTCGTTCTTACTGCATCCACCAGTTGCGGGGGCGCGATACCACAGACGGCGGCACCGCTACAGTCAAAAAGCGCTAGACGCCGAATGTGGCTGTTGGGTGGCGAACCGGTCAGCGCCGGAGGATGCGGCGCAGGCTCAGCGGGATATCGGCGGCAAATGGCAAGGGGTCGTCAAGTGCCCACGTGGCGAAGCAGGAGGCGCCGGAGAGTTGTCTCAGATACTCCGGGAAGTGCAGCAAGCCGTCGCGCATGTCTTCCATGGCGCTGAACATGTCTCGGGGACCGTAAATCCAGGAGTGGCCCTCTGCGGCACGGCCACGCGTGACGGGCCGGCCATTGGCATGCTCCCACACCGCCCAGGCGAAATCCACACCGGCCGGAACGCCCAGCGCATTCCATGTCCAGACGCGCGGATTGACGTCGATGAGGCGGTAGGAACCGTCACGGGGATCGCGCATGAACTCGATTTCAACCAATCCTGTATAATCAAGTGATTTCAGCAGTTTCTCCGCATCTGCTTCGAATGGACATGAACCCAGGGTCTCGACGAAGGTGCCGGTGCCGGCCTTGCGCGGCTTCTGACGGGTGCGCCTGGCCGTCATCACCACGCGCGGCTCGCCGGCCTCGAAGAAAGCGGCATAGGAAAACTGGTTGGTGCCGTCGTCCGGGATCAGCTCCTGGACGATGAGGCCGCCGCGCCCCGCCAATGGAAGGCCTGCGGCAAAGAGTTCGAGGAATTCGAAGCTGTCGTCGGCCCGCCAGGCCTTGTCGGCGGTGAGGTCGTTCACCCCCTCCTTCATCGCGGGCTTGAGAATCACGGGATAGGCCAGATCTGCCGCTTGCGCTTCGGCTTCCGCCATATCCGCGATCCGGTAGGTGCGCGGGTGAGCGACGCCCAGTTCGGCTGCCCGCTGATAAGTCAGGGACTTGTCGCCGGCAAAGCGTGTCACATCCCACGGCGGGGTCGTGAGTCGGAACAGTGGTGCCAACCGCGCATGGTTGTCGGTCACCAGACGCACTTCGCTGTCGCCCGCCGGGATCAGAACCCAGCCACCCGCGCCTGCGCCATGTGCATAGTCCTCGAGCCAGCCGAGGGCATTGCCGGACTCCGCTCCGGGCCAGCCCGGGATCGTTTGCGTGAAGCGGCTGTAGCTGGCCAGACGGTTGGGTCCGGGAAGGAAGCGCACGGCGACTCCCCGCCGCCCCAGGCTGCGGGCAACACCGAGGGCACCGCAATCGCCACCCATGACGATGACACCGGGGGCCTCGCCGGTGAAGGCCGGTGCCACAACGGGCGCCGCAACGGCAAGGCCGGTGTCAGGCCGGGGCCAGCCTGCGGAGTCGAACTGGTAAGTTGTGCCGGTCATTGGGATCTGGCGGCGACCTGGAGGGCGAAATACCTGTCGATAGCCCGCGCCATAGCGCCCGCGACACGATCCTGCCAGGCCGGCGACGTGAGCTGCGCCTCATCCTGGCGGCTCGATAGATAACCCAGTTCGATCAGCACCGACGGCACATCCGGCGCCTTCAGGACGACGAAGCCGGCCGAGCGCAGCGGTTTGCCGGTGAAGCGGGTCACGGCCTTCATTTCGGTAACGGCCTTCTTGGCGAAGAACATCGAGTGCATCTTCGACTCGCGCTGGGCGAGGTCGATCAGAATGTCGGTGACGGCCTCGTTCTCATCACCGAGGTCAACGCCGGCAATGATGTCGGCGCGGTTCTCCTTGTGAGCGAGCTCGGCGGCCTCGGCATCGGAGGCCCTCTCGGACAGCGTGTAGATGGTGGCGCCACGGGCGTTCTGGCCGCGCACCGTATCGGCATGGACGGCGATGAACAGGTC
>CAZECZ010000161.1:0-9670 GCA_964510815.1 uncultured Aestuariivirga sp.
ATTTCGATGCGTCCATTGCGTTCCAGGCGGCCTGCGACCTGGTGTTCAAGGGTACCTCGCAGCCCAACGGCTACACCGAGCCTCTGCTCCACATGCACCGGTTGGCGGTCAAGGCGAAGGACTGAGCGGACTTAGCCAGTGATGCCATCGCGAAGCATGGTGAAATAGTCATCGGCGCCGACCTGGCCACCCTTCATGGCGATCTCGATGCCATCGAATGCCGGGTCGCTGCTATGGCCGACGCACAGGGGTGAGCCGGGCGACTGCTTCAATGGAAAGCGCGTGGTGAGGGCGAAGGCGTCCAACTGGCCAAGCGCGTGGCTGGAGGTGTCGCCGCCTGCGATGATCACGCGCGACAACTGATGGGTGCGAGCAGCGTCGCGGAGAATGTTGCCAAGCGCCTCGCCCACCGCATGCCGTCCGCCAGGGATCGCATCGAGCTCAGTGCCCTTGGTGCCACCATCGAGCGCCGTGTAGGCGACGACACTGTGGCCTTGGCCGAGAAGCCGGCCGGCATCGGCGATGATCTCGATCTGATATTGGGGTTCAGCCGCCAAGCGAACGGGGTCCACCTCGATCCCAGCGAACCCTGCGCCCAGCGCGTGGCGAATCTGCCGCGACGTGGTGGGCGAACAGCTTCCGGATACCACCATGATGCGCTCCACGGCGGGCAAAGCCGCAAAGCGGGTGGTGCATTCGATCTCCCGCCGCTCGGCCAGCACAGGCAATAGCGCATATTCGATGCCCGACGATCCGGCGACGAAGACCGGCCCGCTGCCGGCGAGGCGCAGCAATTGCCGGCCGGTCTCGCATTGCGAGGACCGGTCGATCACGTCGAACAAGGCCATGCCGGTGCAGTGTGCCAGACAGGCATCGACCTCCACATCGGGTGTCGCGCTGCCCAGCGCCGTCAATGGCACAAGTGATACGGGCAGCTGTGTCTGCTGCGCCAGGTGGAGCCGGAGATCAGCTTCCGGCATCGGCGTCACGGGATGACGGCTCATCACCGGATGGCGGTCGATGCGGTAGGTCTCGCCCTGATAGCCTGCGAATAAATTCCCGAAGGCCGTATAGCGCTTGAGCTGGGGCGCCCCGACGACCAGCGGCACAAGATCTTGCCCGAACACGTCCCGGCCTATCTCCACGGCCCGGCCGATATTGCCGATCGCCGGCGACGAGTCGAATGTCGAACAGACCTTGTAGTGAGAGAAGCGGGCCTCGAGCGACTTCAGCCATGAAAAGATGCCTGGCAAATGTTCGTCCATCCACGCCGGCGTCTCACTGCGGCTCGTTCCCGCGAGCCCGATGGCGGCGCAATCGTTGAAAGCCGACATTTCGTCGGCGGATGGGCGCCGCGTGAACAGAACCGTCTTCACGCCATGGGTGGCGAGCGCTTCCATGACATCGGTGGAGCCGGTGAAATCGTCGCCGTAAAACGACAGGAGGCGCATCGGACTCAGGCTCCCTTGCCGCTGGCGAAGGTCTGGATCGACTGCGCCAGTTCGGGATGGTCCTTGGCATAGTCATCAAGGGGAATGCCGGCCACCGCCGCCTCCCAGGCCTGGCGCACGGCGCGCACCCCGGCCGCGGGTCCTCCCGGATGGCTGACGATACCGCCGCCGCAGAGATAGAGAAGGTCCAGTGTCCGGCCCGTGCGCTGATAGGTGTCCGGCGCCTGGCCGCCCCATTGGCCGGACCCCGCCACGGGGAGCGGGCAGTCGGCCTGCGAAAAGATCGGCTGCCGCAGCGCCTTGAACGAGGCGACGAAGCTCTCGTCCGGTTCCCAGTATTTCACCCGGATACCGTTGATCTGGAACTGGTCGACACCCAACAGGCGCCAGAATTGCTGATAGACGCTGAAGTCCATACCGAGGCCGGGATGGCGGGTGAGGATGTCCCAACCATTGCGATGGGCATGCAACACCAGGCCGGAGCGCTTCCTGAGGAAGCTCATGCCGCCAAAGCCGATGGAGTTGATATTGACGACAGCGCAGTTGCCGCCGGCCTTCAGCACCACATCGTGATTCCGCATCATCACATCCGGATCGGCATGGCTGATGCCAAAAGCATACATGACCTTGCGGCCCGTCTTCTGTTCGCGGTCGAGAATGATGGGCATGATCGCTTTCACCCGCTCTTCCAGCGGCGAATAGGCCGGGCTCATCAGCTTCTCGTCGTCCTTGATGAAATCGACATCGGCATCGACCAGTTCTCCCACAAGCTCCGCCGTCTCGTGGGGCCGGAGCCCGAGCGCAGGCTTGACGATGCTGCCGATGATGGGCCGGTCGTACACGCCAGTGAGTTTCCGGCTTCCCGCGATGCCGAATTGCGGTCCCGGATGGGCGGCGGCAAAGGCCCGCGGCAACGCCAGGCCGGTCACGCGGATGCCGGTAAAGCCCTTGATCGAATAGACGCCTGCGATGGCGATGGTCATCAGGGCCGCAAGATCGGTCCCAACGGCATCGAGCGGAAATTCGATGTCGGCCTCAATGCGCTTGAAGGGACCAGGATTGTCGCCCGGAAAGGATGGATCTTGCACAGGCTCCAGCGCCCTGACGCCGACAACGCGGGCTGCCACACGGGCCTTCAACTCCGGCGTTTCGCCGGGAACCGGAACAAAGGTACCGGTGGACTGATCGCTGGCAATCTTGGCCGCCAGCGCTTCCGGATCGCCAGCGGTCTCAATGCAGTAGGTCAGCCGGATTACATCGGACGTTGAGTTGCGCATGTCAGCCTGACTGGTATGATGAGGTTATGTCCTGATCTAGTAGCATTTCACTTGTCCCATGCAAACTGAACGGATCGTCCGCCGCAAACTCTCAGACGAGGTTCTCGACCGCCTCCTGCGTCTCGTCACCAGCGGCGAGTTGAAGCCGGGCGATACCATGCCGTCGGAACGCGAACTGATGGCGCGGTTCGGGGTCGGCCGGCCCGCCATCCGCGAGGCCATGCAGGCGTTGGCCAACATGGGCCTTGTGTCCATCAGCCATGGCGAGCGCGCCCGTGTGCAGGAGATCACGGCCCAATCGATCATGCGGCAGGTGGATCAGTCAGCCCACATCATGTTGCAGCGCTCGTCGGATTCGCTCGAGCATCTCAAGAACGCGCGGCTGTTCTTCGAGCGTGGCATGGTGCGGGAGGCTGCTGCGAAAGCCACGGCGGGTGATATTGCAGGGCTGCGCGAGACAGTCGAGGAGCAGCGCGCATGTCTTGGCCACGCGGACACGTTCATGGCGGCGGACATGCGCCTTCACACCCAGATCGCCGCGATCTCCGGCAATCCGATCTTCGTTTCAGTGAGCGAGGCGATGCTGGGCTGGCTCAAGGCTTATCATGTGGAATTGCTGATCTGGAGCGGCAAGGAGACCTACACGCTGGCCGAGCACGAAGAAATCATTGCCGCCATCGCCGCGCACGATGCCGATGCTGCCGAGGCGGCGCTGGTGCATCATCTGGAGCGGTCCCGTAGTCTCTACGGTGTAGGGCAGCAGCCCGGCGCCTGACGCGCAGGTCCATGGCGTCAAATCCCTTGCCGTTGTTGTAACTATCTGGTTATGTGTGGGCGCTCAACGAAGGAGGGACCCATGTCAGCCATCAAACCGCGTAAATTCGGCCGTGTCGATCTCACCGTCACCGACATGGGGTTTGGCGCGGCACCGATCGGCAACTTCCTCAAGCCCATTACCGAGGAGGTGGCGGATGCCATGGTGCAGCGCGCCTGGGATGCCGGCATGCGCTACTTCGATACCGCACCCTATTACGGCCACGGCCTGTCGGAGGCGCGTCTTGGCCATTCGCTGCGCTGGAAGAAGCGTTCGGATTTCGTGCTGTCCTCGAAGGTCGGACGGGTGCTGAAGGCGGCACCGCGCGAGTCGATCGACTTCAAGCCGTGGGTCAACGCCCTGCCCTTCGTCTGCCATTTCGACTACACCTATGATGGCACCATGCGTTCCTTCGAAGATTCGCTGCAGCGGCTTGGCCTTGAACACATCGACATTCTCTACATCCACGATGCCGATGTCTTCACCCACGGGCCGGAGCAGCAGAAGATCTATTACAAGCAGGCGATCGAAGGCTGCTATCCCGCCCTCCAGAAGCTCAAGGACCAGGGCCTGGTGAAGGCCATCGGCGTCGGCGTCAACAATTGGGAGATCATGCTCGACTTCATGAAGGCCGGCGATTTCGATTGCCTCCTCATGGCGGGGCGCTACACGCTGCTGGAACAGGAGCCGCTCGATGAGCTGCTGCCGCTGTGCGAAAAGCGCGGTGCGGCCGTCGTGATCGGCGGCGGCCTCAACAGCGGAATCCTGGCAACGGGTGCGGTGCCGGGCGCCAAGTACAACTATGCGCCGGCCCCCGAACATATCATGGAGAAGGTGCGCAAGATCGAAGCCGTCTGTGCGGCGCACAAGGTGCCGCTTCCCGCCGCCGCGCTGCAGTTCCTGCTCGCCCACCCGGCCGTCGCCTCGCATGTCCCGGGCACGCGCACCGTCGAGCAGATGGAACAGAACATCGGCTGGATCAGCCATCCGATCCCCACGGACTTCTGGGCCGAACTCAAGCACAAGGGCCTGCTCCGGCAGGATGCGCCGGTTCCCACCTGATGGCGCGCCCGAAGGTCAATGGCGAGGAGATCCGGCTCCGCGATCCTGAGGCCACGCAGCGGCGCATCCTTGCGGCGGCCAAGGCCGAATTCGCCCGCAAGGGGCTGGGCGGCGCGCGGGTCGACGACATCGCGGCGCGCGCCAAGATCAACAAGCGGATGCTCTACCACTACTTCGGCAACAAGGAAGAGCTGTTCACGCGCACGCTCGAGGACGCCTATGGCGCCTTCCGCGAGGCCGAAGCCAGGTTGCGGATCGAGGAAGACGATCCCGTCACCGCCATCCGCCGCCTCATGACCTTCACCTGGACCTACTATCTCGACAATCCGGAATTCATCACGCTGGTCAACAGCGAGAACCTGCACAAGGCCAAGCACATCCGGAAGTCCGACCAGATGGATGCGATGAACAAACCGTTCGTGACGCGCATGCAGACACTGCTCGAGCGCGGCGTGGCCGAAGGATTGTTCCGCCCCGATCTCGACCCGACCCAGATCCTGATCACCGTATCAGGGCTCGGCTTCCACTATCTCACCAACCGTCATACGGGCGCCATCGTCTACGGCCGCGACCTGATGACGGACAATGCAAAGGCGGCACGGCTGCGCTTCAACATCGACGCCGTGCTGCGCATCATCTGCAAGCCCGAAATCCTTTCGAGACTGGAGCAATGAACATGAATGGCAAGGCGCTGGTGACAGGTGCCAGGCGCGGCATCGGCCGGGCCATCGCATTGGCGCTGGCCGATGGCGGCTTCGACGTGGCGGTGATGGATGTGGCGCCATCGGACGAACTTTCCGCCGTCGCCGCGGAGATTTCCGCCAAGGGCCGGAAAGCCACTGCGGTCGCCGGCGATATCTCGAACATTGACGATCACACGCGCGTACTTGACGAGGCGGAGGCCGCCATCGGCCCGCTGACGACGCTGGTCAACAATGCCGGCGTCTCGGTGATGAGCCGCGGCGATCTCCTCGACGTCACGGCCGAAAGCTACGACCGCTGCCTCGACATCAACACGCGCGGAACCTTCTTCCTGACGCAGGCCTTCGCGCGGCGCCTGTTGAACGTAAAGACCGACGCGCACCGCAGCATCGTCACCGTGTCGTCGGCCAATGCGGTGGCACCCTCCATCAACCGCGGCGAATATTGCGTCTCCAAGGCCGGTGTCTCGATGGTCTCCAAGCTCTTCGCCGCCCGCCTCGGCGACGATGGCATCGGCGTCTACGAGATCCAGCCGGGCTTCATCGAGACCGACATGACAGCGCCGTCCAAAGCCCGCTACGATGGGTTGATCGAAGGCGGACTCACCGTCATCCGGCGCTGGGGCAAACCCGAAGAAGTCGCGCGCATTGCCGTTACGCTCGCCAGCGGGCTCTTGCCCTATACCACCGGCCAGATCATCCAGGCCGATGCCGGCCTCCTTACCGTGAGGTACTGAAAATGAAAATCAAGCTCCCGACCGAAGACGGTTCGTCCGAAACCTACAAGCTCAAGGGCGATCCGCTTCCCATCGTCAAGCCGCGCAATGCCTTCAACCGCACCGCCTTTGCGGCGGCGCATGTGGTGGCCAATCCCTTCAGCGCCAATGATCCCTCAGGTACGCCCGATCTGGACTGGACGGCGACACTTGCCTACCGGAATTATCTCCTGGACATGGGTTTCGGCATCGCCGAGGCGATGGATACCTCGCAGCGCGGCATGGGGCTCGACTGGCCGAGCGCCCTGGAGCTCATCACCCAGTCGCTGGCCCATGCTGGCAAGCGGGCCGGCATGATCTATTCCGGCTGCGGCACAGACCACCTCGACCCGAAGAATGCCAAGTCGCTCGATGACGTAGTGAAGGCTTATCTCGAACAGCTCGAAGCCATCCAGAAGATCGGCGGCCGCATCATCATGATGGCGAGCCGCGCGCTGGTGAAAGTGGCGAAGTCGCCGGACGACTATGTGAAGGTCTATTCGCGCGTGCTGTCGGAGGCCGACCACCCGGTGATCCTGCACTGGCTGGGCGAAATGTTCGATCCCGCACTGAAAGGCTATTGGGGTGGCGGCGATTTCGCCCGCACCATGGAGACGGCACTTGCCGTCATCGACCAGAACGTCAGTAAGGTGGACGGCATCAAGATCTCGCTGCTCGACGACCAGAAAGAAGTGGTCATGCGGCGGCGCCTGCCGGCGTCGGTCAAGATGTACTCGGGCGACGACTTCAATTATCCCGACCTCATCGCCGGCGACGATCAGGGCCATTCGCATGCGCTGCTTGGCATTTTCGACGCCATCGCGCCCGCTGCGTCTGCGGCGCTGGTTGCCCTCGCCAAGGGACAGATGAGAAAATACGACAAGCTCATGGCCCCGACCGTCCCGCTGTCGCGCCTCATCTTCCGGGTGCCGACGCAATACTACAAGACCGGCATCGTGTTCCTTGCCTGGCTCAACGGGCACCAGGATCATTTCGTGATGGTGAATGGCGCGCAATCGATGAGGCCGCTGCCCTATTTCATCGAGGCCTTCAAGCTGGCCGACCAGGCCGGGCTGCTCCGTGATCCAGATCTCGCCGTGAAGCGCATGAAGAAGCTGCTCTCGGTCTACGGTGCCTGATGCGCGACCTCGGCCAGCATCCGGAGTTCTGCGCGATCAATACCGCAACGCTCGGCTTCCAGGCGCCGATCGAAGCGGTGATCGAGGCGGTGGCGCGCGCCGGTTTCGGCGGCATCGCACCATGGCGCCGCGAGGTCGAAGGGCATGATGTGCAATCGATCGCGAAGCGGATCCGCGATGCGGGCCTCAAGGTGCCGGGCTATTGCCGCAGCACCTACATTCCGGCCCATGACCGCAAGGGCTTCCTCGCCAACGTCGACGCCAACCTCCGCGCCATCGATGATGCGGCGATCCTCGGCGCAGAGAGCTTCGTCATGGTGGTCGGCGGCTTGCCCGCGGGCTCGAAGGACATCGCCGCTGCCCGCGCGCAAGTGGCGGAGGCCGCCGCCATGCTGATGGAGCATGGCAAGACACGCAATGTGCGGATCGCGCTGGAACCGCTACACCCGGTCTATGCCGCCGACCGCTCCTGTCTCACGCTGCTCTCCGAAGCGCTTGACCTGTGCGACGCCATCGAAGGCGACACCGCCGATCCATGGCTTGGCGCCTGCATCGACGTCTATCACACATGGTGGGACCCCAACATCAAGCGCGACATCGCGCGGGCCGGTGCCGCCAATCGCATCTTCGGCTTCCATGTCTGCGACTGGCTGGTGCCGACGGAAGACGTGCTCAATGATCGCGGCATGATGGGCGATGGCGTGATCGGCGTGCCGGCATTCCGCCGCGATATCGAGGCAGCGGGATATCGCGGTCTCGTCGAGGTCGAAGTCTTCTCCGCCAAGAACTGGTGGACGCGGCCGATGGACGACACGCTGCGGGCCTGCCGCGAACGCTTCGCCACGGCCACCTGACTCACTCGTCCCAGCGGCCTGCCATCCACGAGGGATCGATGGTGCGGCCCTGCCTGGTGCCTATGGCAGAGATCGCGTCCATGTCTTGTTTCGACAACTCGAACGTCAGCGCATTCAAGTTCGACATGGCGTTGTCGCGCCTGGTGGTCATGGGGATCGCCACCACGCCCTGCTGGATGATCCAGCGCAGTACCACTTCTGATGGCGGGCGGCCCAGTCGAGATGCGATATCCTTGATGACCTTCGGCTGCAGCGCCTTGCCGCGTGCCAGCGGCGAATAGGCTTCGAGCACCATGCCAAGCTCCCGCGCCGCCGCCAGCACCGCCGACTGGTCGAGCAGCGGCTGGAATTCGACCTGGTTGCAGATGATCGTACCGCCGGTGCGCTGGTGGGCACGGCGCATCATGCTGGGCGTGAAGTTGCTCACACCGATGGCCTTGGCCATGCCCTTGTCCTTCGCCCTCATCAGGCGATCGAGGGCGGCATCAAAATCGTGGTCATCCGGCGGCCAGTGGATCAGCAACAGATCGGCGGGCGAACCCAGATCGTCCATCGACTGCGCCACCGATGAGGCGAAACGGTCCGCGCCGACATTGCCCGGATCAACCTTGGTCACGACGAAGAGATCGTCCCGCTTCATTCCGGATGAGCGAAGCGCGTCGCCCACATCCTTCTCATTGCCATACATCTGCGCGGTATCGATATGTCGGTAGCCGAGATCGAGCGCCATGCGCACGGCGTTTTGGCAATCATCGCCTTTCAGCGGAAAGGTGCCGAGCCCCAGGACCGGGATGCCGTTCGCCCTTGCGATGTCCACCATCGGAGACCTCCTACTTGATGACGAGAACCTTGGCGCGGTCCATGGTGATGGCAACCGCGATGACCAGAATGGCGCCGAAGACGATCTGCTGGGCGAACACCGATACGCCCATGAATGTCATGCCGATGCGCACCACCTGCACGATAAGCGCGCCGATGAAGGTGCGCCACACGGAACCGACGCCGCCAGTGATCGCGGTGCCGCCGACGACGATGCAGGCGATGGCAGGCAGCAGGAATTCATTCGCCAGTGTCGGTGAGCCCGAGCCCAGCCGTGCCGCCATCACCACGCCGGCGACACCTGCCATGGTGCCAGACAGGGTGAAGCCTGCGATCTTGACCCGGTCGACATTGATGCCAGAGGCCATGACCGCGCGCTCCTGGGCGCCGATGCCCCGCACCAGGCGGCCGAATGGCGTCAAGCCCAGCACGGCGCTCAGGATCACAAGGAACACCGCGCCGACCCAGATTTCGTTCGGCACGCCGAGGAAATCGCCCACCGCCCAGTGCAGGTATTTTCGGCTCAGGTCGCCGGAAATGTTCACGGACCTTTCGTCGGTGAACCAGAATCCGACACTCAACACCACGCCGCTCACCGCCAGCGTCGAGATGAACGACGGAATGCGGAGCTTGGTCGACACGACGCCGCCGGCGAAACCCGAGATCACGCCGCCCAGCACAGCGAGCGGTATGGCGAAGACGCCGAACTGCGGCAGATAGACTGCGAGAATGCAACTCGTCATCGACGCCACGGCCTGCACCGAGAGATCGATGCCGCCCATCATGATGACCAATGTC
>CAZECZ010000162.1:0-9627 GCA_964510815.1 uncultured Aestuariivirga sp.
AAAGGGCAGCGGCAGCCAGAGACGACAGCATGGCAGGATCCCGTCCCACTTCCCATGTCGATGCCAAGCCCTGCCTGCGCAGATCGAATTGCGAGTAGGCATAAACCATCATGGCATCCCAGTCCTGCAAGGCAGCGACTGATGCGACATAGACCGGAAGGGCCGAGCGCTCGACATTGGGAAATCGGCCCGTGTTCCATTCCGTGACCGCGAACGGTCTACTGTTCTCGGCCATACCCGCCACGGATGCCATGAGGTTTGGCGCAAATTGCGGGTCGCCTGCGAACTCTCCCGATTCCGAATAGATGTTCGCCGCCACGATGCCGCCGTCGCTCTGCGAGGGAACGCCGGCCACGGATGCAGGGGCTCCAAAGCTGTTGGTCGTTGCGACCGGGACCTTGACGCCAAGCGTATGGAGGTCGTCGATCATGCGCTGGTTGAATTGATGCTCGAGGTCATTGAGGAACAGTTTGGAAGGACCGAATTCCCAGGCGCGCCATATCTTCTTTGAGTCAAGGTTATGGCGAGCTGCAAACGCCTTGGCACGGGACATATAATCGGCGCTCAAGGTCGGCCGGTTCTTGTCCGGAAGAAACAGATTGCCGAAATGATGGGTCAGGTCATTCTCGTTTGTAACTAGAAAGAAAGCAATGCGCGGGTCATCCTTGTAGGCAAGGCCGGTGAAGCGATTGACGTGGTTGAGTAGCAAGCTGTTGAATGCCTTCATCCGGTCTTCGATGGCAGGGCTCAGATAGGCGAAACCCTTTGCCTTGATGCCTTTCCCGTTGTTGGACATTTCTTCCGCGGCGGGTATCCCGTCCGAAGCAAAAACCCTACCAACTTCCAGGTCGAGCCAGGTGTAGATTCCCTCGTCGGCAAGTGCCTTGATCCACCAGTCCACGCGTTCCAGTGCATCCTCGTTCAGCACGAGTCTTCCGGGCCCATCGCCGGCAATGATGTTGGACTTGACCCAGTCCGAGTCGAGGTGGTGGAGCCGGACCAGGTTGAATCCGAGACGGGACAGGCGCCGGGCCTGCCGTACCACATCGTCGCGGCCGGTGCGCAGAACGGCGTAGGCAGTGAGGTTGGTTCCCCAGAAACGCGGCCGGGTGCCGTCGGCAAACGCCAGCCTTCCACCATTGGACCCCAGGAACCCACGCTTTCCGGCGGGTTTCTCGCCGTCGTTCAGATAGCTGAGATCGACGGGAAACTGGGCGATAGAAACTGCATCCTCGTACCAGGAAGCGTTGGCGTTCTGTAGGCGCTGTAGCGGACTGGTACGGACACCAACCTCAGGCGGAAGATCGATCGCCATGGTGTAGGTCCCGGGCTTCATCGCTTGCCCCTTTTCAGCCCAATAGACGCGTACTTCGTCTTTTCGATTGCGCTCGAACCCGACGCTCGCCGGCTTGGGATCGAACGTTATCATTAACGGCTCCGCGCCGGGGGCAGGGGTCAGAGTCCAACCCCTGCCGTCCGCCGCAATCTCCGAATCGTAAATGCTCTGCCCTGCGATGGCAGGCAGTTGATCAAGTCGAAAGGCAAATCCACCAAAGATCGTGGAGTCCGCGCCGGGCTTGAGGTCGAAGCGCCAGCGGAGCTTGTGCGAGTCCTCGAGATTGGCCTGCCCTGTCACGTGCAGGCCGTTTGACGCCGACGTTGCATCAAATTCGAAATCAGCGGGCCGGACCAACCCGGACCGGACCCTTACGCCGGCCCATCTCCAATTGTCCTTCCAGAAGACCAGGGATGATTTTACAATGGGATAGCCGCGATGAAGGACGCGAAACAGGCCGCTATTGCCGTCAAACTGGATTTCGGTATCGCGCTCGGCTGCACGTACTGGAGAAACAGCCGTCAAAACTAGAAGCACCGCCGCCACCGCAGAAATCACTACCAAGGGTTGATTTCGGACCCCCGAAACAATCCGTGCAATTGAGCTTCGCCTTACAGCAGATAGAACCCTGGCCTGTGTCTTCCGCCACTTCACCTTCAACGACAACTGCATCTCTAAATTCAAAGTCCCCGATTGGCTTCGCATTTTTACTCCCGCGGTAAACCCGGCCACCAGGACGACATGGCACACATGTCATCGGTTAGCGCTTCGCAATCACAGCTGTCAGACAGTGGGCGCGGCGAATCCAATGGCCGTACCGTCGCGCGGCGGGTAGGCCACTTCGCAAAATCGCCTGAATTCATGATCATACGATGAAGCTTCTGAGGATACCGCACATTCACCCCCGCGATCCGGAAAGAGTTAACCCTTTATGAACACCGCCCGTACAATCCCGAATATTTTGACTAAGAAAAGGCTCACGATAAACATTCTGACCGGTACTCCGGCAGGGCGGTTCACAGAGGTGAGCGTTTGACGGACCAGGACAGGCCCTTCTATCCTGATATCGACAGCTCCGGTTTCCAGCAGGGCCTGGATGTCCGGGCGCTTTTCGATATTGCGAAACGGCGTGCGCTCTATTTCATCCTGCCGTTCCTCCTGGCGGCAGTGGGGGGTGCATTCGTCGTCACGAAGATTCCGCCAGTCTACGAGGCTCACGCCACGATCCTGGTCGAATCCCAGCAAATTCCGGAAGACCTCGTCAAATCAACGGTCAGCGCGCTTGCGGCTGAACGCCTTCAGGTGATCGAGCAACTGGTCAAGGCGCGTGACAACGTGCTGTCGATCGCCAACAAGTTCAACCTGCTCGCAGACCGCAAGGACCTGTCACAATCCGAGCGGGTCGAAGACATCAAGTCCAGGATTGTCATTGCGCCGGTCGAACTCTCGATGACCAAACGGCGCCCCCGGGAAGACCGGCTGACCATTGCGTTCACCGTGTCATTCGAGGATGAGAACCCTGCGACAGCCGCACGCGTCGCCAATGAACTCGTCACCATCGTGCTGAACGAGGATGCCAAGTCGCGTTCCTCCCGCGCGTCCGAGACCACGAAATTCCTCGAAAAGGAAGCCCAGCGTGTGAACGGCGAACTGGCTAATCTGGAAAAGCAGATCGCGGATTTCAGGCTCAAGAATACCCTGGCCCTGCCGGAAAAACTCCAGTTCAACATGAGCATCCTGGAGCGGACGGAGAAGAATGCCGCGGATACGGAACGTGACATCCTGGCCATCGACGAAGAAAAGCGGCTGCTCACTTTCGAAGCCAATGTGAAGGCCGCCACAAGCCAGACGGCCCTGACAGGCACATCGCCCACGGCGCAGAGCGAAATCGAGCGGCAGCTTGATTCCCTGAAGCTGCAATATGCTGCGAAAACAGCGATCTATGCGCCGACACATCCGGAGATGCGTAGCCTCAAGGCCGCCATGGACGCGCTTGAACAGGAGCTTCAGCGCGCCCAAGCCCAGCCCGCGGCGCCTGCCCAGACTCCAGAGGAACAGACCCCTGCAGCCGGGCAGCAGAACATCGACGTCCAGATGGTCGATCAGAAGATCAAGTCCCTCGACGAACGCCGGGCATTCCTGGTCGCACAGGCTGAGGGCTTCAAGAAGGCCGCGGCTGATCTCAAGGACATCATTGTTCGAACGCCGGAGATTGCCGCCCAGCTCGGCGGGCTCGAACGTCAGAGGGACAGTCTCCAGAGGAGCATGGATGATGTCAACAGCAAGCTTGCGCAGGCCCGGCTCGGCGAACGTCTCGAACAGGACCAGCAAGGCGAGCGGTTCGAAGTCATCGAGCAGCCGATCACGCCGCAGGATCCCATCCGGCCAAACCGCAAGAAGCTTCTGGTGCTGAGCCTGGCTGCTGCCGCCGCCGCCGGCGGCGGTGTGGCCTTTGCCTCCGAGTTCCTGGACACGCGAATCCGGACGACGGCCGATTATGCATCGCGGATTGGCGGCAGGCCCTTCGCCGTGGTTCCCTATATTCCGACCCGGGTGGAGAAGCGCCGCCGGTTCGCCCTTTGGACGATTGCCATACTCCTCTTGATCCTGGTCGTCGCGGCCGCGCTCGCCGCCGTTCATTTCCTTGTCATGCCGCTTGACGAGATCGTGGCGAACATCATGCTCAAGCTTCAGTGAGATTTGAGAGATGGCTGCCGATCACGCAAACAACAAGCTGGACGATCCCTACCACCTCGCGGTTCAAAAGGCGCGGAGCGAACGGATCCCGGCGCCCGAACCGCGGGCCATTCCGGCCAGTCCGGCAGTCGTCAGCCCGCACGGCGCACAACGAACCATCGACGCGGTGTCGCTGAACCGTGCAACGCTCCTCGAGAACCGGCTGGTCAGTTTCCAGGAACGCACGCCCATGACGGCCGCATTCGACCTGTTGCGGACCAGGCTCCTGATGTTTCTGCGGGAGCGGAACTGGCGCACCGTGATCGTCACCTCGCCCACGCCGCAATGCGGGAAGACGGTGACGGCCATCAATCTCGCCATGAGCCTGTCGCGCCAGAAGGATGCGACGACCATGCTGGTGGACTTCGATCTTCGCAAGCCCAGCGTCAACCGCTATCTCGGTGTCCAGCGCTCCCGGGATATTCATGACCTGTTGAGCGGCCGGGCCACCTTGACTGAAACGCTCTACACCACGGATGTCTTGGGTCCGAGTTTGCGGGTTCTGGGGGTCAATTCGCCCGTGCCGCAGCCCGCCGAGGTCCTCGGCAGCAATGCCATGGCGACCTTGGTGGAGGAGCTTCGAAGCTCCACGCCGGACGGAATCATCATCTTCGACATGCCACCGCTGCTCGGCGCGGACGACGTCCTCGCCTTTCTTCCGAACGCCGATGGCATCTTGCTGGTGGCCGCTTCAGGGCAAAGCCGGACGCAGGAACTCGTGCACAGCGAGGCGCTCATTCCGGAGCACAAGCTGATCGGCACGGTGTTTTCGAAATCCATGGAGCCGGCCAAGCAATACTACCACTACTATTGAGGCGGCGCGGACACGGCTGTTCCGCTGCTCAATCCGAGCACGGCATCCATTCCGAAGGCATGACAGGCCGAATGCGGCTGCCCGGTGAGGCCCTCGAAAGACAGTCTGCATGTCTTCCTGTTGAGCGCCCGCTTCAGCGAAGCAAACTGGCCGAGCGCTGCCGTGCCGACGAATTGCAGCCCGTGAACCTCCAGGACCACATCCTTGCCGGCTGCCAGCGCAGCGTCGAACGCGGTCGCCAGCCCGTCGATCTGATCGTTGCCGGCCTGTCCCGACAAGGTGACGGTCACCTTGTTCCCATCTTCATGACGTGCGACAAGAAGCGCCGCATCGGATGGCGTGCGAAACCGCCGCGAGACATCCGGAATGACGCCTGTGATCAACAGCCGGACCAATGTCATGAAGTCCGCCGCATACCGCTTGAACAGCTCGGGTTCTTCCTTGATGCGCCACAGCCATTCGAGTGCAAAGCGGCGGAACAAAGCCGGCGCGCGCTGGATCCGTCCCGCCTCGAAATTGATGACGGCGCCAAGATGAACGCGCACCGGGACGCGGATGCGGTCGCGGTTCAGCATCAGCCACTCCTGCCCCTTGCGCGCGCCAAGGGCGACCACAAGAAGATCAGCTTCCGAATTGTTGATGGCCTCGATGGTCTGCGGATCGCTCATCTCGGCTGCGCTGCGAAAGCCTGGATAGCTCCAGCCGGCGGCCCGGATACCGGCGGCCGACCTGTTGACCCGGTCGAATGCTTGTTCTGCTGCGCCTTCCGGACCGCCAAAGAAATAGACCCGCAGCGGTCTCTGCCCCTCCTTCGGCTGGCGTGCCCGCATCGCATCATAGAGGTCCGAACCGGGGACGCGGCAGGGAATGGGGGTTCGAAGCAGCCGTGCCAGCCACAGGACCGGTGCACCATCCGCCAGGCTGAGATCGCTCTCGAACAGGGAGTCGCGGAACGCGGCATCGCGCGCCGATTGGGTGAAGAAGCTGAGGTTGGGTGTCGATACGAACAGGCGCTCCCGCCGCCTGATCGCATCGTCGATCGCGGCCAGGGCCTCCGGCATGGTGAGGCCATCGAAGGGCACACCAAAGATCACATGAAGTCGGTCCCGATTCATCACCCAGCCACCTTGTCCGGTGATCGTATTGCAGCATCGACGTTAAGATTTGTATGCTAGTCGCGAGTTTTTCCAATGGTGCAAGCAGGTTTGGAGTGTCGATCGGGATCGTTGTCATTGGCAGGAATGAAGGCGAACGGCTGACGGCATGTCTGCGCTCGATCGCGAACCAAGACCACCCGATTGTCTATGTCGACTCGGGCTCGACGGACGGCAGCGCTGCCAACGCCCGGTCCTTCGGCGCAGAGGTCGTCGAGCTGGACATGTCCATCCCGTTCACTGCCGCACGGGCGCGCAATGCCGGGTTCGAACGCCTCATTTCCAGTCATCCCGACATCGGCTTCGTGCAGTTCGTCGATGGCGATTGCGTTGTGGATGACGAATGGCTTGGAACGGCGCGCGATTTCCTGACTCATCGCAGGGATGTTGCCGTTGCCGCCGGCCGGCGCCGCGAAATGTACCCTGACGCCAGCCTCTACAACTGGCTGTGCGATATCGAATGGAATACACCGGTCGGCGAGGCAGAGGCGTGCGGCGGTGATGCGCTGATGCGGGTCGAGGCGTTCCGCGCCGTTGGCGGCTACCGCGACGATCTGATCGCGGGGGAGGAGCCGGAGCTATGCCTCAGGTTGCGCGAGAGCGGCTGGCTGATCTGGCGCCTCGACTGCGAAATGACGCGACATGACGCCAACATCCAGCACTTCGGCCAGTGGTGGCGGCGAACCCGCCGGGGTGGCTATGCCTTTGGCTCCGTCTCCTGGCTGCATCGCACGTCGGCCTACGGAATCTGGGGCAAGGAGGTGAGGCGGGCAACGGTTTGGGCAGGCGTGATTCCGGCCGTCATCGTAGCGCTGACCTCAGTATCAGCTTACGGCCTCTTCGGTCTTGCAACCTATCCACTTCAAATCACCCGCATGGCGGTGAAGCGCGGCCCGGAGCGGCCCCGCAACTGGCAATACGCGATGTTCATGGCGCTGGCCAAGTTCGCGGAATTTCAGGGTATCGCGGAATTTTTCCTGGTCCGGCTTGCGGGCCGGGAGCGCTCCATCATCGAGTACAAGTGAACTAACCTGAGCTCTGGAACCAGAGGACAATCGCGACTGGATTTTCTCCGCGAGGTAGAAAGTGCGCGCGGCAAGCAACAGATAGTTGATGGAGCAGATCCCTAGCAGAACGAAGCCGGAATTGACTTTTGATCACAGGCTAATTCCAACAATCCCTGCACAATCAAGCGCAACACCAGATTCGAGGTCACCGGCGTGACAGCTGGCCGCCAATGTATCGCGAGGTCATTCAGCCAGGTGTCCTTGCACTTCCTCTATCTCCTCTTCCCACCAACGTGAGGGAACAGAAACAAGGTTAAGACGCGAATCCACTAAAAAAGTCCGTTTAAGGCACACAAATTCTTGACGAAAACTGTGTAGGGTGGAAACGAACCATTGCCGGGTGGTACCGCATGGTTTTGATTCGACGATAGGTGTTGGACTCCCGTTCATGCAGGGGCCGGGGATAGTCACGGTATTGCAGGCCAAATCAGTGGCGGTGACCAGCGAGGGGATTTGAGCTGGAACGGGTGATTTGAGGATTTCAAGCACAAATTCGGTTCGTGCCGATGTGAGCCTTACGCCAAGAGCCAGGTTGATGGCACGATTTCAGGAGATTGATCAGTGAGTGACGTGAACTTGGTTTCGGGCGTTGGCATCAATCTGTTTACAGTAAGCAATTGGTCGCCTGAGCTGCCATTTCTCGACCGCTTCAAATCGAACATGGGCTGGGTGCCTTGCACGACAACGACGTGGAACACCGGTGCGACCGTTGAAGTGGATGAGAACGGCTATCCGACCGGCATTCCGGATGGTGCCACCAAGGTGACGGCCGTGGCAGGGGTCGATCCCCTATCCGAGTGGCCATCCGGACGTTACGTCGTTCTCTATGACGGCACCGGGACAATCAGTTACGGGAACGGCACGACCAAGGACATCGACCAGTCATCACTACACAGAGACGTTGTCGTTACAACGAGGGACAAGGTTGCTGGTTACTCGAGTGTGTTCTTGTCCATCGAGTCCACGGACCCAGATGACCCCATCCGCAATATCCACATTGTGCGGGAGGATCAGGTCGACGCGTTTCTCGCTGGCGAAATCTTCAATCCAGCATTTCTTGAAAAGATCCAGGACTTTGGAACGCTTCGCTTCATGGACTGGATGCAGACCAATGGATCGGTTGTGCAGAACTCCTCAGACTATCCGCAGTTGGATAGCGCGAGTTGGTCAAATGGCGTTCCAATCGAAGTGATGGTGGAACTGGCGAACCGGACCGGCACCAATCCTTGGTTTTGCATTCCGGTCGAAGCGTCGGACGACGCAATCAAGCAAATGGCTGAGTATGTTCGGGACCATCTCGACCCGCGGCTCGTTGCCAAAGTCGAATTCTCAAACGAGCTCTGGAACTGGAGTTTCAGTCAGGCCCAATACGCGCTCGACCAGGCTTTGGCGCTCTGGGGGTCTGATCCGAATGGTGACGGCAAGACAACTCCCGACGAAGGTTTGCTGAGATGTCAATGGGCGGGACTGCGTGCCTCGCAGGTCATGGACATCTGGAGTGAGACATTCGGCGCCGACAACGCCGGCCGTTTGGAAAGGGTCGTGGCGACCCAGACTGCCTACAAGGGGCTGGAACATTATCTTCTGGACGCGCCGTTGGTCGTCGCCGCGGGGGATTCAGCACCAAGTACGCACTTTGATTCCTACGCGGTGACCGGTTACTTCAACGGCGGCCTCTATTCAGCCGAAAACCTGGCAACGGTGAAACAGTGGGCGGCGGAGGGAGCTACTGGCGTCGACAAGGCGCTTGAGCAACTCGAGTTCGGTGACCTGCTGCCGGGTGGCATTTCACTTGAAACACTCCGGGATTTGTATGCCTATCACGCCAGTGTCGCCGCTGAACATGGGTTAACGCTGGTGATGTACGAAGGCGGAACACATCTGGCCGCAAAAAATGACCCTGACCTCACCGAATTCTTCACCGCGATCCAGAACGATCCCCGGATGGAAGACCTGTACACCAAGAACATGCGGATGTTCGAAGATGCGGGCGGCGTTTCCTTTGTTCACTATACCGACGTCAGCCCGGTCTCAAAGTTCGGCAACTGGGGCGCGCTTGAGTCGATCTATCAAGACGGGTCGCCGCGCTGGGATGCTTTGACCAACTACCAATCGGGCAATCCATCGAAGAGCCCCCAGGAACTGGTCGGCCACACGAATGGCCAGTTCATCATGGGTACCGCCGGTCATGATTTGATGACCGGAACGGCAGGTGGAGACAATATCGTCGGTGCAAAGGGCAACGATGTCCTCCGTGGAAATCAGGGTTCGGATCACCTGAGCGGCAATGACGGGAGGGATACGTTGATCGGCGGCCGGGGGATTGACAATCTCTCTGGCGACGGCGGCGATGACAAACTCCTGGGCGGAGGCGACAAGGACTACCTTCAAGGCGGAGCCGGCGACGACATCCTCAACGGCGGCAATGGTGCCGATGTGATGTGGGGTGGACGAGGAAATGATGTCTACATCGTCGCGGGATCAGAGAAGATATCCGGCGTCAACCATATTGACACGGTC
>CAZECZ010000163.1:0-9582 GCA_964510815.1 uncultured Aestuariivirga sp.
TGGTGCGTCCGTTGATTTCCGGACGGTACATGTCCTCGACATAGGCGCCCGGATGCGCGTAGGTGCCGGGTGCCACGGCCCGCACCATGTAGGCGAGTTTCGCCGACGAGTTGGTGAAGGAGGCAACGAAGCGATCGTCACGGAACTCGGTGTATGTGGTCCAGGTCGTATCCGACAACCATGACAGGGCACCGGTGTTGCCCGAGGACACGAGTGTCGGGTTCTCGATCTCGAAGCCGGCGGGCAGCGGATCTGCCAGCAGGAAGTTTCCGTTCTTTGAACTGCTACCCCCGTTGACGGTCAGCACGGCGACGAGACGGGTGTTCTGCGCCACCGTTGCGATATCGACCGGATCGCCGTCGACGGTGTAGTATTTGCGTTCGATCTCCAGACCGTTGCTGGACGCAGGCTCCGCCACCAGCGGCGACCCCGACACTGCCACGACGGCGCGCAGCGTGTTGGCACCCTTGTTGACGATGCGATGGTCCGTCGCCAGAGCTGCCTCGCGGAACACCCGGTTGTAGCTGCCGGCATGCTCCTTGCCATCAGCCTCGAGCCGGATCGTCTTGGCTTCGGCCGCAATGGCGCGCGCGGCAAGCACCATCCACGACATCTCCTGTGTCGAGGCGTAGCGCGATCTTGCCCGTTCCACCTCGATGGCGCTCATCGCCGTCTTGATGATCCTGGGCTTGGCCTTGGCATCCGTCGCCAGCGCCAGGATGGCAGAGGCATCCCGCAGCACGCTGCCATAGTCGCTGCGCCAGCCACGGTCGCTGGTCTCGACGTCGACGCTCAGCGCCTCGATGGCCGAATCGAAGGCGCGGTCGGCGCGCTCCCGGTCGCCCAGCATGGCGAGTGCAGCGGCGACCTGCGCCCGCGACATCGGCGAGCCGAAGTCGTTGATCTTGGTGTCCGCCAGATATTTCAGATCGCCCACCGGCGCACGTCCGGCGCGGGTCAGCACATAGAGCGCATAAGCCATGTCCTGGCCTCCGCCCGATTCGATGTCCGGTGCATTGCCGACCATGTTGCGCACATAGTCGAGGCCGGTGACCAGCGTATCCTCCGGCACCTCGAAGCCCTTTTCGCGGGCCCGCAACAGGAAGTCCGTGACATAGGCCGAGAGCCACAGGTTGGAATCGTCGCCATAAGCCGACCACAGGCCGAAAGCGCCATTGGACGTCTGCCGGTTGATCAGCCGCGCCACGGCGGCCTTCATGCGGTCAGGCAGTTCTCCGTCGATGGCCTTGGGGTCGACTCCAAGGTCCGACAGATAGAGCAGCGGCATGGCGCGGCTCACCGTCTGCTCGGAGCAGCCATAGGGATAGCGGTCGAGGTCCTTGACGAGGCCCGCCGCATCGAGTTCCGGCAGTGGGCTGACCGACAGTGCCACCTGTGCCGTGCCCGGCAGCATGTCGGACAGCAGGTCCTTGCCGATGGTCACCGCCCCGCCATTGGCGACGAGGGGCATCGTGGTCCGTTTGGTGACGATCGGGTTGGCCGGCACGACGCCCAGCTCAAAGTCCTGGTCGAGGATCAGGTCGCCCGGACCCTTGAGCGTCGCAATGATGCTGGCGATGCCGGGCTGGATGGCGGTGATCGGAACGATGACCGTCGTCCGGCTGCCAGCCGTTCCGATAGCGACCTTCTGGATTGCCGTCGCGGCTTCTGCCGAGACCGGGCCGTCGATCGAAACGCCGAGCGTGTAGTCGCCGGCCGGTGCTTCGGCATTGACGATGTCGAAGCGCAAGCGCGACGCGTCGCCAGCCGCGAGGAAGCGCGGCAACGTGCCGGCAACCACGACGGGATCGCGGACGATCACGTCTGACGAGGCATGGCCGACCTTGGTCTTCGTCCACGCCACGGCCATGACGCGCACTGTGCCGTTGAAGGACGGAATGTCGAAGCCGATGGAGGCCTTGCCATCCGCACCGACCTTGACGATGCCGGAGTAGCGGCTGAGCGGCTTCTGCGACGGCGGCGGCGCATTGAAGGCGGCCTCGCCATCACCGCCGGAGCGGATGCGGCCGCGCTCGCCCTGCATGCCGTCGATCAGCACGCCATAAATATCGCGAAGCTCCGCCGTGAGACGCTTCTGGTCGAAATAGAAGCGTTCAGGTGCGGGGGGATTGTAGCGCGTGAGATTGAGAATGCCGACATCAACGGCGGCAACCGTGATGTAGGCCTCTTCGCCGGGCGCCAGATTGCCGACTGTAACGGGGATCGTGAGCTTGCCGCGCGGCTTGATCATCTCCGGCGTCGACAGCTTGACGCCGAGGGTGCGGGCGGCACGGTCGATTCCGAACCAGGCGACACCCATGGCGCGCGCCGGCATGCGCTTGGCCTTGACGTCCATCGGCTTGAACAGGCTGGCCAGCACATAGGCGCCGGTCCCCCAGTCGTTGCCAATGGTGAAGGGCAGGGTCGTTCCGCCCTCTGCCACATCGACGGTCTGCGTCGCGAGCAAACGGTCGCCGACGATCTGCACCGTCACCTTGCCGGCATAGCGCGCATCGATCTTGACGTTGATCGTGTCACCCGCACTGACATCGGTCTTGTCGAGAGCCACCTTGAGATTGTCTGGCGTGTCTGCCTTCGACGTATCGCCGTAGTAATAGCCGGACGAGAAGTCGAAGCTGGCCGGCGTCATGCCATCTGCCGTCACTTCAAGGCGGTATTCGCCCCACGACAGGTTGCGCGAGAAGTCGGCCGGCTTGTCAGCGGCAAAATCGACGGTGCCGTTGGCAAGCTTCGAGGTGCGCGTGATACCTTCATAGCGCCAGTCGCCATCCACATTGAACCATTGCCAGCTGCGCGACAGGCGCTTCAGCGTCCATTCCGCACCCTTGGCCGCCACCAGCTTGCCGTCCTTGTCGACGGCGATCAGCTTGAACACGGCGGCCTGGCCTTCGGGGGCCGCACCACCTTCGAACTCAGGCTTGATGCCGATCATCGGACGGACCGCCTCGACCGGCAGCGTCACGGTCTGCTCGACGGCGCGCCCACCGGGTTCGCGCATGCGAACCGCGATGTCGGTCTTCAGCTGCTTGGTCGTCACCGGCAGTTCCGGCAGCCTGAGCGTGATCTCGGCGTGGCCATTGATGTCGGTCTGCGGCAGGTCCGATGCGACGGTCTGCAGCGTATCGATCCGCTCGTCCATCAGGCCAAACTGATATTCCTTCCATTGCGGGAAAGGCCGGCTGTCGGCTGAAACCGACATGTTGGCTTCGAGATCGAGCCCCGCACCCGGCGCGCCGAACAGGTAGCGGCCATCGACTTTCAGCGTGGCGCCTTCGCCGACTGTGGCCTTGGGGGTTGCCGATGTCAGGTCGAACTCGATCCGGTCTGGAATATAGTCCTCGACCAGGAAAGACGTTTCGCCCACCGGCTCGCCGTCCGGATCCGTCATTGCCTTGATGCGCCAGGTGCCGCCCTGGGCCACGGCGTTGATGTCGAAGCTCAGCGTGTGGCCGCCCGCACCCTTGTCATCGAGCACGGTGCGCGAATATTCGACGCCGTCGGGGCGTTCGACCACCAGCGTCACCGGCACGTCTGTCATGGCATTGGCGGCTTCGTCGCGCAGCAGCACACTGGCATGAACCGTCTCGCCGCGGCGATAGACGCCGCGTTCCGCATAGACGAAAGCGTCGACAGCACCGGCGGGCGCGCGGCCGGTAACACCGCGGTCGGTGAGGTCGAAGGCAGGCTGCGTCAAGTCGATGAAGCTGTAGTCATTGCTGGCGCTCTGGGCGACCACGAGGGCCGGCGCCTGACCGCCCTCGCCATTCTGCAGGCCGGGCTCGAAGAGCGCCGTGCCGTCGGCATTGGTCTTGGCCGTGGCCAGCACGTCGTTGTTGCGTGCGATGAGCCGCACTTCGGCATCGGCCACGGGCTCGGCAGTGGCGATCGAGCGCAATGTCACGTGCAAGCCGTCCTTGCCGCTCATTGTGGAAAGGCCGAGATCGCTCACCACGAACCACTGGGTGGCCACCTGGTCCCAGTTCTCGGTCTCGAGACTGGCAGGCTTCGCCGTCATCACATAGAGGCCGGGCGACAGGGCGCCCAGCGTCTCGTCGATCGGAACCGCCGTCGTGACGTCCTCGTTGTTGGGGGCCGGCGTTTCCATGACGCCCTCCCACACCAGCTTGCCATTGCGGTCGGCGATGTCGTCCGCCGTGTAGCCGCTGATGCGGCTGCGGAAATCCGACCCCATGATGCTGGCCATGAGGTTGCGGTCACCGATCTGGTAAAGTTGCAGCTTGGCTTCGCGGCTGTTGACCGAGATCAGCGGAATGCCATTCTGGCCAGTGCGCGGCAACACGAAACTGTTGCCGGTGAATCGCACCGAGGGACTGCGGTCCTTGACATAGAACTCGAATTCCATGTCCTTTGCGGACGTGTCGTCGACGGCGGCCGGAATGCCCTTGCGGACCGTCACCTTGTAGCGTTCGCCATGCTTCAGGCCTTCGACGCAGAGCCGCGTGCCTTCGGCGGTGACGGCGGCGAGCGGGCCGGGCTCGATAGCGAAATAGGGCGAGAAATCCGCGACCGTGCGCGACAGCGGCTCCGACATGTCGAAGCAGACACGCGGCGGCATCGCATCGTTTTCGAGGCTGTAGTTGGTGACGCGGAAACCGTGATCGATTCGCATCTGCTCATAGGCCTCGCGGATCTCCGGCGCCTCCACCAGCTTGAGGCTTTCCTTGTAGGCGAGCAGGGCGGGCCGCCAATATTGGCGATCGGCGAAGCCATTGGCCGCGATCACCAGCGCGGCGGCTTCATCTTCGCGGGAGTTCACCAGACTGTAGGCGCGAAGGGCCGCACCGATGATGTTGGAACGAATCTGCCAGCGGTCGGAATCGCTGATCGGCGTTGCGGCCGACAGCTGCTGTGCCAGCTTGAGCCACAACGCAGCGTCCGTTGGCCGCTTGGTGAGCAGTTGCTCGATGGCGGCGGCTGTCAGGCGGGCATTGCCGGCGGCCTCGGCGGCGGCAATATCGGCCTCGATCTCGGCTTCCGACTTGGTGACGGTGAGGGACAAGCGCTTGAGCTGACTGTCGTAATCACTGATATAGTAGCTGAATTGCGCGACGGGGAAGGGCTTGGCTTGCGCAGCGCCCGCCGTGGCGATGAGGGACGCCACCCCGATGACCAGACACCACGCGGCATAGACGAGCCAGAGAACCTTTGCTTGATCGCGGTGGAAGGCAGTCGTCATCTCGGTCCTCCAGCATTTTTTTGTCTTGGCGGAAACAAGAGCATCAATCCGCCGCCACCCGTCTGTCAACGGGCGACATTAAAGTTCAGCAACCATTGCGGCAATTTGGTGAAGGGCCTGGCGGCCGGTTATTCGGCCGGCTTGTCGTCGTCCTGGAGGATGCGCCAGGCGGCGCCCTCGAGATCGTCATACTGCCCCGAGCGTAGCGACCAGATGAAGGCGACAAGACCGATGCCGCCCATGAACAGGGCAACAGGAATGAGGTAGAGCAGTACAGTCATGCGGCTTTCCTCAGGGCGTCATTTCCGGCGTTGGCCACAGGTTCGACGGTATCAGACTGATGACCGCCTGTCTTCACCAGTCCAAGGCGCAACGCGTTGGCGATGACGACAATCGACGACGTCGACATGGCGACTGCGGCGATGAGGGGCGAGACCAGACCCAACATGGCCAGAGGCACCGCCAGCGCATTGTAGGTGAGCGCCATGCCGAAATTCTGCTTGGCAATCGCCTGGGCCCTGCGGCCGATGTCGATGGCCGTCACCACGGCGCGGAGATCGTTGCCCATGAATACGGTCTCGGCGGCCGTGCGTCCGATATCGGAGGCGGTGGCCGGCGCCATGGATGTAAAGCCGGCGGCGAGCGCTGGCGCATCGTTGATGCCGTCGCCGACCATGAGGACCTTGCGGCCGGCTTTCGTCAGCGCATCCACATAGGCGAGTTTCGTCTGCGGAGTGGCGCGTGCCACGGCCTGGCCAATGCTGACCTTGTTGGCCACGCGTACCACCGCGGCGTCGCGGTCGCCGGACAGGAGATGGACCTGAAGGCCCAGCGATTCGAGCCGCGCCACGGTGTCGGCCGCGCCGTCGCGCAACGCATCTTCGAACTTGAACAGCAATGGCGTCCTGTTCCCGCGCCGGAAGGCAAATTCGAGCAGGCCGTCGTCTTCGCTGGCTTCCTCCATGCCGCACCAGGCGCGGCTGCCCAGCCGCAACTGCTCGTTCCCCCATGTGCCGGCCAGGCCATGCCCCGGCAGTTCGGTGATCCCGGAGACATCGGCAATTTCGAGGCCCCGCAGCCTGACTTCGCGCACGATGGCCTTCGACAGCGGATGCTTGCTGGCCTGGGCCAGACCGGCCGCGAGCGCCAGCGTGTCGGTGGAAACCATGGTGGGTGCCACCAGTTCCGGTTCGCCCCGCGTCAGCGTTCCGGTCTTGTCGAAGATCACGGTATCGACGGTGGACAGCTTCTCCAGCGCCGCCCCATCCTTGATCATCACGCCGCTGCGGAACAGGCGGCCCGAGGCGACCACTTGAACGGCGGGCACCGCAAGCCCCAGCGCACAGGGACAGGTGATGATGAGGACCGCGATCGCGGTCACCAGCGCCATGTGCCAGCCAGCGCCGAGCAGCAGCCAGCCGAGCAGCGTGATGCCGGCAAGAATATGGACGGCGGGCGAATAATAGCGCGCGAGGCGGTCGGCGATCCGGATGTAGCGCGACTGGCCTTGCTCGGCCGCCGCCATCAGCCGCACCAATTCGCTGAGGAAGGTGTCGTTGCCCGCCGCCGTAATGTCGACCAGCAAGGCGCCGGTGAGATTCAATTCGCCGGCATGCACGGCGTCACCGGCCTTCACGACTTCGGGCGCGCTCTCGCCCGTCATCAGCGAGCGATCAAGGTCGCTGGTGCCCTCGATGATCTGCCCATCGGCAGGAAGCCGGTCGCCTGGTGCCACGGCAACCCGCATGCCCATGGCAAGATCGCGCGCGGCAACATAACGGCGGCTGCCATCGTCATCGATAACGGTCGCGCCTTCAGCGGCGAGCGACACAAGCTGTGCGATCGCCGAGCGCGCCCTGGCCCGCATCAGGTGATCGAGGTAGCGCCCGGCCAGCAGGAAGAAAAGCAGCGTGACGGACGCGTCGAAATAGGCATGTTCGGCGCCCTGGATGGTCTCGAACAGGCTCATGAACGACCCGAGGAGAACGCCCAGCGAAATCGGCACGTCCATGTTGAGCCGCCCGAAGCGCAAGGCATTGGCGGCCGAATAGAAGAAGGGCCGGCCGGCATAGGCAACGGCCGGAAGCGCGATCACGGCGGAAAGCCAATGGAACAGGTCGCGCGTTGCGGCGTCTGCGCCTGACCAGACCGACACGGAAAGAAGCATGACATTGGCCGCGGCGAATCCGGCCACCGCCAGCGCCCGCAGCAGCGTCTTGCCTTCCTGGTCATCCTTGCTGATGCCCGTCTCGCGGGGATCGAAAGGACGCGCTGCATAGCCCATCGCGGCCAGTGCGTCGATGAGCACCTGGGGTTCGAACGCGCCGGCTGCGAATGTCACGGCAACGCGGCGTCCCGTGAGATTGACGCGCGCACTGCGAACCCCGTCGATCTTTTTCAGGCGCCCCTCGATATCGGGCATGCAGGCCGCGCAATTCGCCTGCGGCACAAGCAACTCGATTCGAAGAAGGCCCGGACCCGCACTGCTCACCCAGCGCTCGGCTTCCGCACCCTCCAGTTTGAAGGGTTGGATCGCCTCGCCGTCGATCGAACAGCAGGGAAGGGTCATGGCATCAGCCCTTCACCACGAAGCGGAAGATCTTGTGATAGTCCGCGACGCCATCACCCGCCGCATCGACTTCGATCTCCCACAGGCCGGGGGCCAGCTTGGCCGGCGCGGAATAGGCGCCCGCACCGATGTCTGAAAATGTCAGCTGGGCGTCAAACTGATCAGACACCGTGCGGCGCAGCTTGCCGGTCAGTGACAGGCCGGTGATCTTGTTCTGCTGTGCGTCGAGGAACGTGAACCGGACCCGGTCGCCGGTGTGCGACATGCCAACTGTCCATCCCAGGGCATCCTGCGCCTTTGCCTTGGCGAGATCGTCGCCGAAGGACTGGCTCGCCACATACCCATTGGCGACGACCAGGCCGGACCAGGTCGAATTGGCGAAGTAGGCCAGCGTCAGGTTGACGCCGATGATGACGCCGAAGAAGGCGATGAGCGAGGCCAGCATGTGCCAGCCGGTGAATTGCCGTTCCCGAACTGCAGTTGTCATGTTTCTGTCCTCGTCCTTAGTCATCGTTGCCGGGCGCATGGAACACCGTTGCCGTGCTGGAGATCTCCGGTGTGCCGCCTTCCGTTATTTCCTGGACCTCGAAGCTGAAATCCGATTTCCCGGTTTTCAGCACCGCGGGGTCCTTGGTGCTGACGTAGATCTTGACCGCCCGCAGTTTGTCAGGTTCCACCGGAATGTCGAGGGACGTGGCGGACTGCATGTCGGAGCCAACCATCCCCATGGTGGCGCCAGGCAGATCCTTGATGACGAGGTGGAACGTCCGCTCCTCCTGCTTCTTGTTCAGGATCTTGACCGTGTAGCCGTTCCGGATCGCACCATCGGACAGCTGCACATAGAGCGGGTTGCGGTCCGGCACCACGTTGACGGCGAGCTGCGACCGGTTCAACAGCGTGACGAGCATGGCGATGCCGACCAAGGCCCACAGACCGGCGTAGATGATGGTCCGCGGCCGGATCAGGTGATGCCAGTCCCAGTGTTCGTTCTTGCCGGCGACGTTGCCGGCGTAGAGACTCGACGTGGTGTAGTTGATCAGCCCTTTCGGTTTGCCGACCTTGACCATCACCGCATCGCAGGCGTCGATGCACAGCGCGCAGTTGATGCATTCCAACTGGTTGCCATCGCGGATATCGATGCCCATCGGGCAGACGGCGACGCAGGCGTTGCAATCGACGCAATCGCCGACCTTGAGTCCCTGGGCCTCGGCCTTCTTGCGGCCGGCCATGCGCGGTTCGCCACGCCAGGCGTTGTAGGTGACGATGAGGGATTCCTCGTCCAGCATGGCCCCCTGGATGCGCGGCCACGGGCACATGTAGGTGCACACCTGCTCGCGCATGAAGCCGGCGAAGGTGAAGGTGGTCGCGGTCAGGATGGCGATGGTGAAATAGGCGACGGGCTGCGCCGTGCCGGTGACCAGTTGAACGAAGAGGGTGGGGGCATCGGCGAAGTAGAACACCCAGAAGCCGCCGGTGGCGACGGCGATGGCGAGCCAGATGGCCATCTTGAGGCCCCGCTTCCAGACCTTCGGCATCGTCCACGGAGCCTTGTCGAGCCGCATGCGGGCATTGCGGTCGCCTTCCACCCAGCGCTCCACGGCGATGTAGAGATCGGTCCAGACGGTCTGCGGGCAGGCATAGCCACACCAGGCGCGGCCGAAGAGCGAGGTGATGAGGAACAAACCGACGCCCGCCATGATCAGCAGGCCCGCGACGTAGTAGAATTCCTGCGGCCAGATTTCGATGAAGAAGAAATAGAAGCGCCGGTTGGCGAGATCCACCAGGATCGCCTGGT
>CAZECZ010000164.1:0-9475 GCA_964510815.1 uncultured Aestuariivirga sp.
CTCTCGTTCTTGGCAATGAGGCCGGAGGCGGCACCCAGAATATCCGGTGTCGAGCGGTAGTTGCGCTCCAGCCGGATCACCTTGGCGCCGGGAAAGTCCTTTTCGAAGCGCAGGATGTTGTCGACTTCCGCACCGCGCCATCCGTAGATCGACTGGTCATCGTCGCCGACGCAGCAGATGTTGCGGTGGCCCTGGGCGAGCAGCCGCAGCCACAGGTATTGGGCGACATTGGTATCCTGGTACTCGTCCACCAGCATATATTTGAACTTGCGCTGATATTCCTTCAGCACGTCCGGATGCTCCTGGAAGATGCGCAGCACTTCGAGCAGCAGGTCGCCGAAGTCGCAGGCGTTCACGATCTTCAGGCGCTGCTGATATTCCGTATAAAGTTTTCCGCCTAACCCATTGGCGAAGCTGTTGGCTTCGCCCGCCGGGATTTTCTCAGGGGTAAGCCCGCGGTTCTTCCAGCCGTCGATCAGGGCGGCAAGCTGCCGCGCCGGCCAGCGCTTTTCGTCGATGTCATGGGCCTGCAAGAGCTGCTTCAGCAGCCTGATCTGGTCGTCGGTGTCGAGAATCGAAAAGCCGGATTTGAGGCCAGCCAGTTCAGCATGGCTGCGGAGGATCTTGACGCCGATGGCGTGGAAGGTGCCGAGCCAGGTCATGCCCTCTACCACGCCGCCGATCAGCACACCGATCCTGTCCTTCATCTCGCGCGCCGCCTTGTTGGTGAAGGTGACGGCGAGAATCTGGCCTGGCCACGCCCGGCCGGTGGTGAGGATGTGGGCGAGGCGGGTGGTCAGCACCCGCGTCTTGCCGGTGCCGGCACCGGCCAACACGAGGAGGGGGCCGTCGGTGATTTCGACGGCGGCGCGCTGTTCCGGGTTCAGGCCCTTGAGATAGGGCGGCTCGGCCTGCGCCATGGCACGCTGCGACAGGCTGCCGGGGCGCGCTGGTGCTGCCGGAAGGTCGTCATCGTCAAAGTCGTTCAGGTCGATATTCTTGGCGTTCATCAGGGTCCGATTCCTCAGAGCCCTATATAGGCCGCTTGGAACGAAATGCGAAACCTTGCGGAGGCCAGAGGCATGACCGGCGTCGATTGTGATATCCTTTCCGTCCAACGGAATGCGGGGAGGAATCGCCAATGGCCATGACCGACAGAGCCTTGTGGCAGAGGATCAGCCGGTTTTCCTTCGATGAACCGGACGCCGCGTTTCCCTTTTCCGAACGGCTGGCGCGCGAGAATGGCTGGACCGAGAGCTTTGCCGCCCGCGCCATCGCTGAATATCGCCGCTTCGCCTATCTGTGCTGCGTTTCGGCGGACGCCATGACGCCGCCGGTCGCGGTCGACGAGGTCTGGCATCTGCATCTGGTCTACACCCGCAACTACTGGCAGCGATTCTGCGGGGACGCGTTGGGGCGGCCGCTGCATCATGGGCCGACGAAGGGCGGTGGCGCGGAGCGGACGAAGTTCCGGGACTGGTATGATCGCACTCTGGCGCTCTATGCGCGGGAGTTTGGTGTTGAGCCGCCATCGGATCTCTGGCCGCCAGCAGCGGTGCGGTTCGACCCGGCGCGCCAGCCGCGCAAGGTCGACCCGGCCCAGGTCTGGGTCATTGCCAAGCCGTCCCGCACGATTTTCCGGCCGCTCCCGCTGGCGGTCCTCGCTATCACGGCCATTGCCATGGCCGGCTGCTCGCTCCTCACCAAGGAGGATGGCAGCGCCAATGTCGGCCTCATCGTCGTGTTGGGTGCCGCCGCCGTCCTGGTGTTCCGCCTCGTCACGCCGGCCAACTGGTGGAAGGGCGGCAAGAATGGCGGCAACGGATGCGGAAGTTCCTGCGGTGGAGACAGTGGCTGTGGCGGCGGCGGGGGGTGTGGCAGCGGATGCGGCGGCGGCGACTGACATCGCCGCCCGGATCCTCAAGGAGTCAGGCAGCCAGGCGCGGCTTGGCCTGATCGCGGACTGCGCGTTGCACCCTGCGCCAGGTTTCGGCCGTTTCCATGTCGCCGGACTTTTCGCACAGCGCGGCATGAAGGGCTGCTTCGGACTCGGCACGCATGCCATGCACGAAAACAAGCGCTTCTGCGAACACATCAAGATTCTGGTTCATCTCTTCGCCTCCTTCGTTGCTGTCCCGAAATCTTCTATGCGCTGGCATTAGGCCTGAAATGTTGCGTGAGTATGACGAAGTTGGGCCGGAGCCTCCAGTTTTGTCGGTAGACATCGTGAACAGCTGGCGACAATTTGAATCGATCGGCCGCCTTCGCAGGTGCGAAGGCTTGGGTGGTAGCTGATTTAATTCACAGAATGGGTTCTGGCTTCGGACGTCAGGATTTCCGCGGAATGCCCATCTTGTGGCCCACCTGCGGCGGCACCGAGAGATGGCCGTGCGCTTCCCGCAATGCAGCAATCTTGTCCATCACGTCCGGCGGGAAGGGGGCCGACTTCTTGTTGGCGGCCATGTCGACGTGCATCACGATCAGCTCCGTCACGCAGGACAGCCAGCCCTCTTCGGCGTGGAACATCTGCTGGACGTAGTGAACCCGCTTGGCGTCGCAGTCGAGAAACTGGGTTTCGATGCGGACCGAATCACCGGCATGGAGTTCGGCCAGATAGGTGTTGTGGCTCTCCAGCGTGAAGAAGGAGGCGTTGCGTTCCTTCACATAGTCCGGCCCCAGCCCCACGGCGGCGAAGGCCTCATCGCCGGCGCGATCGAACAGGACGTTGTAATAGGCCATATTGCAGTGGCCGTTGTAGTCGATCCACTGGTCTTCCACCTGCTGGGTGCGGCCGACGAAGGGGGCGGGATAACCCATCGCAAATTCTCCGAATTCTGCTAGTTTCAAGCTCATGGATACTCCGACACGCAAGAACAGCGCAACGCAAGCCGTTGCCGAAATCCGCGAGCATCTGGGTGACCGGCTGTCGACGGCGCCCGCGGTGCGTGAACAGCACGGCAAGGACCAGACCTGGAACCCCGGCGCGCCGCCCGATGCGGTGGCTTTCGTTCACAGCACGGACGAGGTGCAGAAGATCGTCGCGATCTGCGGCAAATACGATACGCCGGTCATTCCCTATGGCACCGGCACGTCGCTGGAGGGCCATTTCACCGCACCTTTCGGGGGCATTTCCATCGACCTCTCGAACATGAACCGGATCCTCGAGGTCAATGCCGCCGACCTCGATTGCCGGGTGGAGGCGGGGGTGACCCGCAAGATGCTCAACAGCCATTTGCGCGACCAGGGGCTGTTCTTTCCCGTCGATCCCGGAGCGGATGCGAGCCTCGGCGGCATGACGGCGACCAGGGCTTCGGGCACAAACGCGGTGCGCTACGGCACGATGCGCGAGAACGTGCTGAACGTGACCGCCGTCATGGCCAATGGCCAGGTGATCCGCACGGGGTCGCGGGCCAAGAAGTCGTCGGCCGGCTACGACCTGACCCGGCTGCTGGTAGGCTCGGAAGGAACCCTTGGCGTCATCACCGAGGTGGCGCTCAAGCTCTACGGCATTCCGGAGTCGATCGTCGCGGCCGTCTGTCCGTTCCCGAGTGTCGAGGCGTGCTGCAACGCCACCATCACGGCGATCCAGATGGGGCTGCCGGTGGCGCGCATCGAACTGGTGGACGCCGAGCATGTGAAGGCGTTCAACGCCTATTCGAAACTCGACCTCAAGGTGACGCCGACGCTGTTCCTCGAATTCCACGGCACGACGGCCTCGGCGCAGGAACAGGCGGAAACATTTGCCGCCATCGCCGAGGAGCTGGGCGGCGGGCCCTACAGCATGGCGAGCAAGGAAGAAGACCGGCAGAAACTGTGGCAGGCCCGCCATGACGCCTTCTGGGCCACGAAGACGCTGGTGCCGGGCAAGGATGCCTTCGCCACCGACGTCTGCGTGCCGATCTCGCGGCTGGCAGACTGTGTGACCGAGACGCAGGCCGATCTGGCCGCCAACAATATCTACGGCCCCATCGTCGGCCATGTGGGCGACGGCAATTTCCACGTGGTGCTGTTCTGCGACCGGTCGGACGAGGACGAGGTGAAGCGGGTCAAGACGGTCTATGGACGGCTCATCGACCGGGCCATCGCCATGGGCGGCACCTGTACCGGCGAGCATGGTATCGGTGCTGGCAAGATCGCCTATCTGGAAAAGGAGCACGGGCCCGCACTCGCCTTCATGCGCGACATCAAGCGGGCGCTGGACCCCCGCAACATCATGAATCCCGGCAAGAATGCCGCCATTTGATTGACGCAATGGGATTGCAACACGACAGCCAATGACGGTCTGGAAATCGCCTGTCTTCTATTTCGGTATCGTGCTGGTGGTGGCGGTGGCAGCGCTGCTTGCAGCGCCCTTCGTGGTGAACTGGAACGGCTACCGGACTGACCTCGAAGGCTATGGCCACAAGCTGACCGGCCGCAAGGTCGAGATCATGGGCGACATATCGGTGCGGCTGTTTCCGTGGCCGCGGCTGACCGCGGACGATGTCCGCATCGCCAATGCGCCCGGTCTGGATGCCCCGCATTTCGCCACGGCGGAGCGGATCGTGGTGCGGATGACGCTGGGCGGACTGGCGCGCGGCGGCATCGATGTGGAGTCGATCGAGATCGAAAAGCCCGTCATCCACCTGGAGCGGCTGGCAACCGGCGGGGGCAACTGGCAATTCCAGCCGGCCGAGGATCTGATCAAGAGCGACCTGCTCAATCGTGTGAGTCTCGACTCGATCACGGTGCATGGCGGTACCGTTCACTTCGCCGACCGGCGGCGCGGCGAAATTCACGACCTCACGGGAGTCTCTGCCGACGTCTCCGCTCCAGGTCTGGCGGGTCCATGGCGGCTGCGATCGTCGGCGGATTTTCGCGGCCAATCGCTTGATATCGGACTGTCCACCGGGGTGTGGCGGCCGGACGAGGACTTCCGTGTCGGCGTGCGGGTGGCACGCCATGATGGGTCGGGCGCCGTCTTCGGCTTCGACGGGACGGCGGGCGATGGCAAGGCCGCTGGCACGCTGCGGATCGAGCCGGCGGGGACCCGCGATGGCAAGGCCGACGCCGAGGGACAGCTTCGTCCGCTGGTTTTCACATCGAAGGTGAAAGCCGATTTCGATGTGGTCGATCTCGACGGCATCGAGATCGGGCCGCAAAACCCGGCCGAAGGCGGTGCGCTCACCACCGGGACGGCGCGGGTGACGCTCGGACGCCATATCACCGCCACGGCTGACATGACGGCCTCGATGCTCGATCTCGACCAGCTTGCCGGCGCGCGGTCCCGCAGCCTGCTGCGTGAGGCGGGTAGCCTGGCTTTTGCCAATCAACTGCTGGACCGCCTTCCGGCGGACATGAGCGTGTCCGGCAATCTCGCCGTCACCGCCGTCAAGGTTGGCGGCGAAACCCTCGACATGGCGAGTCTCAAGGTTGCGGCGGATCACAACCGGCTGGAGATCGGCGAATTGACGGCCGGCCTTCCGGGGCGTTCCAAGATGCTGTTTCGCGGCAAGCTGTTGCCGTCGCCGGCCGGCCCTGAACTCAGTGGGACGCTGGCGCTGGAGGCGAATGATCTCCGTCAATTGTCGTTCTGGGTGTCGCCGGAACTGCGCGATGCGGTGGCGCCCTATTGGACGGGAAGCCGGGGCCGGCTGAAACTGCAGACCGATGTCGACGCAACGCTGGCGCGGTTCAGGCTGACCAACGCGCATTATGAAATCGACGGCGATCAGGGCGTTGGGCAGTTCGTCCTGTCGTCCGGGGGGCGTCCGTCCATCGAGGTGCGGCTCGACAGCAAGCGGCTGGATATCGACAGCTTCGTGCCCGGCGGCCTGTCGGCGGTTTCGCCGCAGGGCGGCGCCGGCCTGGCGGGGCTTTTCGCCATGGCGCTGCCGCACGAGGATGCGCCCGACGTCAGGCTGACGCTGCAGGCCGAGGAGCTATTACTCAATGGGGTGCGCGCCGGCGATGTGGCGCTCGACCTGGCTTCGGGCGCCACCGGCCTTGATCTTCGCACGCTGGAGATCGGGTCCGTCGGAGGGGCACGCCTCGAGGCCATGGGCCTCGTTCTGGACAGCGCCAATGGTCCAGATGGGTCGGTTGACCTTGACATCAAGGCTGACGATCCCAGTGAGTTGCTGCGGCTGGCGGGCATTATCCACGGCGACGCTGCACAGGCCTGGGCGCGCGGCCTTGGCCAGACGGACCTGCGGGCCAACCTCAGCGTCAAGCCGGGGGAACAGGGCGCCACGGTGGCCGTCAATGTTCGCGGGACGGTCGACGAACTCGTCATCAGCGGCTCGGGCAGCATGGATGCGGACCAGGTGATGAGCGGCCAATTGAGCATCGACAGCGCCACATCGGGACGCCTCGTTCGTCTGGCCGGGCTTCAGTCCGTGGCCATCGATGAAGTTCCGGGGCGGGCCGAGATCAAGGCGGCCGGGCGGCCGGCGGACGGCTATATGGCCACCCTGTCGATCCAGGCCTATGGCGCGCGCGCCGATTACAACGGAACGATCGATCCGCTGGCGCCCGGACTTGGGCTCGATGGCAAACTGTCGATGCGGAGCACGGATGTGCGGGCGCTGATCGGCGCCTCCGGCATTCCCATCGTCGACGTGGCTGATGTGGCAGCGGTTCTTGATGGGACGGTCACCTATGCGGATGGCCAATACTCCGTAGCCGATCTCGATGGGCGGCTGGGCGGCGCATCCATCAAGGGGCGTTTGTCCGTGACACCGGATGGCAAGATTTCGGCCCACGTCGATTCTGGCCGCCTGACGCTTGGCGACGTACTGGCCGCGACGTTCATCGAGTGGAACGGCACCGGCCCCAGCCTCGACTCGGGCTTCCGCAGCAGCCTGCCGCTTGGTTTGAGTGGTGAAGTGTGGATCAAGCCAGCGGCCCTTGCCATCCACTCCCATTTCGAGGCCCGCAACGCGGAGATCGGCCTTACCGCCCAGGACGGCGAGATCCGATTGGCCTTGTTCGCCAAGGATGCGGATGGACGCGATGCCCATGTGGAACTGGCATCCTCGGGAACAGGCGCGTTGCGGCGGATCGAGGGCCGGGTCAGCCTGCCTGTCGACCTCGGTCACCAATTGCTGCTGGCCGGGGGACAGCCGGTCGCAGAGGGGCAGGGCCTGTTCGACATCAAGTTCGAAGGCGAGGGCCGCAGCCCCGGCGGAGCGCTGGCGGCCATCAAGGGCACGGGGTCCTACAGCTTTGCGAACTTCAAGCTGCTGGGGCTTTCGCCTGCCGATTTCACGGCGGCAATCCAATCGGCCAAGGATGCAGCGGACATCACCAGGGCCTTTGACCGGCTGCGCGGCGGCGATGGACTGGCGTTCGGCGACATCAAGGGCACGGTCACCATCGTCAACGGGCAAGTGTCGTTCCTGCCGGTGAACCTCCACACGCCCGACGCCGATGTGACGATCCAGACCGATGCCGAACTGGCGCTGGGCGAAATCGGAGCGGTGGTGACGCTGGCCTTCAAGGCGCGTCCCAATCTGCCTGTCATGACCATCACCTATGGCGGTCCGCCGGTGGCGCTGGGGCGGGTCGAGGACAATACGGAACTTGCCACCATGCTGGGTGTCACTCTCATGCAGAAGGGCGTCGACGAGCTGGAGCGGCTGCAGGCCGAGCAGCGGCGGCTGGCGCTGGAGGAGGAGAAGCAGCGGCGCGAGGACCAGGCGCGGCTTGAAGCCTATTACGCCCAGCGCGACGAACTGCTGCTGCGCCGCCGGGAACTGAAGGTGCATGCGGAAATGCGGCTGCTGGCGGCCGAGGTCCAGCGCCAGAAGATGGAGGCGGAGCGCGCCGCCAATACCGAAATCAACAAGGACGAGGTTCGCAAACGGCTGCGGGAAATCCGTGTGCACCGCCAGATCGGCAAGATGGCTGCGGCGCTGCCGGAGGTTTCGCCGCCGCCGGTGCCGAAGACCAAGCCTGAAACCGCCGCCCCTCCACCACGGCAGACCGCGAAACGAAAGGCGCCGGTTCAATCTACGGACGCGGTGATCCTCGATCAGCCGATCGGTGCGCCTATCGTTTTTCCACCGGCGTCTCCGTCGCAGTAACCGGGCCGGCGCGCTCGATTTCCTTCAACAGCCAGACCCTGATGGCGCTGGACAGGTTGCGGCCGCCGCGGCCGGCGTCGATCTCGGACACGAGGGCTGCCACCGAGCTGCGGCGCGCTGCGGCCTGGTCTTGCAGCGCCGCCCAGAACTCGGGCTCCAGCGACAGCGATGTGCGGTGGCCGGCGATGGTCAGCGACCGCTTGAGGTCCTTCGCCATCAGTCCTCGCGCTTGTGGGCGTCGAGGTCCTTGGCCGCCTTGTCGTCCCGCGCCTTCGTGAGGTCGCGTTCGTCCTTCGACCGGCCGAACCTGGCCCGGTTCTCCGCTGCCACGTCTTCCCTGGCGGCGCGATCCTTGCGCTTGCGGTGCAGCTTGAAGCTGACGATGTCGCCCATCTTTCCGATCCCTACTTGGGCCCGATCATATCCTCGGGGCGCACGATGGCATCGAAATCGGCACCATCGATGCCGTCCTTCACCGCTTCCTCGCGCAAGGTCGTGCCATTCTTGTGGGCGGTCTTGGCGATCTTGGCGGCGCGGTCGTAGCCATATTTCGGCGCCAGTGCCGTCACCAGCATCAGCGAGCGCCCGAGTGCTGCCTTGATGTTGTCTTCGCGGGCCTCGATGCCTGTGACGCAATTGTCGGTGAAGCTCACCGCCGCATCCGCCATCAGGCGCACCGACTGGAGGAAATTATAGGCCATGACGGGATTGAACACGTTGAGCTCGAAGTGGCCCTGGCTTCCGGCGAAGGTCAATGCCGCGTGGTTGCCGAAGATCTGTACACAGACCATCGTCATGGCTTCGCACTGCGTCGGGTTGACTTTGCCCGGCATGATGGATGACCCCGGCTCGTTTTCGGGCAGCGACAGCTCGCCCAGCCCCGAGCGCGGGCCCGAGCCGAGGAAACGGATGTCGTTGGCGATCTTGAACAACGACGCCGCCACCGTGTTGATGGCGCCGTGGCTCATCACCATGGCATCGTGGGCGGCGAGCGCCTCGAACTTGTTCGGCGCGGTGGTGAACTTCATCTGCGTGATGGCCGCGATCTTCTCAGCCACCATTTCGGCAAAGCCGATGGGGGCGTTGAGCCCGGTGCCGACTGCGGTGCCGCCTTGCGCCAGTTGCATCAGCATCGGCATGGTTTGTTCGATGCGGGCGATGCCGTTTTCGACCTGCTGGGCATAGCCGGAGAATTCCTGGCCAAGGGTCAGCGGGGTTGCGTCCTGCGTATGCGTCCGGCCGATCTTGATGATCGACTTCCAGGCCTGGGCCTTGTCGTTCAGCGCGTTGCGGAGCTTGGCGAGGGCAGGGAGCAGGCGGTGATGAATTTCTTCCGCGCAGGCGATGTGCATGGCCGTCGGGTAGGTGTCGTTCGACGACTGGCTCATGTTGACGTGGTCGTTGGGATG
>CAZECZ010000165.1:0-9298 GCA_964510815.1 uncultured Aestuariivirga sp.
AGGCTCCGAACTACACGCCGCCTCCGGCGCATGCACCCACGCCGCCCAACGGCTTCCACCCTGCCGATGTCACCTCGCTCCCCATCAACTGGGAAGACACAGACGCTCCCATGAGCGGCGATGCCCGCATCCCCATTGGAGACTGGGACCGCTCGCATAGTCTCGCCATCTCGCCGAACAAGAAGACCTTTATACTCGGCATGAACTACACGATTGCCAAATATGATGTGAGTGGTGGCCAATTCTGGCGGCACCCGGTGCCGGGCACCACGTGGGGTGTGAATCTTTCGAGCGACGGGTTGGTTGTCGTTGCGGCGCACGCCGATGGTACCATCCGCTGGTACGATGCGCTCTATGGGGAGGAGCTTCTGGCCTTCTTCGTTCACACGCCGTCGAAGCGCTGGATCGCCTGGTCACCACAGGGCTACTATGCCGCTTCGCCTGGCGCCGAGGAACTTATCGGCTGGCACGTCAATGGCAAGAGCTGGAGCGACACGCCTAAATTCTATCCTGCCTCGCGATTCCGCGACCAGTTCTACCGGCCGGATATCATCGCGCGCGTGGTGGCGCTGCGCTCGGTCGATGCCGCCGTGAAAGAGGCGAACAACATGGCCGGCCGCAAGGATGGGCCTGTCGTACCCATCGATGCGCTGCTGCCGGCATCGGTGACCTTGCTTGACGTGGGCGAGGCCATCGAAGCGAAGACGCAGGAGATCTCCGTAAACTATCTCCTCACATCGCCCACGGGTCGCGCCGTTACCCGCGTGGAAGCGCGCATCGACGATCGTCCGGTCTCGACGCGGGGAGCGGCGGAAGTGGACGAGAGCCTGGCGCTCGACACGTCACAGTCGCTTACGCTGGACGTTCCGCCGCGCGACGTTCTGCTCTCGATCATCGCCTATATCGGAGACCAGCCTTCGGTGGCAGCTGAAATTCCGATCAGGTGGTTGGGAGAGAAGACCGTTGAGAAGAAGCCGAAGCTGTTTGCGGTGCTAGCTGGCATCAGTGAATATAACAACAAGGACCTGAACCTCGGCTTCGCGGCAAAGGATGCCGAAGATTTCGCCGGCGCCCTGAAGGCGCAAGAGGGCTTGTTCTACGACACCGTCGACATCGAGACCGTCGTCAACAGCGACGCCACCAAATCCGCCATCGAAGCGGCCCTCGTGAAGCTGCGCAAGAAGGCGACGGCGGACGACATGGTGATCGTTTTCCTCGCCGGGCACGGCGTGACCGATGCCTCGCTTGATTACTACTATCTCTCGGCCGATGCGGAGATGGAAGAAGTCATGCTGCCGGCCACCGCCGTCTCTGGCGACGTCATTCGAAAGTCGCTTGCCAAGGTGCCCGGCAAGGTCGTGCTGTTCATGGACACTTGCCGCTCTGGTGCCGGGATCGAAGGGCTCGTGGACATGAGCCGGGCGGCGAATGATTTCGGCCAGGAGGCGGCGGGCCTGGTTATGTTCGCGTCATCCCAGGGCCGCGAAGTCTCCTATGAGAGAGCCGATTGGCAAAACGGTGCCTTCACGGAGGCGCTGCTGTCGATCATCGACGACGCCAAATACTATGGTGAGGATGGCCGTCTCTCGATCCCCGAACTTGAAGAGGCTGTGACCACGAAGGTCGCGGAACTCACGGAGGGCCGGCAGAACGCAGGGATGACCAAGTATGGCGCCATTCCGCGCTTCTTTATCGCTGCTGTGAAATAGATCGGAACGTTTCCCATGCCGCAAAAACGCGGCGGCGAACTGGTCCGCCGCCGCCTTTCGCCACCGCCTCCAGACTAGATGATGGCGAAATCGTCCGCTGTCAGGGTGATGGGATTGTTGCCGAAAATCTCAATGGACTGATCTCCATAAACCACCGTCACATGGTCGGATCCATTGCCGGCGATGGCGAGATCGTCAAAACTGTCGACAAGAGCGGTCTTGAAGCGGATCGCATCTCGCCCATCCTCGAAGTCCGTGATCGTGTCCTGGCCGGCGTTGCGGCCATTGAAGACGAAGACATCATTCCCCAATCCTCCGGTCATGACGTCGTTGCCATTGCCACCATTCAAGACGTCATCGCCGAAGCTGCCGTTCATGGTGTCGGCGCCAAGGTTGCCCAAGAGCCGGTCGTTGTTGGCGCCACCATTCATGGTATCGTTTCCACTGCCGCCCTGCAGAAGGTCCGCACCGCTGGCGCCGAGCAGAGTATCGTTTCCACTGCGGCCGACGAGCCGGCTATCGCCACCCGTCACCGAGAACGTGTTGTCCGCGCCATTGCCCTTCATGACGTTGTTGCCGAAACCGCCGATTACGCCTTCGATGCTGATGAACTGGTCACCATTGGCAGCTCCGGAGAAGATGTTTCTCACTAGATCGATCGTGACAGCACCGTCTTGCGAGTAGTCGGCCTGGTCGAAGCCGTCGCCGCCATCGAGCCTGTCAGCGCCACTACCACCCTGCAACCGGTCATCGCCGCCACCGCCTGTGAGGATGTTGGAAAACTGGTCGCCACGGAGGATATCATTGCCCGTTGCCGAGCCGGCAATGTTACGAAAGTTGAAGATTTCATCGCCCGCTGCATCGCCTGTAGCGGTGAGCAGACCATCAAGCGACATCTGGACCCCCGCCGAACCTTCGTAACTCAGCGTATTGAGGCCGCTGCCTCCGTCGAGCCTGTCACCGCTCCCGCCGCCCTCGATTGTATCATTGCCAAGGCCGCCAGAGGTTTCGTTTCTTGCCGCATTGCCAATGAGTATATCCGACGCAAACGACCCGGTGATGTTTTCAATCGAAACGAACGTGTCGCCCTCGGCATCGCCGCCAGAACCCGAGTTGGTTGCAAGGTTGACTGTGACGCCGGCGGAGCCTTCGTAGGAGACGGTGTCGGTCCCCGCGCCACCATTCAGAACGTCAGCGCCAGCACGGCCCATAAGCAAGTCATTGCCGCCTTCGCCCCTGAGAACATTGACATTGCCGTCGCCGATCAGCCTGTCATTGCCAGCCGTGCCAGTCAGGTTTTCGATCCCGGACAGCGTGTCGGTTTCGGTTGTGACCTTCGAAACACCGTCAGTCACATCCGTACGGGTTACCACGGCGGTATTGGTGGTCAGCGAGGCGGTGACGCTGACCCGCTCCGTATCCGTGGTTGCAGCAAAAGTCGCGGTGTCGACGCCATTGCCACCGATCAGCGTATCATTGCCCCTGCCGCCATCGATAGTGTCGTTGCCATCAAGCCCGTTCAGGACATTGGCAGCACTGTTGCCGGTGATGATGTCGCCATGCTTGCTGCCTTCGACATTCTCGATGTTTCGCAGTGTGTCCACCTCGAGAACGGTGTTCACCTGTTGACGGGTTGTGAAATTGAAACTGGTGCTGATGAGACTCGCTGAGCTTGGGGCGTCGCCATCGGCCAGAGTGATCTGGCCACGGATCGACTCCAGGAAAGTCGCAGTGGTGCCATTCCAGTCAGAGAACTGGGCTGTGTCATTGCCTTCGCCACCGTCGATCGCATCATTGCCGGTGCCGCCGCGAAGTGTGTCGTCTCCCCTTCCACCGAACAGCTTGTCGTTTCCACTGGCAGCGGACAGGAAATCATTTCCGCCGAAGCCACGCAGGTCATTGCTGTTCGCATCGCCAACGATGAAATCGTTGAATTCGGACCCGTAGACATTCTCAATGCTGATCAACCGGTCGCCTTCCGCTTCGCCGCCGGAACCGCTGCCGCCAGAGCCGAAGTCCTGCAGGAACACCGACACGCGCTCGCTCGACGTCCGATACATGGCCGTATCGATCCCCGCGCCGCCGTCGATGATGTCGAAGCCATCACCGCCGCTGATATAATCGTTGCCGCCGCCACCGCTGATAATGTGGCTGGCGGAGGAGTCGAGGAAGAGGTCGCTGCGATCGGTGAGCTGGAATTCCTCAATGTCCGCCAGAATTGCCTTGTCGCTGTCGGCGTCGAGTATGCGGCCGAGACTTCTTGCAAAAACCGAGTTGGTAATGTCTCCATCGGGAGTGCTGGTCGCGATGAACGTGCTCACATTGCCCGGAGCAAGCGGGTTCACCAGATCTACCCGGACGCCGACATTTGAATCAGCGATGGAAACGGTGGGCGCGGCCAGGAATTGCTCCTTGACCGTAGCTGTCTGGAACACCACGCGGTCAAATCCAGTGCCGCCGGAAATCTTGTCTGTTCCAAAGTTGGCAAGGTTCGATTCCACCGCAATCGTGTCGTCGCCGGAGTTGCCCTTCATGAGGTCGTCACCGGAACCGCCGAACAAGGTATCATTGCCGGTGCCGCCCAACAGGATGTCGTCTTCAGACCCGCCGAACAGGCGGTCGTTGCCATCTCCGCCGATCAGAAAATCATTCGCGCCGAGACCGAACAGCGTATCATTCCCGCCTTCGAAGGCGACCGGGTTATCGTTTGCGTCGAAGGTGGTGTCGCTGGGCTTGATGAGATCAGTGGTATCTGAGCCGACAAGCGTCTGGCTGCCGCCGCTGTACTTGATGACATTGCGATAAATCGTGAAAGCCATGATCGTTCTCCTCGTCTGGGTTACGAACCGTCACCGGCTCATTGAATGGATCCAGACTAGAAGGAGGCCGGCGGCGCTGCTGTTCCCTGAGAAACAGGCCTGCGGATTCAGTACTGGCAAGATGACAGACATGCTAGAATGCGATGGGTCGGTCGACATCGACTACAACGCCGTGCAGTACAATTCATTGGACGAGAGATGCCCAGACATGATGCAGTTCAAGGCCTTGCCGATCACCAGAAGGCGGCTCATTGCAGCGATACCAGTCATTCTGCTTGGTGCGGCCTCCAGCGCCAAGGCCGCCGATGCTATCGGCGAAGCATTCGACGTCCGCGGCGAGGTCTTGGCTCACCAGTCGGAGGATGTGAGAAATCTTGGCAATGGCGCCGACGTGCTCCTCAGGGACTTGGTTGAAACCCGGGAGGCCAGTTTTGCGCGGCTCGATCTGTCGGGAGGTACGACGGTTCATCTGGGCAGTCAGGCCCGGCTGCTGATCGATCAGTTTATTGCCGATGCCGGTGGCGTGTTGGAACTGGGCGAAGGAGCGCTGTTGCTCGACCGGGCAGAGGAACTGCCCAAAATCGATCTCACGATACGTTCGCGTTTCGGGCTCATCGCCGTTCGCGGTACGCGGTTCTTTGCGGGACCCAGCCGTGGCGTGTTTGGCGTATTTGTCGAACGGGGCGTGGTAGAGGTTCAAGCCGCAGGCGTGAGCCGCCATTTGGAGGCGGGGCAGGGCGTCAATATCCCGGCAGCCGGCGAACCGCCCGGTGAAGTGACAAGTTGGGGCAAGGCTCGGATCGACGAAGCGCTGGTCAGCGTCGGGCTCTAGATGCGTTGGTCCCGGCGTGGCGAGTAGACCTCGACCGGTCCAAAACCGCGCATCTCATGGTGGCCCAGACTTTCGAGAGACCAGCCAGCCGGATTTGCCGCCTTCATCCCAGGTCCAGCCAGGATGCTGGTCCCCGTTACCTTGTTGGCCTCCTGCAAGCGAGCCGCGAGGTTCACGGCCGGTCCATGGGCGGAGTAGTCGATCTTCCCACCAGAGCCCACGTCACCGACGATGGCTGGCCCGGTCTCGATGCCGATCCGCGTGCGCCCAAATCCGGCGCGCGCAGCATCAGGAGTGTGCCTGTAAGTTTCCGAGAAGGCGAGGATTGCGTCTGCGCATTCAAGCGCTTTGCACTCATGGCCAGCCAATTCCTGTGGCATGTTGAAGAAGGAATGGGCTGCATCGCCGACGATCTTGTCCACCATGCCGCCGTGCTCCGTGACGATGCGAGTGATGCCATTGAAATAGCCATCCAGGAGCCTTACGAGGTCGCGGGGGGCCGCCGCAGTTGTCATGGCCGTGAAGCCTTCGATGTCCGTGAAGAGGGCCGTGATCACGCGTTCTTCGCCGCCAATCTTGAGGTCTGCGCCGGCCTTCGATAACTTCGCGACCACGGCGGGCGGGAGGCGCTGTTCGAAGCTGCGCCGGATTGCAGCTTCCGCATTCCGTGCGGCAGAATATTGCGACAGGCCGGCAGCCATACCAGTGGCCGCAACGCCTATGGCGGGCCACAACGGGTCAAGCGCCAATCCCACGAGATGGTAGGTAAATATTGCTGCCAGACCGAGCCCCAGCGCAGCAAGTGCGGTAACGGCGGACGACAGCGTAGGCCGCAGCCAAAGGGCCGCGACAAGTACCACTCCTGCTCCCAGCGCCAGCGCCAGCACTTCCAATAGGGGGGCGATTGTGGGCCGCCAGGGCAAGCTGCCGCGGAGCAGGCCCGCGGTAATATCGGCGTGGATCTGGGTGGATGGAGCGAGCGGGTCCGCCGCGGTCGGGCGGAGTGCCCCAAGCTGCGGCAGGCTGCTGCCGACAAGAACGATCTTACCCTGAAGCCTATGGCCGTCTCCGGCCAAGACCTCTTTTGCGGAGACCGTGCGCCTCACCCATTCCGCCGGGCCAGAAGCATGGAGACGGACATCGCCCGTCTGATCAAGATGAGCCCGGAAGGCACTGGAAGACAGTACCGTGTCAGGGCTTCCCTCCAGGATCATGATGCCAGACCCCGTCGCCAGGCGCACCGCATCAACTGCGAGGCCGGGATACAGCGTCTCGCCGATGGAGGTGAGAGCTGGCACGTTCGTGACACTTGCCGAGGAATCACCAGCGAGGGACACGAGTCCCAGGCCAGCGGCGCCTGCTCGCAACTCGGCGCAGGGGAGTTCGGCGCCAGCAGACTGCCAGAGACGCGGCAGGCGAACGGGCGGCTTGACGGCGATCGACACCATTGGCGATGGACTGGGCTCGACTCCGGGCAGAACGAATCCCAGGCTCGTTCTTGCCTTTGCGAGGGCTTTGGCCAGTGCCGCGTTGCCTGGGTCCCCGCTATCGCATTTCCCGCTCAGGACAATGTCCAGGGCGACGGCCTTGGGGCCCGCATCGGCAATCTGGCTGATCAGGTCTGCCAGCTTTTCTCGCGGCCAAGGCCAGGCTCCATTTGCCGCGATCGCGTCCTGGTCGATGTCGACCACCACAACCTCGGCGCTTGCTGGCGGTTGTCGCAACTGGGATGCAATGCCGATGGCCCACTCCCGCATGGCTGTTACAAGGGCCGGGGGACGGAGGATGAGCAAGGAGACGAAAACCGCGGCCAGGATGCCGAGGAGACTGGCGCGCAAAGTCGGCCGGTTGGCAAGCCAGCCCATCTCCTCAGATCTCGTCCGCGGCTGCAATTGCCTCCAACTCCGCTACGTCGCAGACGAGTTCACGGCCGTTACGCTGTATCGCAGCCTGTTCGGACAGGCTTGCCAGGGCCCGATTGAGCTTCGGCCGGCTGGCGCCGAGAATCGCCGCGATCTCCGACTGCCCCAGGTCAAGTGTCAGTCTTGCCGTGTCGCCGAGGGTTTCGCCGTGCACCTGCCGCAGCGTTGCCAACAGGAAGCGTGCAAGCCTCGCCGACAGCTCATAGAGCGCCACAGACTCGAGTTGGTAGGTGGTTTCCCGCAGCCTGCGGCTCAAATATCGAATCACGGTTTGCGCCACGCCGGGACGCTCGGCAAGCAGCCGGTCGAAGGCGGCGCGGCGGATGATGAGCCCGCGCGAGGCGGCTGTCGCCGTTGCGTCGGCCGAACGGTCCTGTAGGTCCAACACCGCCATCTCCCCGATCACCGCGCCACGGTCCGCATGACGAAGCGTCAGCTCCCGGCCCGATGCCGTGGTCAGGCTCAAACGGATGCGGCCTTCTGTGATGACCGCCATGTAGTCGCCCGGGTCGCCCTGCTGGAAGATGAGTGAACCTGCTGGCCATGAGACTGGCATTGCGATGGCAGCGAGCGCGGCGATGTCGGCAGCGTCGGCACCTGCGAACAAGGGGCAGGATGACAACACCGCCTGCGCGTCTTCCTGTGATGGTCTGGGCGAAGTCATGGCTTTGTTCCTGGCATGGGATGATGCTAGCTACTGCCAATCGGAAGGCAAGGACGCAGATGAGCGATTCACGATCTGGCAGACGCAACGACCAGCAAGGTATTTCAACCCGGGCCATTCACTTAGGCTATGACCCGGCAACCGAACAGGGCGCGCTGACGCCGCCGATCTACCAAACCTCCACCTATGCCTTTGAAACGGTGGAGCAGGGAGCTGAATTTTTCGCCGGCACCACTCCCGGCTATGTCTATGGCCGGACCCGCAACCCCACCCAGGCATTGCTGGAACAGCGCATCGCCAGCCTGGAAGGAGCCGAAGCCGGCCTTGCCGTCGCCTCGGGCATGGGGGCGATCAGCGCGACATTCTGGACGCTTCTCAAGGCGGGCGACCGGGTGATTGCCGACAAGATCCTCTATGGCAACAGCTTCACCTATTTCAGCAAGCTCAGCCGTTACGGTATCGAAACGATCTTTGCCGATCTCACTGATCCCGCCTCGCTCGCCGCTGCCGCCAAGGAGCCCTTCGCGGCGATATTCTTCGAAACGCCCGCCAACCCCAATGTGCGGGTAATCGATATCGCCATGGTTGCAGCCGTCGCACGCAAGGCGGGAGCGCTGACCGTCGTTGACAACACCTTCGCGACGCCGGTTCTGCAGCGGCCGATTGAACATGGTGCCGATCTCGTTATCCACTCGGCGACAAAATATCTTGGCGGTCACGGCGATCTTCTCGCCGGCATCGTGGTCGGCAAGGCCGATCTGGTCAAGGAAATCCGCATGAATGGCCTGCGCTATCTGACCGGCAGCACGCTGTCGCCGCTCACGGCATTTCTCGTGCTGCGCGGTCTCAAGACGCTGGAACTTCGGGTAGCGCAACATTCGCGTTCGGCAGCAGCGATCGCCGACTATTTGGGTTCCCAAGGTGCCGTTTCCGACATCTCTTATCCCGGGCTCGCGGCCAATCCAGCACGCGGCGTCTTCCTGCGGCAGATGAGTGCGGGAGGCGGACTGATCGCCTTTGAAATGGATGGCGGCATCGAACGCGGCCGAAAATTCATGAATGCGTTGAAGCTTATCCACCGGGCTGTGAGCCTCGGAGATGCCGAAACCTTGATCCAGCATCCCGCCAGCATGACCCACGCGTCCTACGGGGCCGAAGAAAGGGCCCGCCACGGTATCTCCGACGGCCTCATCCGGCTGTCCGTGGGGCTTGAGAACACCGAGGACCTTCTGGATGATCTCGACCAGGCTTTCCGCGGCCTGTGAACCCGTTTTCATCGGGTTTGGTTTATCACCTCACGCGCGCTGCAAGCGCATCAGCCCGCAACGCTCATCACGTTCAAGCAAAGGGAT
>CAZECZ010000166.1:0-9293 GCA_964510815.1 uncultured Aestuariivirga sp.
GACAGGCAGCGTGATCGTCACGGCCGACTGACATGACGGCGAAGCCCCGCACATCCTGGGCCTTGCGCCTCTATGCGGGGCTTCTCTGCGCTGGGCTCGCCGTCAACGCCATCGGCTTCACCTTGTCGGAGACGCTCCGCAAGCTGGGGCCGGTGCCGCTCGGAGACAAGATCACCTATTCCACGCTGGTGGTGGACCGCGACGGCAAGCTGCTCAGGCCGTTCATCACCAAGGATGGCTACTGGCGCCTTCCCGTCTCAAGCGACGACGTCGACCCGCGTTTCCTCCGTATGCTGATCGCCTACGAGGACAAGCGCTTCTACGATCATCACGGCGTCGACCCGCGGGCCATGCTGCGGGCGGCCGCGCAGGCCATTTGGAATCGCCACATCGTTTCTGGCGGCTCGACGCTCACCATGCAGGTCGCCCGTCTGCTCGAACCGCGGCCGGAACGCAGCTTTTCCGACAAGCTGGCGGAGATGATCCGCGCCATTCAGCTGGAGCAGCGGCTCAGCAAGAAGCAGATCCTCGATCTGTATCTGGCGCTGGCCCCCTATGGCGGCAACATCGAGGGCACGCGTGCGGCGACGCTCGCCTATTTCGGCAAGGAGCCGAAGCGGCTCTCCACCGCCGAGGCGGCCCTGCTGGTGGCGTTGCCGCAATCGCCGGAAGTACGGCGCCCCGACCGCCGCCCCAAGACCGCCAAGGCCGCACGTGACCGTGTCATCTTGCGCCTGCGTCACGCCGGCATCATCAATGCCGACCAGGCCGAGGCCGCCAGCATCGAGGCCGCGCCCAAGGGACGCCTCGCATTCCCCATGTTCGCCGCGCAGGTGGCGGAGCGGATCGCGCGGTCATCGCCCGACTCGCGCGTCGAAACCACGACCATCAGGCGCGGCCTGCAGGCCTCCCTTGAAACACTGGTACGGGACCGGGCCCTGTCCATCGGCTCCGGTGTCGCGGCGGCTGTTCTCGTTGTCGACAATGAGACCGGCGAAGTCCTGGCCCATGTCGGAAGCACCGGCTATTTCGACAGCATTCGCGCCGGCCAGATGGATCTCGCCAACGCGCTACGTTCGCCCGGTTCCACCCTCAAGCCATTCATCTACGGCCTCGCCTTCGAGGACGGCATCGTTCATCCGGAGACCCTGATCGACGACCGCGCCGTGCGTTATGGGGCCTATGCGCCGGAGAACTTCGACGACGCCTTCCACGGCACGGTGACGGTGCGTACAGCACTCCAGCAGTCGCTCAACGTGCCGGCGCTGCGGATCCTCAATGAGGTGGGGCCGGACCGGCTGGTGGCGCGCACCACAAATGCCGGCGTCAAACTGGTGCTGCCGTCCAACTCTGCCCCCGGCCTCGCCGTCGGGCTTGGCGGTGCCGGGGTCAGGCTCACCGATCTCGCGACACTCTATCTGGCCCTGGCGCGGGGTGGACAGCCGCTGCCGCTGGTCTGGCAAGTGGCGGATCACAAAACGGCTCCTCATCTCCGCCGCCTGCTGGAGCCGCAAGCGGCGTGGATGATTGGCGACATCCTGCAGGGTGCCCCGGCACCGGAGAATGCCATATCTGGCCGTATCGCCTTCAAGACGGGAACATCCTACGGCTATCGTGATGCCTGGTCGGTGGGATATGATGGCGCAACCACCATCGCGGTGTGGGTGGGCCGCCCCGATGGTGCTGCCGTGCCGGGCGTGGTCGGCCGGCTGGCTGCCGCTCCCATCCTGTTCGAGGCCTTCCAGCGGCTTGGCCCGCGCCGCAAGCCATTGCCTCCGCCACCGCCCGGCGTTCTGTTCATGCGCACAACGGATCTGCCTGCCGCCTTGCAGCGCTTCCGGCCGCAAAGCCTGCCGCAGGTCGCGGGAGTCACGTCGGGCGATGCGCCGCTGGCCATTGCCTTTCCGCCGGACGGCGCGCGGCTTGATGTCGAAGGCGACAGCGTCGGGCTCAAGGTCAATGGCGGCACCCCGCCCTTCACCTGGCTGGTGGATGGCGTGCCGGTGGCCAGCGGCGAATTTCGGCGCAGCGCCTTCTGGGACGAGCCGGGAAAGGGCTTCGCCCGTCTCTCCGTCATCGATGCGCGGGGCAAGACGGCCAGCGCTCACGTCCGCGTCGAATAGCCTTCATTTGACGGATCGCCCCCTGCCCTTATAACTCGCAGGCGACTTCGCAACCGGAATGCCCATGACCCAAGATACACCCTGGACGACGCGCGCCTACCATCGCCGCTGGCTCTTGGAAAAGGCCGACTGCCTCTTCGACATGTTCCAGTTCAACGCCGTCAATCCGAAGGGCGGCTTCTTCGATCTCGATGCCGATGGCAAGCCGTTCGGCTCATTGCGCCAGATCCATGCCACGGCCCGCATGGTCCATTGCTTCGCCATTGGCCATCTCCTCGGACGGCCCGGTTCGGACGACATCGTCGATCACGGCATGCGCTATCTGTGGGACGGTCATCGCGACCAAAAGTATGGCGGCTATTGCTGGTCGGTCGACGACGACGGCTACAAGGATGACAGCAAGCAGGCCTATGGCCACGCTTTCGTCCTGCTGGCTGCGGCCGATGCCAAGCACCTCGGCCATCCGTTGGCAGACAAGATGCTGGCCGATATCACCGACGTCCTCAAAACCCGCTTCTGGGAAGACAGTCATGGCGCGGTTTCGGAGGAATATGCCCGCGACTGGTCGAAGATCACCGATTACCGCGGCCAGAACTCCAACATGCACCTGACCGAAGCGCTCATGGCCGCCTTCGAGGCCACAGGCGAGCGCGGCTACCTCACGATGGCGGAGCGCATTGCCAGCCTCATCATCGCCCGCCACGCCGCCGCCCTCGACTATGCCGTCGCCGAGCATTTCGATTCCGGCTGGAACCTCGACAAATCCTACAAGGGCTCCGACATGTTCCGGCCCGCGGGCACCACACCGGGCCACTGGCTCGAATGGTCGAGGCTTCTGGTGCAGCTCTGGGTGCTGGGCGGCAAGGCACACGCCTGGCTCCCCGACGCCGCAGCAAGGCTGTTCCGCGCCGCCGTGACACGGGGATGGGACGCCGGCAAGGGCGGATTCTTCTACACTCTCGATTTCGACGGCCAGCCGCTGCTGCGTCACAAGATCTGGTGGCCGGCGACGGAGGCCATCGGGGCGGCTGCGTTTCTGGCTGCTCACGATCCCGATCCCTTCTACGAGGACTGGTACCGCCGCGTCTGGGGCTTCTCGGCCAACCACTTCATCGATCCCGCCAACGGCGGCTGGTATGGCGAACTGAATGAGGACCTCAAGCCGGTCGATGTCTTCTTCACCGGCAAGCCCGACATCTATCATGCGCTGCAGGCTTGTCTCATCCCGTTATTCCCCGCCACGGGAAGCCTGATGACATCTATTCCTGGGCCGGACTGAGCGCCAGCGCCTCGCCCAACAGGCGGGCGAGCCGCGTATCCATTGGCAGCGCCCCGGCCGCCTCCAGGCCGCGTGCCGACATCTTGCGCGACGTCTTGGCGAGAATGTCGCGCACCTTGTCGTCGTCATGCTTTGCGATGAAGGCCGGCGCCTCATGTTCGAGGAAGACGAGGCAGATCACGTCTTCCAGCGTTTGTGCCTCCGCATCCTGCTTCAGCCGTTCCTTGCGCAGCAACGACCCGACGCGCGCGATTTCGTCCGCGCCATATCCGGCTTCCGCCATGATCTCACCGGTGCGCCGCGCGTGCAGCTTCTGCAGGTCCTTGCGCCAGGTGAGATAGGCAATGCGGCCTTCGGGATAGCTGGCACGGGGAATGGTCCAGCGCTCGATATGCTGGGCCCGCGCGGCAATGCGCAACGGCTCCGATGCCGGGGGTTCGAAGGTCGCAAGTGCTGCGGTCATGCGCTCGCCGTAGCGCACCGCTTCGCCGGCCGGGTCGCTGGCATTTGCGGCGTCGATCAGCGCTAGCGTTGTTTCCAGCCGGTTGCTCATGAGAATTTTTTCAGCCAGCCCAGTCCCGCCTCGGTGGTGGTCACGGGCTTGTATTCCGCGCCGATCCACCCCTGATAGCCCAGGCCGTCGATCAGATCGAACAGGAAAGGATAGTTGATTTCGCCCTGGTCCGGTTCCGTCCGCTTCGGGTTTCCGGCGATCTGGAAATGGTTGATGCGCGGCATCAGGCGCTCGATGGTGGCCGCCAGTTCGCCCTCCATCCGCTGCATGTGATAGATGTCGTATTGGAGCTTCAGATTGTCGGAGCCCACCTTGTCGAATATGGCAATCGCCTGCGCCGACCGGTTCAGGAAGAATCCCGGCATGTCATAGGAATTGATCGGCTCGGCGATCAGCGTGATACCCGCATCGGCCAGCTTCGCCGCGGCAAAACGAAGATTGCCCACGAAAGTTTCTTCCGCCCGCGCCGCGCTCACCGCTTCGGGCTTGACGCCGGCGAGGCAATTCACCTGCGTGTTGCCCAGGACCCTGGCATAACGAATGGTGGTTTCGACGCTGTCCTGAAACTCACCGACGCGGTCCGGCAGGCAGCCGATACCGCGCTCGCCGGCGGCCCAATTGCCGGCCGGCATGTTGAACAGCACCTGCGTCAATCCATTGACGTGCAGCAGTTCGGCGATCTGCTCCGGCGGATAATCATACGCCCCGACATACTCGACACCACGAAAGCCACCCCGCGCCGCCGCACCGAAGCGCTCGAGAAAAGGATACTCGTTGAACAGCATGGTCAGATTGGCAGCGAAACGTGGCATTGCAGAGGCCTCTTTGGAATTGATCGATACAGATTGGCAGAAGCAGCGCGGTGGCCGCAAGGCCATTCATCATGGCCCCGCGTTGACCGTTGCGGCGTTCACCGCTGCTCGATCACGTCCTTCAGCTTTTGCCATCTGGCGTCATCGTGCAGCGGGTCGAAATCGGAGTCGATCAGGATCCAGTCCCGCATCTCCGCGTTGCTGACCGGCAGCAGGCGTTCCAAAAGATCGAAGGCCCGGTCGGCCTGATCGCTGACGCTATAATAGCAGGCGATGTTGTATTGGGTCAGAAAATCATCCGGGGCAATGGCGAGCGCCGTCTTCGCCCACGCCTCAGCCCGCTTCTTGTCGCCCAGCTTGGCAAGCGTTGTGGCTATGAGATAGGCCGGACGGGGATTTTCCGGATTTCGTGCAAATTCGCGTTCAGCCCGTTCGACGCCGTGATTGCCGGCGGCCTCTGCAGCGTCGGGCCGGTCCAGCGACGTGTAGACCTGGTGCAGCAGGATGAGCGCCTGATAATCGTCGGGCTTCACCTCGGCCGCGCGCTCCCAGTGCAGCGCGGTCTGGTCGAGCTTTCCCTGCGCATAACAGGCGCGGCCATGGAAGAAGCGCACCTCGAACTGGTTGGGATTGCGCGCCTCGGCTTCCGCGAATTCGCGCTCGGCTTCCTCGTAGCGATGCACGATGGCCAGCGCCAGGCCACGCGACGCCTTTGCCTCGATGAGGCCTTCCTGCAGCGCCAGGGCCTTCTCGCTGTTGGCCAGCACGGCTGCGGCGACATCCTCGCTGTAGTCCATGTAGAGGAAGGAGTCGCAGTCCGCCAAGCCCGCATAGGCCCGCGCGTAGTTGGGATCGAGCGCGATTGCCTTGCCGAACATGCGTTTCGCCATCTCATAGGACGCCTTCGAGCCGCGATGAAAATATTCCCGCCCCATGAGATAGTAAGTGTAGGCTTCGACACTGTCGGTCGGTGCTTCCTCGATGGCCCGCTTCTCCGGCGCCAGCAGCTTCACTTGCAACTGTTTCACGATCGCCTTGGTGATGTCGTCCTGCAGTTCGAAGATGTCCGTCATGTCGCGGTCGTAGCGCTCGGCCCAGATGTTGCCGCCGCTGATGCCGTCGATGAGCTGCGCGGTGACCCGCACCCGTGATCCGGCCTTTCGGACACTGCCGTGGACCAGATGGGATACGCCCAGATCGGTGGCGATCTTCTCCATGTCGACCGCCTTGCCCTTGTGCCGGAAGACCGCATTGCGGCTCAGCACGAACAGGTCAGATACTTTCGACAAGTCGGTGATGATGTCCTCGGTGATGCCGTCGGAGAAGAACTCCTGCTCAGGGTCGCCGCTCATATTGGCAAAGGGCAGGACGGCGACCGCATGCTTGGGCCGCTTGGCCGGTGCTGGACTTGCCTGCTGGGGACGCTCTGGTGCCGCCGACCGTGTTTCTTCCGGTTCGATCAAGAACACATGGACCGGCAGAGCGATGTTCTTGAGGCTCCGCTCTCCCAGATCACGGAAGGCGTTGCCAAGCTTGCCGCCGATCTGGTGCCGAATACCGGCCGAGCACATCACGCCGCCTGCGGGTGCCAGTCCCATAATGCGGCTGGCGACGTTCACGTCCTCGCCGTGAAACTCCGCCCCCTGCACGATGGCATCGGCCAGGTTGATGCCGATGCGGAAGCGGATATGCCGGTCTTCCGGAACGCCGGCATTGCGGCTGGCCATGCCGCGCTGGATTTCCATAGCGCATTGCGCCGCATCGAAGGCGCTGGCGAACTCGATCAGGAAGCCATCGCCCATCGACTTGAAGATGCGTCCGTCGAATTTTGCAATCGTCGGATCGAAGAAGTCGCGGCGATGCTGCTGGAGTTCGCGCAGTGTGCCTTCCTCATTGGCCTGCATCAGCCGGCTATAGCCGACGACGTCTGCCACCATGATCGCTGCGAGGCGGCGCTTGATGCGCTGCTGGTTCATCGACACATTCTCCCGGGCGGGCACCTTCGATCCGACAATCGAATCGTCCCCGCATGGCCCCCGCCGCGCCCCCTCTTCGCGCCCAATCCTCCTGTCCGTCAAGGCCACGTGAAGCCGCATGACGTGGGCGTGAAGCCCGAAAATTAGGCAGCAAGTTAGATGCGGTTGCCCTTGATGATGTCGGCGGCCTTTTCGCCGATCATGATCGACGGGGCATTGGTGTTGGAACTGTTGATCTGCGGCATGATCGAGGAATCGCAGACCCGCAGGCCATCGATGCCGTGTACCTTCAGTTCCGGTGATACCACCGCCATCTCGTCCACCCCCATCTTGCAGCCACCCACCGGGTGATGCTGGGTCTTGGCGTTGCTGCAGATGTAGTCGTACAACTGCTCGTCGGTGGTGAGATCGGGACCCGGCAGGCGCTCCGCCAGGATGAACGGCTTGAGGGCCGGCTGGCGCATGATATCGCGTGCCAGCCGAACGCCCAGCATGCCACGCTTTAGGTCTTCCGGTTCGGCAAAGTAGTTCGGGTCGATTAGCGGTGCGTCGGCCGGATCGGCACTTTTCAGCTTGATGGTGCCGCGGGACTTCGGCCGCATGTAGGCGGCATTGAGCGTCACGCCACCGCTCGGCATCTTGGCGACGCCCGCCTCGATGCCGGAACCGAGGCCAAAGTGCAGCTGGATGTCGGGAAGCTTGGCGCTCGAATCCGAGTACCAGAAGGCACCCGTCTCGAACAGGCTGGACGCGGCGGGGCCGCGCTTGAACAGGAAATACTGGAGTCCGGCCCAGGCCGCCATGTGCGGCTTGGCATAGGCGTCATAGCTGTGCGGGCCGGAACATTCGCTGATGACGAAGAGGTCGAGATGATCGTGCAGATTGCGGCCGACGCCGGGAAGATCATGCACCGGCATGACGCCCACGGCCTTCAGCTCATCGGCAGGCCCAATGCCGGAATGCAGCAACAGCTTCGGCGAGCCGATGGCGCCCGATGTCACGATGACTTCACGCTCGGCGCGGATGACCTCGGGTTGCCCCTTGTTGGCGACCTCGACACCGACGGCGCGGCCGTTCTCGACCACGATGCGGCGCACCTGCACGCCGGTCCGCACGGTCAGGTTCGCCCGCCCCTCGTTCGGCCTGATATAGGCGGTGGCGGTGGAACAGCGGCGTCCATCGCGCTGTGTCAACTGGTAGTAACCGACCCCTTCCTGCTTGGCGCCGTTGAAGTCCGGATTGTAGGGAATGCCGTATTGCTGCGCAGCCTTGATGAAGGCATCGGCCACGGGAAGTGGCGCCAGCGGCATGGACACGCCCAACGGTCCGTCAGTGCCGTGATAGTCGTCGACGAAGCGCTGGTTGCCTTCCGCCCGGCGGAAATAGGGAATCACCGTGCGGAAATTCCAGCCGTGGCATCCCCAATCCTGCTCCCAGGCATCATAGTCGGCCGCATTGCCCCGGGTATAGATCTGGGCGTTGATGGCTGATCCGCCGCCCAGCACCTTGGCCTGCGTGTACCACAGCACGCGGTCCTTCATGTGGCGCTGCGGCACCGTCGACCAACCCCAGCTCGCCACACCCTTGGTCATCTTGGCAAAGCCCGCCGGGATCTGGAACAGCATGCCGGTGTCTGTGCCGCCCGCTTCCAGCAGCAGCACCTTCACGTCCGGATCTTCGGTCAGGCGTCCAGCCAGCGCACATCCCGCCGAACCGCCGCCCGTGATGATGAAGTCAAAGCCCTGCATGATCCCATTTGCCGTGTTTGTGGCCGTTGTCTGCGAAAAGATAGCAGCCCGGCCGCGAAAAGCGAGACTGTTTCACCCTTGACCGGGGTGGCTCAGGCCGAGTCCTTCAGGATCGCCAGATACTCGGCTGGCGTTGCGATCCGGGGGTTGGTAGCATGGCAGTGGTCGTGCATGGCGTCCTCTGCCACGTGTCCCATCATGTCGTCGGTCACCCCCATGGCTTTCAGGCCTGGGGGCATGCCGATGCGGCTGTTGAGCTCGGCGATGGCGACGTCCGGCGCCTTGCCGAAGAATGCGGTCAACGTCTCCCACTTGGCCCCGATGGCCTCGCGGTTGAAGCGCAGGACGGCCGGGGTGAGCACCGCATTGAGCGTGCCGTGATGCAGGTTGAGCTGCCGGATGGCGCCCAGCGGGTGGGTCAGGGCATGAACGGCACCCAGCCCTTTCTGGAACGCCATGGCGCCTTCCAGCGCACACACCATCATGTCGTTGCGCGCCGCCTTGTCCTGGCCGTTCGCCACGGCCTTCTCCAGCGCGCGCCAGCCACGTGCCAGCCCGTCCATGGCGATGGCGTCGGCCGGCGGGTTGAAGGCCGGCGCCATGAAGGTTTCAAGGCAGTGCGACATGGCATCCATGCCGGTCGCAGCGGTGAGACCGGCGGGGAGCCCATAGGTGAGTTCCGGATCGCAAAGCGCGATCGACGGCAGCATATGGGGCGAGATGATGCCGAGCTTGCGGCCCTCGGCCGTGATGATGACGGCAGCGCGCCCGACCTCAGAGCCGGTGCCGGCGGTTGTCGGAACGGCGATCATCGGGCAAATCTTGCCGTGGATGCGCTGGA
>CAZECZ010000167.1:0-9236 GCA_964510815.1 uncultured Aestuariivirga sp.
GGCGTGTGGGGGCTCGAGGTCGAGCTGCGCCGTTCGAGCATCGAGGGCGGCGCCTTCAAGAACGTGAAGCCCCCGCTGCAATCGTGGGCCGACATGGAGAAGATGTCGTGGCCGCGCCACGAGATTGACGAGGAGGCCACCGCCCGCACGATACGCGACACGCTGGCAGAGACCGGCGAATTGCTCGATCCCCATTCGGCGGTGGGATATGCCGTGGCCCGCGGGCGATCCACCGCGAGCCCGATGGTAACGCTGGCGACTGCGCACCCCGCCAAGTTCCCCGATGCGGTCGAAAAGGCTTCCGGGGTCAGGCCGGCATTGCCGCCGCGCCTCAGCCACTTGATGACGGCGGAGGAACGGTTCACAGTGCTGCCCAACGACGTGGAGAGCGTGAAGCAGTTCATTCTCTCGCGCCAGTCAGTGTGAACGAGTAGCAACCAGCATGAGCGTTGACATTACCTGCCTTCCCAACGGAATCACCGTCCTCACCCATCACATGCCGCACCTGGAGACGGTGGCGCTCGGCATCTGGGTCAAGGCTGGTGCCAGGGACGAGAACCCGGAAGAAAACGGCATCGCTCACTTCCTCGAGCACATGGCCTTCAAGGGCACCGAGCGGCGGACGGCCCGCGATATCGCCGAGGAAATCGAGTCGGCAGGCGGCGAGATCAATGCCGCCACCGGCATGGAAACCACCACCTATTACGCGCGGGTGCTCAAGAACGACTGGGAACTGGCGCTCGATATCCTCGCGGATATCTTCGTCAACTCGACCCTCGATCAGGAAGAGCTCGAGCATGAGCGCGACGTGATCCTGCAGGAGATCGCCGCCGCCAACGATCAGCCGGACGATCTGGTCTTCGACCTGGCCCAGGCCGCGAGCTTCGGCGATCATCCGCTGGGCCGTTCGATCCTCGGGACGCATGATCTGATCGGGGCTGTCAGCCGCGACCAGATCATGTCGTGGCGCAACCGGCACTACATGGGCGCACGCATCGTCGTCGCCGCCGCCGGAAACATCGATCATCAGGCCTTCGCGGCCGCTGCCGGGAAGCTGTTGGGCGGCGTCACCACCGGGGCGCCGCCGTCGCGCCTTGCCCCTGGCTTCGTGCCGTCGCTGCGCACGGTGGAAAAGCCTCTGGACCAGGCCCATGTGGTGCTCACATTTCCGGCGCCCAGCTATCGCGATCCCGACATCTACACGCTGCAGGTCATGTCCGGCCTGCTCGGCGGCGGCATGTCGTCCCGCCTGTTCCAGGAGGTGCGCGAGAAGCGTGGACTTTGCTACAGCGTGTTTTCCTTCGGTTCGGCCTATGAGGATGCCGGCCAGATGGGCGTCTATGCCGCCACCTCGCCAGAGCACACCAATGAACTGATCGAGCTCACCTCCGACATCATGATGTCGGTGACCCGTGAGGTGACCGATGCGGAAGTGGCCCGCGCCAAGGCGCAGCTGAAGAGCAGCCTGGTCATGAACCTCGAGAGCGCATCGTCGCGGGCCGACCAGATCGCCCGCCAGTATCTGGCCTTCGGCCACGTGCCGGCCATCGGCACGCTGGTGTCCAAGATCGAGGCCGTGACCACCGGCCAGGTGCGCGACCTTGCGGAACGCCTGTTCCGGCAGAAGTCGCCCGGCTTCAGCGCCGTCGGGCATATTTCCCAGATGGTGGGCTATGACACCATCGCCAGGCATTTTGCGTGAGGCCGGCGATGGCCTTCCTCCGTTCCCCGTTTTCGTCCGATCCGCCGCCGGTTCTGCGCAATGACCGGGTGACGCTGCGCTCGCCGGAGATGGGGGATTTCGAGCAATGGGCGGCCTTACGCGTCGAAAGCCGCGAGTTCCTGGCCCCCTGGGAGCCGGTTTGGCCGGCGAACGACCTGACACGCAGCGCCTTCCGCAGCCGGGTGCGCCAATACTGGCGCGACATCGACGATGACGCAGCCTATCCCTATTTCATCTTCGACCGCACCGGGCACCGTCTGCTGGGCGCGCTCACGCTGTCGAATATTCGCCGTGGCGTGGCCCAGACGGCAACACTCGGTTATTGGATGGGCGCGCCCTTTGCCGGACAGGGCTACATGACCGCGGCCGCCCGCCTCGTCCTTTCCTTCGCCTACGGTCATCTGGGCCTTCATCGGATCGAGGCCGCCTGTTTGCCCCACAACGCGCCGTCCATTGCGTTGCTGCGCCGCCATGGCTTCGAGCAGGAGGGCTATGCCCGCGCCTATCTGAAAATTGCAGGCAAGTGGAGCGATCATCTCCTCTTTGCAAAAGTGGCGGATTGACACTGAGACAGGCGCCTGAAGACAGCTTGCCACACGTGGTACCGAACGGTTACGTAACAGTATGAGTCGGGGTCGAAAAACAGCAGAACGACTGGCGGCACGCCTTGTTCGGCTGCCGCTTCTCGTCCTGTTGGCGCTGGTGCTCACCGTGGGCACAAGCCACGCCATCGATTTGGTGGATGTGGCCTCTCCGCGGTTGTCTCAGGACATTCTCCCGTATCTCGCAGGGCTCGAGACGGCCGAGAGGATGATTCCGATCGAGCGGCCGGATTCCCATTCATCGGTCCGCGAGTTGATGACGCTTGAGGCCAAGGGTCCGGGTCCGATCTTCCGCTGGCGCGCAGCGGGTTTCCAGAATTCAGGTACCGAAGCCGCCGATGTCATCATCACCGTTCCCGACCAGGGCTTCGTTGGTTCCGGCGCCTATCCCCTGAAGGCCGTCGGCAGCCGCGTCATCAGCATCACCACCGCCGGCGGCATCCAACTCGAGCCGCTGCCGGTCACCGGTCAAGGCGCCTTCGCCTTCACCCTGGCGCCGGGCGCCACCGCTTCCATTGCCTTCGAAGTCAACGGCGGCCAGCTTCCGGCCATCACCATGTGGAAGCGCGAGGCCTTCGATGCATCGAAGGACAACGGCTCGTTCTTCCGCGGCGCGCTGCTCGGCATCTCCCTGCTGCTGGCGATTGCCATCCTGGCTCTCTACGGGTTCCGTTCGCGGGCGGTGTTCCCGGTCGCCGCCGGCTTCGCCTTTTCCTGCGTCGGTTTCATGTTGCTGGAGGCCGGCCACATTCCCTTGCTGATGGCGTGGTTCGGATATCCTGTGATCGACCTCCAGGTATTCAGGGCCATGATCGAAGGCGCCATGGCGGCCTTCCTGATCCTGCTTCTGGCCACCATGTCGGAGCTGAACCGCATTGCCAAGCTGGCCGGCAACCTGCTTGCGGTGGCCGGCGGTCTTTCCTTCGCCATTCCGATCTATGGGCTGGCAGAGCCCATGCTGGCGGCGGCGATCGCCCGCGGCCTCTTCGTGCTGACGGCGTCGGGCGGGTTCGTGCTGATGTTCCTGCTGTGGCGGCGCGGCGAGGTGAAAGCCGAGCAGGCGCTGCTGACATGGTCGCTGATCCTGTTGTGGACGTTCCTAGCCGTCGCCGTCGCCATGTCGGCGGCGTCGAACCAGACATTGTCGCCGATCCTGCTGGCCGGCCTGTGCGCGGTTCTCGTCGTCCTGAGCTTCACGCTCGCCCACTACGCCTTCAGCCAGGGCTATCTGTCGCGGCACTTCTTCCGCGAGGCGGGCCGCCACGCCCTGGCGCTCGCCGGTGCGCGCACCTTTGTATGGGACTGGCAGCCGGAGGAAGGCGAACTCTACGTCAGTCCGGAGATCGAGCGCGCCTTGGGACAGCCCGCCGGCGTGGTGACCGTGGCGGCCGCCGAGGCCTTTCTCGAACTCATGCACCCCTCCGACCGCACCTCCTATCTCGCGGCAATCGAGGATGCGGTCTACGACGGGCGCACACCGGTGGAGCGCGAATTCCGGCTCCGCCATGGCGACGGCAGCTATCGCTGGTTCCAGCTCCGCGCCCGCGCCATTCCGGGCCACAACCAGCGGGCCGCGCGCTGCATCGGAACCCTGGTCGACGTGACCAACCAGAAACTGGCCGAGGAGCGGCTGCTGACCGATGCTGTCTACGATCTGGTCACCGGCCTGCCCAACCGCGCCCTGTTCGTCGACCGCCTGGCCCGCGCCCTGGAAGCGGCTGAACACGACTGGAACGAAGGGCTCTTCGTGCTGCTGGTGGACATCGACCGCTTCAAGCTGGTCAATGACGCCATGGGCCACGAGGCGGGCGACGCGCTGCTGGCCGTGATCGGCCGCAGGATCACCGGCGAAACCCAGCACAACGGCAGTGTCGCCAGGCTGCCGGGCGACCAGTTCGCCATCATGTTCGACGAGCGCATCGGCGATCGCGATGTGGAGGATTTCGCGACGTCGCTGCTCAAGATCATCGGGCGGCCGATCACCTTTGACGGGCAGGAATATTTCCTCACCGCTTCGATCGGTATCGCCCATGCGCGCGAACAGGGCATCAGCGCCGACCAGCTGATGAAGGATGCCGCGCTGGCGCTCTACGAAGCCAAGCGCCAGGGTTCCGAATCCATCGAACTGTTCACCCCCGGCATGCGCGATGACCGGGCCGAACTGGTGGTTCTCGAATCCGAATTGCGCCGCGCCATCGAAAGGAATGAAATCGAGGTCCACTACCAGCCGATCGCGCGCCTGGCCGACATGCATCTGGCGGGCTTCGAAGCGCTGGTGCGCTGGCGTCATCCGGTGCTGGGTCTGCTGGCACCCGAAAGCTTCGTGAGCCTCGCCGAGCAGACCGGCATGATCGTCGACATCGGCCGTGCCGTGATCAACGAGGCAGGCCGGCAACTCGGCATCTGGCAGCGCGCCTACCGCCCGGCGGAGCCGGTCTTCGTCGCCGTCAACATCTCCTCGGCCCAGCTGATCGAAGCCGGGCTCATCGACGAGGTCAAGCAGGTGCTGCACCGGGAAAACCTGATGCGCGGCAGCTTCAAGATCGAGGTGACCGAGAGCCTCGTGATGCAATATCCCGAGCGCGCCGCCCAGATCCTCGGACGGCTGAAGGAGTTGGGGGTCGGCATTTCATGTGACGACTTCGGCACCGGCTATTCGTCCCTGTCGAGCCTGCGCAAGCTGCCCTTCGACACGCTCAAGGTGGACCGCAGCTTCATCGCGGATGATGCCCAGGACCAGCGCGCCATGATCATCCTGGAATCGATCATCGCCATGGGGCATGCGCTTGGCCTGGGACTGGTGGCCGAGGGCATCGAGGACCAGGATCAGGTGGACCGCCTCGGTCACCTGGGATGCGACTTCGGACAGGGCTTCTTCATCGGCCGTCCGATGACGGCGAAGCAGGTGAATGACGCTCTGGTGGGACTGCCCTATGCGTCGCGCTCCGGCCGCACCGCCATCACCTGGCTGTGGGAGCGCGCCCTCAAGGAGCCGCCGCAGGCGCCCGAGCGCCGCCGCCTGACCGCCGCCGAAATCGAAAGCGCACGCCAGGTCGAGGAAGCGGCGAAGCCCAGCCCTCGGCCTGCGAGACCGCCCTCGCGGAGCGCACTCAGGATGCCGCCGCTGCCTTCCGTGCCGGAGGCGGAAGCACCCTATCCATGGGCCTATGATGGCACCGAACCCCGGGAAGAGTACCTTGGTCCTGCCGAAGGCGAAGACGCCGCGGAAGTGCCAGCTGTGGAAGAGGGTCTGCCTCACCACCAGGAGCCGGAGTACCAGGACGAAGACCACGGCGAACTGGTGGAGATGGCCGAAGACTTGACGGATGAAACAGCCCCTCCTGCCGGTGAGGAGGTGTATGATGACGGCCCGCAGGCCGAAGACGCCGCCGTCGAGACTGCGTCGCTGCCGCAAGGCGCTCCGGCTCTTGAGCAGGAAGACGAGCAGGACCAGCCTGAGGGCGACGATGACGCCGCCGGCACTGAAACGGCAACAGGCGAACTGCCGGAAGACGAACCTGAGGGCGAGGACGAGTCACGCGAGGAGACTCCGGATCGGACCTGATCTGCCCGCTTGAAATCAGGCGTGGCCGGCGTCTCCTGACAGCATCGCCGGGTCGATCTTCAGCTTGCGCAGCGCGGCTTCGTAGCGCTCCTCGTATCCGAGCTCAAAGAGGATCTCTTCGTCGGCCGCGCAGGTGAGCCAGCCATTATGCTGGATCTCGTTTTCAAGCTGACCGGGGGCCCATCCGGCATAACCGAGCGCGATGATCGCCCGGTGCGGACCCTCACCATTTGCCATGGCGCGCAGGATGTCGATGGTCGCAGTGAGCGCCACATCCTCCGCCACCGGCAGGCTGGTATCCGCGACAAAGTAGTCCGCCGTGTGAAGGACGAAGCCGCGGCCCTGCTCGACCGGCCCGCCATAGAGCACCGGCATCTCCATCATTTCTTCAGGAGGCTCGAGCGCGTTGTCTTCGGGATAGATGTCGAGCTGCGAAATGAGGTCGCCAAAGCGCATCATGGGGGCGGCCTTGTTGACGATGAGGCCCATAGCACCCTGTTCCGAATGGGCGCACATGTAGATCACCGTCCGCTCGAAGCGCGAGTCACCGATGCTGGGCATGGCGATCAATAGTTGGCCATCGAGATAGGGGCTCTTGGTCATGCCGTTTCCAATTGTTGGTCCTCGAGTCTATCGGCAAATTGCGGCAGGATCAAAGGGCAAGCTGGTGACGGGAGTGTGATTGGCGATTTCGAGCCCAGCGGGCATATAGAGACCATGCGAAATATCCTTCCCGTTGCGCTCCTTTGCGCCTTGCTGATGCCGTTGCCCGCTGCACTGGCGAGCGAAAAACCCTTCCGTGTGAACTTGCGCGGAGACGCCTTTGCCGATGGCGTATGGACGACCGGCGTGCAGATCGAGCTCGATGACGGCTGGAAGACCTATTGGCGGATGCCGGGCGACGCGGGGATTCCGCCGCAGTTCACCTGGACCACGTCCGTGCCGGCGGATGTGACGGTGACCTATCCGGTGCCGGATCGCTTCGTGGATGCCAGCGGCGAGACCGTGGGCTACAAGCACATGGTGGTGTTTCCGGTGCAAGTGAAAGCCGCGGATGCCACGGCCGTGAGCCTCGATCTCGAGCTGTTTTTCGCGGTCTGCAGAGAGGTTTGCATTCCGGCGGACGCCAAGGCGTCGATCGATCTGGGCAATGCCATGCGCGATCCCGAAGGAAGCCTCAGCGTGACCGAATGGCAGGCCAGGACTTCCAGCCCCGGAACGCCGGTATCAGCCGCCAGCATCGATGCCACGGGGCCGAAACCAGTGCTGAAGCTCGAACTCCGCGAGGCCGCCGAGGACATCTTCGTCGAAACGGGTACCAGTGCCTATTTCCGGGCGCCCCAGTTCTCTGCCGATGGCCGCGAAGCCGATCTGGAAATCGACAACATCAAGGATGTCGCCAAGCTCGGGGGAGCCGTGCTGACCGTGACGGCCGTAGCGGGCGGCAAGGGCCTTGAACAGCAGGTCACTCTTCCCTAAGTCACCTGTCCGAATCAACCCGAGGATGAATCCCATGACCATCAAACCAGGCGACAAGCTGCCCCCGTCCGAGTTTTCCGTGATGTATACCGACGGCTTCAAGCGCGTGCCGGGCAGTGAGATTTTCGCCGGCAAGCGGGTCGCGCTGTTCGCCGTGCCGGGCGCCTTCACGCCAACCTGCACCAAGAATCATTTTCCCGGCTTTCTCGAGAAGGCCGATGAAATCCTCGCCAAGGGCGTCGACACCATTGCCTGCACGGCCGTGAACGATGTCCATGTGATGAACGCCTGGTCGCTGGCCAGCGGCAACACCGATGGCAAGATCATGATGCTGTCCGACGGCAATGCCACCTTCGCGAAGGCTCTTGGCCTCAGCGTCGACCTGTCGGCGTCGAACATGGGTCTGCGCTCGCGGCGCTACTCGATGCTGGTCGAGGACGGCGTGGTGACGACCCTGAATGTCGAGGAAAAGCCCGGCCTCAACGTCTCCGACGCCGGGACGATGCTCAGCCAGCTTTAGAACGCTTGTAGGGGGCCATGCCTTCGCGGGCGAGTTCGTCCGCGCGCTCGTTGTCGTCGTGGCCCGCATGGCCCTTCACCCAATGCCACGACACCTTGTGACTGGCCAATGCCGCATCGAGGCGCTGCCACAGCTCGGCATTCTTTACCGGCTTCTTGTCCGCAGTTTTCCAGCCGTTCTTCTTCCAGCCGTGAATCCACTTGGTGATGCCGTCCTTCACGTATTGGGAATCGACGTGCATCTCCACGGGGCAGGGGCGCTTCAGCGTTTGCAGCGCCACGATGGCGGCCATCAGCTCCATCCGGTTGTTGGTGGTGAGCGCCTCGCCGCCGGAGAGTTCCTTGCGCGTGCCGTTGTAGTCGAGGATGACGCCCCAGCCGCCGGGACCGGGATTGCCCGAGCAGGCGCCATCGGTATGGACGATCACCTTGTTGGCGGTCATGCGCTGGCCGGCGCCTCGCGCACGGCGCGCGGCAGCTTGAAGGAGACGTTCTCTTCGCGCAGCGTCACCGTCTCGACGGTGGCGTCGTAGTGGGCGCGGAAGGCGTCGATGATCTCGTTGACCAGCACTTCCGGTGCCGACGCACCGGCGGTGATGCCGATGGTGGAGAGCCCCTGGAGGTCCGGCCAGTCGAGGTCGCTGGCGCGCTGCACCAGCAGGCTCCGCGGCGTGCCGTGGCGGGTGCCGACCTCGACGAGCCGCTTGGAATTGGACGAGTTAGGCGCGCCGACCACCAGCAGCAGGTCGATCCGCGCGGCGATCTGCTTCACCGCCTCCTGGCGGTTGGTGGTGGCATAGCAGATGTCGTCCTTGAACGGCGCCTTGATCGCCGGGAAGCGGCGCTGCAGGGCGGCGATCACGTCCTTGGTGTCATCCACCGACAGCGTCGTCTGGGTGACATAGGCGAGCTTCGCGGGGTCGCGGACTGTGAGCGTCTCGGCGTCCTCCACCGTCTCGATCAGCGTCACGGCACCTTCGGGCAACTGCCCCATGGTGCCGATCACTTCCGGGTGGCCCTTGTGGCCGATCAGGATGATGTCGAGCCCTTCGGCATGGTGGCGCTGGGCGTCCATGTGCACCTTGGTGACCAGCGGGCAGGTGGCGTCGATCTGGAACAGGTGGCGGGCGCTCGCCGCCGCCGGCACCGTCTTCGGCACGCCATGGGCCGAGAACACGACGGGATGCTTGCCGTCTGGGATCTGGTCGAGGTGTTCGACGAAGATGGCGCCCTTGGCCTTGAGGTCGTCCACCACGTATTTGTTGTGCACAATCTCGTGGCGCACATAGACCGGCGCCCCATAGATCGCCAGGGCGCGTTCGACGATGTCGATGGCCCGCACCACGCC
>CAZECZ010000168.1:0-9097 GCA_964510815.1 uncultured Aestuariivirga sp.
CATCCCGATCGGCGGCGCCGACATGCCGGTCGTCGTGTCCATGCTCAACTCCTATTCGGGCTGGGCGGCGGCGGGCATCGGCTTCACGCTGCACAACACGGCTCTCATCATCACCGGTGCATTGGTCGGCTCATCAGGTGCGATCCTGTCCTACATCATGTGCAAGGGCATGAACCGCTCGTTCATCTCGGTCATCCTTGGCGGCTTCGGCGGTGAATCGGCTGGTCCGTCGGCGCAAGGTGAAGCCAAGCCCGTGAAGCAGGGTTCGGCCGAAGATGCGGCCTTCATCATGAAGAACGCCGGCTCCGTCATCATCGTGCCAGGCTACGGCATGGCGGTGGCCCAGGCCCAGCATGCGCTGCGCGAAATGGCTGACGTGCTGAAGAAGGAAGGCGTGTCGGTCAAATATGCCATCCACCCGGTGGCCGGCCGCATGCCGGGCCATATGAATGTGCTCTTGGCGGAAGCCAACGTGCCCTATGATGAGGTGTTCGAACTCGAGGACATCAACTCCGAGTTTGGCCAGGCGGATGTCGCGTTCGTCATCGGCGCCAATGACGTCACCAACCCGGCAGCCAAGGAAGACCCGGCCTCGCCCATCTACGGCATGCCGGTGCTCGAAGTGTGGAAGGCCAAGACGGTGATGTTCATCAAGCGCGGCATGTCATCGGGCTATGCCGGCATCGACAACACGCTGTTCTGGCGCGACAACACCATGATGCTGTTCGGCGACGCCAAGAAGATGACGGAAGAAATCGTCAAGAGCATGTGATCGCGCGATTGCCTGTTGCCTTCTCCGGCAAACCGTTTAGGCAGACGCCGGGAACAAGTGGGACGATTGAAGCGATGGCCAAACTGATCCAGCTGGAAGGTGGCGTATTCGTTGCGCCGCAGATCGTGGAGAGCGATTTCGCCGAGATCGCGGCGAAGGGTTTCAAGACCGTCGTCAACAATCGCCCCGATGGCGAGGCGGCGGACCAGATGCCGGACGAGGTGGCCAAGGCGGCCGCCGAGAGCTTAGGGCTCACCTATCTCTACCAGCCTGTGGCCAATCTCCGCATCACCGACGACGACGTTGTGGCGGCCTTTGCCGGGGCGCTCGAAACTTTGCCGCGGCCAGTCCTGTTCTATTGCCGCTCGGGCACGCGCTGCACGCTGCTGTGGGCGCAAGCCTCGGCGGCCCGGATCGGGGCGGCAGAAGCCATCGCCGTGGCCGGCAAGGCGGGCTACGATCTCACCTCCATCGCCGACATTCTGGAAGAGCGCGAAACCCCCGTGGCACCGTTGCCGAAGCCCTGAGCAAGCCCCGTGACCTCCGCCACTTAATGGTCTAGATTTGACGCCACAAGCACGGGGGCTTGAGGCTGACTATGACGGAATCGACGACGACGGCGCCGCCGCTCGAACTACCGCGGGTTTATCTGGTTCACATGCTCGTCTTCACCCTGGTGGTGGCGGTGCTGGTGGCCGTCATTTATCCGGGATTGAAGAACGCGTTTCTCGCCAATCCGGCGCTCAATGGTGTGATCGTCGCGACCCTGTTGCTGGGCATGCTGCATTCCTACCGGATGGTGGGGCGGCTGTTCCCGGAGGTGAAGTGGGTCAACCGGTTCCACGACGAGACGGCGGCAGAGGGGCGTCCGCCCCGCATGCTGGCGCCGATGGCGACGCTGCTCCGCAACCGGCAGGACATGGTGCTGTCGCCGCAATCCATGCGCTCGATGCTCGATTCGTTGTCGGTGCGGCTCGACGAGTCCCGCGACATGTCGCGCTATCTCGTGGGTCTCCTCATATTCCTAGGCCTGCTCGGTACCTTCTGGGGATTGCTGCAGACCGTCACCTCGGTAGGCGAGGCGATCCGCGCGCTGGACGTGACCGCGGCGCAATCGGCGACTGTGTTCGATCAGTTGAAGACCGGCCTTGAACGGCCGCTGGCCGGCATGGGCCTCTCCTTCTCGTCCTCGCTGTTCGGCCTCGCGGGATCGCTGATCCTCGGCTTTCTCGACCTCAAGGCAGCGCAGGCGCAGAACCGCTTCTACATCGATCTTGAAGACTGGCTGTCGGCCAAGACCGATATCGGGGCGGGGGAGGCATCGCAGGTGCCGGCGGGCAGCCCACAGACGCTGCAGCCGCAGTTCCTGCGCGCCGATCTCCAGACGCTCCAGCGCTCGATCGAAAAGCTGTCCGTGTCGCTGGATGCGAAGAGCGGCTCCGGCGCGGCTGGTGACACCGAGTCCATCGAGCAACTGGCCGATGCCGTGGCGAGCCTCGTCACCCAGATGCGCGAAGAGCAGAAGATGGTGCGCCAGTGGGCACAGGGGCAACAGACCCAGCAGAACGAAATCCAGCGCCTGTTGCTGCGCGCCACGGGTCCCCTGGGCCGCAGCGGCAGCGGTACGGGACGTTTTCGCACCGAGGATGAGCGCGGCTGATGGCAGGTGCGCTGTCACGGCGGCGGCGGAGCGGTAGCGACGAGCCCTATTGGCCCGGCTTCGTGGACGCCATGGCGCAGTTGCTGCTGGTCATCACGTTTCTCCTGTCGGTGTTCATGGTGGCGCAATTCCTGCTGGCGCGCGAAATCTCCGGGCAGGATTCAGCGCTCGGGCAGCTGCGTTCGCAGATCGCCGAGCTCACGCAATTGCTGGCCCTGGAAAAAGCCGCCAAGCAGGAGATCGAAGGCACGCTGTTGGCCCTGCAGGACGACCTGGCCGGCGAGAAATCGAAGTCAGCGGGACTGGCCGCGATGCTGGAGGACGAGACCGCCAAGGGGAGTTCCGCCGGACTGACCATCACAGGACTGCAGACCGATCTCGACAAGCAGAAGGCCATTTCCAATGAGGCCCTGGCGCAGGTGGAGCTTCTCAACCAGCAGATCGCCGCCATGCGCCGCCAGCTGCAGACGCTGAATGCGTTGCTGACCGATGCTGAAGTGCGGAACAAGGCCTCAGAAGCCCAGATCGCTGACCTCGGCAAACGGCTCAATTCGGCGCTGGCGCAACGGGTGCAGGAGCTGACGCGCTACCGGTCCGAATTCTTCGGGCGCCTGCGGCAGATCCTGTCGCAACGCTCCGACATCCTCGTCGTGGGCGACCGCTTCGTGTTCCAGGCCGAAGTGCTGTTCGAGAAGGGCAGCGCCGATCTCAATCCGGACGGCGAGACGGAAATGCTGAAGCTCGCCGATGCGCTGAAGCAGCTCGAGCGGGAAATCCCCGCCGACATCAACTGGGTGCTGCGGGTCGACGGGCATACCGACGCCGATCCCATCCAGTCGGCGGCCTTCAAATCCAACTGGGAGTTGTCATCGGCCCGCGCCATCTCGGTGGTCAAGTTCCTGATCGCCAATGGCGTCCAGCCGCAGCACCTGGTGGCCGCCGGTTTCGGCGAATTCCAGCCTATTGATCCTGGCTCCACCGAGGAAGCCAAGGCCCGTAACCGCCGCATCGAGTTGAAGCTCACGGAGCGCTAAATTCTGCAATGCAATTCCCGTCCGTCAATAGCCCGGCGTAGTGCAGACGACGCGCCATTTCTTGTAATCCAGCTGATAAACACGCGACGTCGCGCCGTATTTCTTGACGCAAATCTTGCGCGCCTGCTCCATGAGCTTTTCCCGCTGGGATGGCGAGAAGTCGTCGCGGCTCTTGCCTTTCTTCTTCTTGGGCTGGGGGCATTTTCCGCCCTTCTGGCCGGGGCAGTACCCTGCTGCCTGCGCCGCAGGCGGCGCGCTAAGCTCCGCGAGTGAAAAGGCCAGGAGGGCCAAGACGGCACACGCATATCGCATCGGTGATCTTCCGAGACATTGACGACCGTAGTTTACATTAAGTAAGGGTCTGGTTTCGTCAAGTCTCAATCACTCGGCCGCCGGTGCAGTGAACTGCAGTTTGGCCAGCCTGGCATAGAGGGGGCTCGCCGTGACGAGTTCACCATGGGCGCCCTCGGCCACCAGTTTGCCGCCCTCCAACACCAGGATGCGGTCGGCATTGCGCACGGTTGCCAGGCGATGGGCGATGACCAGCGTCGTGCGATTGGCGGTGAGCTTCTCGATCGCCTGCTGGATATAGGCTTCGCTCTCGGCATCGAGCGCGCTGGTGGCCTCGTCGAGCAGCAGGATGGGGCTGTCGCGCAGCACGGCACGGGCGATGGCGATGCGCTGGCGCTGGCCGCCGGAGAGCGTCACGCCGCGCTCGCCGACCTCGGTGGCATAGCCGTTGGGGAGCTTGGCGGCGAATTCGTCGACGCGGGCGGCGCGGGCGGCGGCCATGACCTCGGCCTCGGCCGCATCTGGCTTGCCGAAGCGGATGTTGTCGAGCACGCTGCCGGCGAAGATCACGGTCTCCTGCGGCACCACGGCGACACGCTGGCGCACGGCACGGGGATCGGCGGAGCGCACATCGATGCCGTCGACCAGGACGCGGCCTGCCTGCGGGTCGAAGAAGCGCTGGACCAGCGCGAAGATGGTGGACTTGCCGGCGCCAGAGGGCCCGACGATGGCCACCGTCTCGCCGGGCTCGACGGTGAAGGACACGTCATGGAGGGCGGCCGTAGCGGGGCGTGTGGGGTAACGGAACTCGATGTCTTCCAGTGTAACGCGCCCGATGCCGGGCTGCGGCAATGCCACCGGGTTCGCCGGGACGGCGATCGCCGGCACCTCATCGAGCAACTCGGAGATGCGTTCGGCCGCGCCGGCCGCAGCCTGGATCTCGCCCCACACTTCGGAGAGTTGTCCGAGCGAACTCGCCGCGAGGATGGCATAGATGAGGAACTGGCTGAGGGTGCCCGCCGTCATCTGGCCGCTCAACACCTCGCTGGCGCCGTACCACAGCAGCCCCACGATGGCGCCAAGGGCAGCGAAGATGATGGCGAAGGTCAGAACCGCGCGTGCAAAGGTGCGCTGGGCGGCGGCTTCGAAGGCGATCGTAGTGGAGGACGAAAAGTCCTTGCGGGCCGCTTCCTCCTGCACGTTGGACTGGACGGTGGCGATGGCGGCGAGGCGCTCCTGGGCATAGGCGGCAGAGGCGGCCAGCGTGTCCTGCGCCTTGCGCGACAACAGGCGCACGCGCCGGCCGTAGACCACCAGCGGCAGCACCACGATGGGAATGGCGAGCAACGACAATCCGGCCAGCTTGGGACTGGTCAGGACCATCATGACGACGGCGCCGGTCAGCATGACGAGATTGCGAAGCGCAATCGAGGTGGTGGACGAGAAGGCGGCCTTGATCTGGGTGGTGTCGGCGGTGAGGCGGGATACCACCTCGCCGGTGCGCTGGGTCTCGAAGAAGCCGGGGGACAGCGTCAGCACGTGGGCGAACATGGCGTCGCGGACATCGGCCACCACTCGCTCGCCCAGCCACATGACGAGATAGAAGCGCAGCGCCGAGCCCAGCGCCAGCACCAGCACCACGGCCAGCATGGCGAAGAAATACTGGTTCACCAGCATGACATTTGCAGCACTGAAGCCGCTGTCGATGACGCGGCGCACCGCGAGCGGAATGGCAAGCGTGGCGCCTGCCGCTGCCAGCAGCGCCACCAGCGCCATAACGATGCGGGGCTTGTAGCGGCCAAGAAATGGTGTGAGCCGCATCAGGGGGCGGAGATTGCGGCTCTTGGGCCTGCGGTGGGCTTCGGCTTCGTAATTGTGGGTCATGATCGGGCGGCTTGCCTCCTTGCGGCTTCTCCTGTATACGTCCCGGCCGAACCCGGCAACATTGTCAGTCCAAGCGCGACGTTGCGCGCCAGAAAAGAGTTTGCGCCATGAAGCAAGGCATCCATCCCGATTACCACATGATCAACGTGGTCATGACCGACGGCACCACGTTCCAGACCCGCACCACCTGGGGCAAGTCTGGCGACACCATGAACCTCGACATCGATTCGAAGTCGCATCCGGCCTGGACCGGCGGCCAGCAGACGCTGATGGACCGCGGCGGCCGCGTCTCGAAGTTCAATCAGAAGTTCGGCTTCCTCAAGAAGTAAGCCGGATACGCCTGTTTCTGCGAGGCCTGGCCATCAAGCCGGGCCTTTTGCATTTTCGGTCAGTTCTTTTCCACCAGACAGGCGGCGCCGGCTGCCGTGAGCCGGTTGCACAGTTGCTGGGCCTCGGTGCGGCTATCGCGGCCGACCATGACTCTCACCATCTTGCGCCGGCCCATGCTGAGGTTGCGCTTGCGCAGCACCAGAGGTTCTTCGTTCTTGAGGAGAGCCGGGTAACGGCCACGGAGGGTGCGGAAGGCCTTCAGGGCCCTGGCCTCGGAAAAGCCGCCAGACAGGACCACGCCCCACGGCTTCCAGGCGGCGCGCTGGGCGGGCGACTGCTGGGGCGAGCTTTCACGCATGACGAGGCTCTGGCACTGGGAATCGAACGTACCCTGCTTGCCCACGTCGGGAATGGGAAAGCCGGCGTCCTTGGCCTTCCAATCGTCATGGCTGCGGCCGGTGATGGAGAGCACATAGTCCTGGGTTTCGTAGGGCAGGCCGCTGTTGCCGGCGAGCCATTTGCTGACGCGCTCCTCGCCGGCATTGTAGGCCGCGGCCGCGAGGCCGAGGTTGCCGAAAACCTGCTTCAGTTCGGCGAGATAGCTGGCCGAGGCGGCGAGTGCGGTCTTGGCATCGAAGGGGTCTTCCAGGCCACGCCGCTTGGCGGTGGCCGGCATGAATTGCGCGATACCCTGGGCGCCCTTGGGGCTGATGGCGCCGGGATCGAACAGGCTTTCCTTCCAGATCAGCCGGGCCATGAAAGCTTCAGGCAGGTCATTCCCCTTGGCCTCGGCCGAAATCATATCGCAGATCGACTTGGCATAGGCCTGACGGTCTTGCGCAGCCTGGCCGGCGGACTCGCTCGATGCCGCAGGCTCCTCCGCCGCCATGACAGCGGCCGGACTGAGCATGACAAGCATCGCAGCAACAAGACCGCGCACGGCGAACGGCACTCCCCGGTGAGACCCCAGGTCGTGCAGTTAGCCGGTCATCTGTGGCAATTCAATGAGCCGCGAGCGGATCGCTGCTCAGGCGCGGCCCGCCTTGAACACGGCGGCGATCCGGTCGATCTGGTCGTTCACCGGGCTGGGCGCCTGGGACGCTTCGGACTTGGCTTGCATGTTGAGCATGACATCGAGCTTCATGACGCGCTGGTGCAGCGATAGCGAACGCTCGATGATGTCCTTGAGACCGGCGGGAAGCTGGTCCGTCCCGGCCAGTGAATTGCCGCGGCCGATATCGGCGAGGCTGATGCGGTGCTTTTCCTTGCGTGCCTCTTCAGGGCTCATTTCACCGGCGCCGATGGCGCGCTGCAGCAGCAGCCACGACGCAAGCTGCATGAGCCGGGTGGTCAGCCGCATGCTCTCGGTTGCGTAGGCGACGGCACCGTGGCGGTCCAACTGCCGGGCGTCCTGACGCCCCGGTCCATCGAGATAGTTGGCCGTTTCCTCGACGAGCGCCATGCCTTCCTTGAACACCTTTTCGAACTGCTCCGACGCGGTAAAGCGCGACAGGAAATCGATGGCGGAGCGGGTTTCGTCGTTGGACGGCATGGTAAAAGGTTCCTTACGCACTCGAGTCAAGTTTTGCAGACTGCAGATGGAGAATCAAGGCTGTGCCCATCCTGGATCCACCGGCTAGAAGCCTGAGTTGAAACCTTGAGAGCAAGTCTGATGCCAAAAAAAAGCCGCGCGGTGTGCGCGGCTTGGAGTTTTCAAACAGGGAGGCGTCAAACAGAGTGGACAGGAGCCACTCGAAGCAATCCAAAGGAGGATTACAGGTTTAACAAATATCGTTAATTCCTTACCGAAACCTTAACGTAACGGCCTGTTAACGTGAGAAACTGGTGAAAAGCTCGCTTCAGTTGCGGAAAAACGCATCCGCCGCATTCTTGGATGCCTGCTTTTTCTGGATTTCGGCGCGAATCCTCGAAATCTCGGACTCCAAAGCCTCAATCCGCTGTACCAATTCGGCAAGCGAAATGGCGTCGAGATTCTCGCCAATCGTGATGCCTGTGGTCTTTCGTGGCGGGTCGTCTAGGTCCATGGTGCACCTCCTGGTCCGGCATTTTGTCATTGCCGGGGGGCGGGGCACAACCCTAACTGTGCCGGTTCGTTGTTGAGAGGTGCACCAATGCAGGACATGACCGCCATCGCCATCACCCAGCCTGGAGGGCCAGAGGTTCTCAGTCCCGTCCGGCTGCCGGTTCCTGTGCCAAAACGGGGCGAGGTTCTGGTGCATGTGAAAGCTGCGGGGGTCAACCGGCCGGACGTCTTGCAGCGCCAGGGCGGTTATCCGCCACCGTCAGGCGCCCCCGAGACACCGGGCCTCGAGATCGCCGGCGAGGTCTCGGCACTGGGCGAGGGCGTGACCCGCTACGAGGTCGGCGACAAGGTCTGCGCCCTGGTGCCCGGCGGCGGTTATGCCGAATTTGCGGTGGTGCACGAGGATAACGCCCTGCCAGTGCCGCCGGGCCTCTCCTGCGTCGAGGCGGCAGCCATTCCGGAAACCTTCTTTACCGTGTGGACCAACGTCTTCGACCGCGGCGCCCTGAAGGAAGGGGAAACCTTGCTGATCCATGGCGGATCGAGCGGCATCGGCACCACCGCCATCATGCTGGGCAAGGCGTTCGGCGCCACCGTGGTTGCAACGGCCGGATCGGAGGAGAAGTGCAAGGCCTGCCTGGAGCTTGGCGCCGATCATGCCATCAACTATCGCACCGAAGATTTTGTCTCGGTGTGCGCGGATCTCGGGCTGAAGCCTGATGTGATCCTCGACATGGTGGGTGGTGACTACGTCGCGCGCAACCTGAAAGTGGCGAACCTGCATGGGCGCATTGTCCAGATCGCGTTTCAGAAGGGATCGAAGATCGAGGCGGATTTTCTTCCTGTCATGCTGAAACGCCTGACCTTCACCGGATCGACGCTCAGGCCGCGGAGCGTGGCTGAGAAGACGGTGATCGCCAGGGCGCTTGAAGAGAAGGTGTGGCCGCTGTTCGCGTCAGAACAGATCAAGCCGATCATCTACAAGACCTTCCCGCTGACGGAGGCCGCCGCCGCTCATGCCTTGATGGAAACGTCTGAGCACATCGGCAAGATCGTTCTGACGACTTGATGTCTAGAGCAAC
>CAZECZ010000169.1:0-9010 GCA_964510815.1 uncultured Aestuariivirga sp.
GCTTTGCCGTCATGAAAGGTGCCGGCGCCGACGGCAAGGACCGGATGATGATGAACGAGACCGGCATTCCAGTCTCGCGCTGGATCGACGGCGTTCTTGAGGCCAAGGAAAACATTGAGCAACCAGACAACACCAAGGTGATGGTGTTCTGGGGCCACGCACCGGGTTCGCAAACCCGACTGCCGGAAATGAAGACGGCGATGGAAAAGCTGGAGATGCTGGTCATCATCGACCCGTATCCGACGCTGTCTGCCGTTCTCTCGGACCGGACCGATGGCGTCTACCTGCTGCCGGCCTCGACCCAGTTCGAGACCTACGGTTCGGTGACGGCATCGAACCGCTCGCTGCAGTGGCGCGAGAAAGTGCTCGAACCGATGTTCGACTCGAAGCCCGATCAGGTCATCGCCTATCTGCTGGCCAAGAAGTTTGGCTTCGCCGACCGCATGTTCCGCAACATCAAGGTCGAGAACGACGAGCCGTCGATCGAGGATACGTTGCGCGAGATCAACCGCGGCATGTGGACCATCGGCTACACAGGCCAATCGCCGGAGCGCCTCAAGCTCCACATGGAAAACCAGCAGACCTTCGACAAGACGACGCTCAGGGCCAATGGCGGACCCTGCGACGGCGAGTTCTACGGTCTGCCGTGGCCATGCTGGGGAACGCCGGAGATCAAGCACACCGGATCGGCCAATCTCTATGACACGTCGATCCCCGTGGCCCAGGGCGGCATGGGCTTCCGGGCCCGCTATGGCGTGGAACGCAATGGCGAGAACCTGCTGGCCGAAGGCTCCTGGCCTGTGGGTTCGGAGATCCAGGACGGCTACCCAGAGTTCACCTACGGGATGCTGGAGAAACTTGGCTGGCACACCGACCTGACGTCTGAAGAAATGGACGCCATCAAGAAGGTGGCCGGCAGCGAGGACGCCGAGAAGATGGCTGGCGTCAACTGGAAGACCGACCTGTCGGGCGGCATCCAGCGCGTGGCGATCAAGCATGGCTGCGCCCCCTATGGCAACGCCAAGGCGCGCGCCGTGGTGTGGACCTTCCCGGACCCGATCCCGATCCACCGCGAGCCGCTCTATACGCCGCGGCGCGATCTGCTGCCGCAATATGAGACCTATGCCGACAAGGTCGCCTGGCGCCTGCCGACCCGCTACGAGTCGATTCAGAAGAACGACTATTCGAAGGACTTCCCGCTGATCATGACCTCGGGGCGTCTGGTCGAATATGAAGGCGGCGGCGACGAAACCCGTTCCAACCCGTGGCTGGCGGAACTGCAGCAGCACATGTATGTCGAGATCAACCCGAGAGACGCCAACGATATCGGGGTGCGCGACAAGGGCGACGTCTGGCTGCACAGTCCCGAAGGCAGCAAGATCAGGGTCATGGCGATGGTCACCGAACGCGTGGGACGTGGCGTGGTGTTCACGCCATTCCACTTCGGCGGTGTCTACCAGGGCAAGGACCTCAGGGACAAATATCCCGAGGGTGCCGATCCGATTGTGCTTGGCGAAGCCTGTAATGCCGCACAAACCTATGGCTATGACTCGGTGACCCAGATGCAGGAAACTAAAGCCACTCTTTGCCGCATCGAAGCGGCCTGATTGAGGGAGGAATAGAATATGGCAAGAATGAAATTCCTCTGCGACGCCGAGCGCTGCATCGAGTGCAACGCCTGTGTCACCGCCTGCAAGAACGAGAACGAGGTGCCGTGGGGTGTCAACCGCCGCCGCGTCGTCACCATCCATGACGGACAGCCCGGCGAACGCACCATCTCGGTGGCCTGCATGCATTGTTCGGATGCGCCGTGCATGGCGGTATGCCCGGTGGATTGCTTCTACCAGACCGACGCCGGCGTGGTGTTGCACTCCAAGGACCTGTGCATCGGCTGCGGCTACTGCTTCTATGCGTGTCCCTTCGGCGCGCCGCAGTATCCGACCGGCTCGAGCTTCGGCACGCGCGGCAAGATGGACAAGTGCACCTTCTGCAATGGCGGCCCCGAACCGGACAACTCGGCCGAGGAGTTCCGCAAATATGGCCGCAACCGCATCGCCGAAGGCAAGCTGCCGCTGTGCGCCGAGTTGTGCTCCACCAAGGCGCTGCTGGCCGGCGACGGCGACGTCGTCTCTGCCATCTATCGCGAGCGCGTGGTGGCCCGTGGCTTCGGCGCCGGCGCCTGGGGCTGGGGCACGGCCTACCAGAAGAAGCTCGGAAACTGACGCGGGCCGCCAGAACATGAATGCTCGGAGGCGGCGCCAGTGCCGCCTCTTGAGTCTTGGTCCGATCAGGAGATTGGAATACGATTGCATCCAATCCCGTTTTGCCGGTGTTGCCAATTGAACGGCAATCCGGCTGTGGATCGCGAGGGAGACAGCAGATGACGGACCGGCTTTCGATCAATCAGCGTCTTGTCCAGGATTGGACGAGGGGACTCATGATCGCGGTGCTCGTCCTGTTTTCCACGTTCGGCCAGGCTGCAGCGCAAAGCTCCGTCCGTCCGCCATCGGACGCCGTCACCGTGGCGCCCATGGAGCCCACCGGCGGCAATGTGCCGGGCGATGTGCTGGGCAACACCTCCGATTCGGTGATCTGGCACGATCTGCGCAAGGGCGCGAAGGGCGATGTCACCATTCCGGATCCCAATGCGGGAATTCTCATTCAGTCACCGGGTGAGGACTGGCGGAACATCCGCAATGTCGACTTGAGCAAGGTACGGCAAGACCAGAAGACGGTGGGTGTCAGCCAGCCCGCCGAAGCTGTCAACTGGATCACCCTGATCGTCAACTGGGTGATGATCAACGCGTCGCTTATCCTTCTCGGTGTTCTGGGCCTCCTCGCCGTCTTCTTTGCCATCCGCGGGCGCATCAAGATCAAGGGTGGGCGGTCTGGCCGGGTCATGCCGCGCTTCTCGCTGGTCGAGCGGATCGTGCATTGGTTCGTGGCAATCCTGTTCGTGCTGCTCGCAGTCACCGGACTGATCCTCATGTTCGGCCGCGCAGGATTGATTCCCTATATCGGGGCTGACACTTTCGGCCCCATCGCCAGCGCCGCCATGCAGGGGCACAATCTCTTCGGCCCGCTGTTCATACCGGCCATCCTGGCGCTCTTCCTCGTCTTTCTCCGCAACAATTTCTTCCGCCTCATTGATCTGATCTGGATCTTCAAGGGCGGCGGCTTGCTTGGAGGCCACGCCAGTTCCGGCCGTTACAACTTCGGCGAAAAGAGCTGGTTCTGGTGGGCGACGCTGTGCGGCATCCTGCTGTGCGGGTCGGGTGTGGCGATGCTGTTTCCGGACCAGGCGATCGCCATCGTGCAGCATTTCTATCCGGATGTGCCGGGCGGCCGCTTCGTATTGCAATGGGCCAACCTCGTGCATGCCGTCTTCGCGATTGGCTTCATCGCCTTCGCCTTCGGCCATGTCTATCTCGGGACCATCGGGATGGAAGGCGCGCTGGAAGGCATGACGCGCGGTGTCGTCGACGAGAACTGGGCCAAGGAACACCACGACATCTGGTACAAGGAACACCAGGCAACTGTTGTGACCGATGGCGTGAAGGCCGAGATCGAAGCGGCGGCCGGGCATGTGTAGGCGGGAGGCGCGGGCAGCATGACATTCCTCGAATTCACCGAAGGTCCGCTATGGTACATCGCGCTGGCCGTCTTCCTCGCCGGCGTGGTCTGGCGCTTTGTCGGCATCCTGATGCTGGGCAAGCCCACGGACAGAAGTGTGGCGCGGCATTCATCGGCCAGCGGTGCCATCAAGGCGATCCTGCTCCATTCCGTCCCGCACGGCGGAAATCTTCCGCGTACGATCTACCACTTCGTCGTTGGCTATGCGTTCCATCTCGGCCTGTTCGCCTTGCTGCTGTTTGCGGCACCCCATGTCGAGTTCATCGAGGAACGCCTGCTCGGCGTGTCGTGGACGTCGATGCCGCGCTGGGCCTTCATCATCGTGGCCGAGGTGACCTTCGCCGGATTGATCCTGCTGTGGATCAGGCGGGCGACGGACCCGGTGATGCGCAAGATTTCGGACTGGGACGATCACATCGGCACTTGGCTGCTGTTCCTGGCAATGCTCACGGGCTGCTTCGCGCTGCAGGCTTCCAATGACGTGTTGCGCGCCATTCACATGCTGTCTGTCGAAGTCCTGATGATCTACTTCCCGTTCAGCCGGCTGATGCACGCCTTCATCTTCGTGCTGAGCCGCAGCTACACGGGGGCCACCTATGGCCGGAGAGGGGTGACGCCGTGACCGATGCGATGACCGACACCACGACTGCGAAGATGCCCAAAACGGTGAACACGCAAGCCGCCATCGACAAGTTCCTCGCCGTCACCGGAGCCCACGTCGCCTCCTATCTCGATGCTTGCATTCACTGCGGGCAGTGCAGCCAGGCCTGCCATTTCTACGAGGTGACAAAAGATCCGAAATACACGCCGGCCTACAAGATGGTGCCCATCGCCAAGGCCTACAAGCGCCACAAGGCGCCGCTGTCGTCGATCAAGCGGGCGCTGGGATTTGCGCCGCCGGAACTGACCGCGGAAGATTTGCAGGAGTGGCAGGAGCTGATTTTCGATTCCTGCACCATGTGCGCGCGCTGCACGACGGTGTGCCCGATGGGGATCGACATCGCCTCGATCGTCGCCGTGTCGCGCCAGGCCATGGTGGCGGCAGGCTTGGGGCCGGAAGACCTGATGCAGGCGGCCGAGAATGCCAGGACCAGGGGAAGCCCGCTCGGCATGACGCAGCAGGTGCTGGCCGATCGCATCGAGTGGCTGTCGGACGAACACGAGGTGGAGATTCCGCTCGACAAGGACAAGGCCGACATTCTGGTGACGGTCTCGTCCATCGAGATGATGAAGTATCCCGACTCGATCGTCGCCATGGCCAAGATCTTCAACCACGCAGGCGAGAACTGGACGATCAGCACCAAGGGCTATGAAGCCACCAACTTTGGCGTGCTCTCCGGCAAGTCGGACGTGGCGAAGATCATGATCGAGCGCCTGACGTCGGCCGCCGAAGCTGTGGGCGCCAAGACGCTGGTGATCCCGGAATGCGGCCATGCCTATGGCGCGATGCGCTGGTCGGGCGCCAATATCCTGGGCCGCGAACTTCCCTTCGAGGTCATTCATATCACCGAATATCTCGCCAAGGCCAAGCGCGAAGGGAAGTTGCGGACAAAGCCCATGGCCGGGTCCATGACCTATCACGACCCGTGCCAGGTGTCCCGCCGTGGCGGTGCCACGCAGGCCGCGCGCGATATTCTCGACGGCTTTGCCACAGACTTCCGCGAGATGAAGCCGACCGGGAACTACAACTGGTGTTGCGGCGGCGGCGGCGGTGTGCAGGCCATGGCAAGTGCCGCAGATCTGCGGCATGAGGTGTTCAAGATCAAGATCGCCCAGGTCGAGGAAACGGGCGCGGACAATCTGGTGTCGGCCTGCGCCAACTGCCGCCTGACCATGGATGAGAGCCGCAAGAGCCTCGGCTGGGATCATGAAATCCAGAGCCTCGTCGAGGTCATTGCCGATCATCTGGAAGCCTAGCTGGTGCTGGCGCAAGTGAGGAAAGTCCTATGAGCGAAGATGCATTCAACATGTCGATCCGCAAGTTCCTGAAGCAGGTGGGCGTGACGTCCCAGCGCGAGATTGAAGACGTGGTGCGATCGGGCAAGGTACCGGGCAAAACGCTGAAGGTCCGGATGGTGCTTTCCGCCGAGGGGACGTCCCTCAACCACGTGATTGACGGCGACATCGAGCTTCCGTGACGCGCTGTCGTGCCTGCGCATGAGCTTGCCGGATCCGGTCTTTCCGCCGCTTCTCAGCAGTCACGCCGTCGACGCGGAATGCTCTGCATTTGCTGAGGCCCGCGCTGGCGTGGAAGATGGACGGTATGGGGCGGGCGATTTGCTGTGGTCGCGGCGGCAGGATCAACTCGATTGTGCCCTGGTTCTTGAACCAGATGTGGTTCTCGAAACAGCGATCCAGATGGCGCCGCTGTCGATGGTGGCTCTCGGCGATGCGTTGGGCGCCATCGGCCCGCCGAACCTCGCCATCATGTATCGCTGGCCGTTCGACATCCTCGCCAATGGCGGGCATGTCGGCGAGGTGTGCCTTGGCTTGCCTGCTGGCGCGCGGGAAGGGAGTGTTCCGGCACATCTCATCGTCGGCGTGCGGATGTCGATCTTTCGCCGCGCCGGTGATGCGGAGCCGGGCCATGATGTGGCGCGGACCATGCTGCATGAGGAGGGGGCAGGTGACCTCGACCGCACGCAACTGCTCGAAGCGCTGTCCCGCCATACCCTCAGCTGGATTGACCGGTGGGAGAGCGAAGGCTTTGAACCGCTCCGCCAACTCTGGCTGTTTCGCGCCGCCGACGGCGGTCGGGAGGCGTCCGCAATAATCGGCGGACGGAATGTGGCGGGGCGGTTCGCCGGACTTGATCCGGCGGGGTGCCTCTTGCTCGACACCGCCGATGGGCTGCTCACAGTGCCATTGACCGATGCTGTGCTTGCCGGGCACAAGGCGGCGCATGACTGAGACGCAGCAAGCTCCCCGCATGATCTGGAAATCCGCCGGCCTGCATCTGGTGGAACGTAACGCTGACAGCTGGCTGAAGGTGACGCCCGATCTGCTGCGGGCCTATTACACGCGGCCGGAAATCCATCCGATCGACGACTCCTGCGCGGCCGAACATCGCCTCTTCGAAAGATTGATGGAGGATCCCTTTGCCGCGGTCGATGAGTCGGAATTATCGGCCATCCGGGACCCTGATGCGGCGGAGAACTATCGCTTCATTCTCGCCTTCCGCGATCACCTCGCGCGCCACGGCACCATCGAAGGCGCCTACGCCGCATTGTTTTCCGCGGGCGCGATCACCATCCCGCCGGTGTTCATCGATCAGATGGTGCATCTCATCATGGCGGGCATGCTGGCGGGCGACGGCGACCCTTTCCACGCCAGGGCGGCGGAACTGTTCTTCCGCGAACAGCGCGTCATGACCGACAATGGCCAGCTGATGCTGGCCGATGCGGAAGTGATCGAGATGCGGCGCGAGACGGGAGGCTTCGGCGGCCTCGGCAGCCTGCTGATGGAAGCCGGCACGCCGATGCGCGACGTGGCGCTCGACATCCTGACGGAAGACAATGCCGCGTCATACTGGGCCCGCGCCGATCTTTTCGACTTCGCGCTGGACTTCCGCTTCACCCAGCGCGGGCCCGATGCGCTGGCCTATGTGCTGGGCAGATGGATCGGGCACTTCCATGGAATTGCGGTGCGGGTGCAGGCGATGCAGTCGATCCACGACGAGCGCTGGACCTGGCATGTCGGCCTCGATAGCGAGGCAACGCGTATTCTCAATGCGCTCTATGCCGGCGAGACGCTGAGCGAGACCGACCAGGCGCGCATTGCCGGATTGTTCCGCATGGAGTTTCTCGATGCGGCGGACGCCACCGATGCGATGCACGGCAAGCCGGTCTATCTGGGGCTCGCCATGCGCGGCGACAACAGCCTGATCATGAAGCCGCAGAACCTGTTGTCGAACTTGCCGGTGAAGCCGCGGCAGTAGGCTTATATTCAGTCGCCCTTGATAAAATCGTCGATGCTGAGACCCTTCTTCTCGGCGGCGACGTAGTCATCGGTGGTGCGCGGGCGCGGCCGCTGGGCGATGGCGAAGGGATCGCCGCCCTGCTGCTCGGACAGCGCTTCGAGGCGGCAGGTATCGCACATCTTGATCAGCGACACGCGCTCATCGGAGCCGAACATCCAGTGCTTGCCAGCGAGGCGCCCGGCAATCCGCTCGACCGATGATTTCGCGGCGAAGGGCTTGCCGCAGCGGATGCACTGGAAGGGTTCCTCCTCGTGAAGGACAATCGGCTGCATGGCCGACGGTTGCAGGCTGAGACGGGGCTCAAGCGTGATCGCATGTTCCGGGCAGGTGGCGGCACACAGCCCGCATTGCACGCAGGCGCTTTCGACGAAACGCAATTGCGGACGGTCGGGATTGTCGCGGATCGCATCGGCGGGACACGCCGACACGCAAGCGAGACAGAGGGTGCAGGCCTTGGTGTCCACCGCGATGCGGCCATAGGGTGCGGAAGCCGGCATGGCAATGATGTCGGCCCGCTGCGGCGCCTGTTCGAGGATGGCTGCGAGTGCCGTGCGCACCACCTCGCGCTTGTTGCCCCGCGCATCGAACGACGTGCGGGCAATTTCAGGCGCGGTGGGCAGCGACCACAGGCCCGCTTCGACGATCTCCGGATCCGTTTCCGCAATGAGGACCGCGCGGTCAGCTTCAAAGCCCAATCCCCTGAGGATGGCGTCGGCGACCTCCTTCTCGGCCTCGAACGCGGCCATCTCATCGGCTTTACGGGGGTCCACCAGAAGGACGATGCTGCGAAACCCGGCCGCCAGTGCCGAGAGCATGGTGTCATGTCCGACGCCTGAGACGGCGTGCATTTGCAGTGGGATGACGTGGGCGGGCAGGCCGCGGCCATGGCGCGCCATGGCGCCGATGATCCCGATGCCGTGGCTGCCGTCATGCAGGAGCAGCACCGGCGCTTCGCCGCCCGCCGACAGATAGGTGGAAGCAAGCGTCTGGATGCGGCCGATGAAATCCGGCCGCGGCGGACTGAGGTAGCTGACTGCGCCGGTTGGGCAATGGGCGGCGCAGTTGCCGCAACCGCCGCAGATGTCGGCATCGATCAAGACCTCGTCGCCGTTCGGCGTAATGGCGCCGGCGGGACAATTGTCGATGCACTTGTTGCAGCCGGTCTTCTTCGAACGGGAATGGACGCACAGCGAGGCGTCATAGCCCACATAGATCGGCTTCTCGAATTCGCCCGCGTAGTCGCTGGCATCGTAGACGGCGCGCAGCACGGCCGCCGGGTCGGCAGGATCGGCCCTGAAATAGCCGTCACGGCCCTCGTGCCGGGTGAACAGGGGGGCATCGCCGGAGAGATCGACGATGACGCTGCAGGCCGACTTGGCATTGTTGCGGGCCATGGCG
>CAZECZ010000170.1:0-8942 GCA_964510815.1 uncultured Aestuariivirga sp.
GCACCTTCTACGGCCCCAAGTTCGAGTACACGCTGCGCGATGCCATCGGCCGCGAGTGGCAGTGCGGAACCACGCAGGTGGACTTCAATCTTCCGGAGCGATTCGGCGCCTTCTACATCGACGCCGATGGCGAGAAGAAGCAGCCGGTCATGGTGCACCGCGCCATCGTCGGTTCGCTGGAGCGCTGGCTGGGCATCGTGATCGAAAACTATGCCGGCCATTTCCCGCTGTGGATCGCGCCAACCCAGGTTGTGGTCGCCACGATCACTTCTGAGAGCGATGACTATGCGCTGGAGGTCCGCGCCGCGCTCCGCAAGGCGGGGCTCCGCGCCGAGGCCGATCTTCGCAACGAGAAGATCAACTACAAGGTCCGCGAACACTCGGTGCAGAAGGTCCCGGTCATCCTCGTCGTCGGCAAGCGTGAGATGGAGGAGCGCGCCGTCAACGTCCGCCGCCTCGGCTCCAAGGACCAGAGCGCCATGACGCTGGACGCCGCCATCGCCGCCCTGAAGGATGAAGCGACACCGCCGGATCTGAAGCGGGAGTAAGGATTGACGAAGGAGGACGCGAAAGTAGCCGACGAGTTGCGGCTTTTCCGACTTTTCCTTGAAAAACTAGAATGGGCGTCGAGCGAGGAACTCATTAGTCCTCGACGGCCGCCCGAGCCTGATGTTGTTTATTCTGGAAACTCCGAAACCGTGGCATTTGAGATTGGCCGCGTCATAGAGCGCAGCTTAGCACGTGCCGGCAAGAACAAGGAAACAGGCTCACAATATCAACGTCTATCGAGCAACTGCGAAACAGTGCTACTGAGTAAAATTGGCAAAGCTTCCAGCTATCGTTCTGATTTTCCCATTGAACTAATTTTGTTTAGTGGTGGGGCGTTGGAACCCGATGATTCAATTATCCAAAGGCTTAAAGGCCTTGCAGAGTCTGTCGACCATGTAGGCTTTCGCCGAATTTGGTACACTGGCGAACAAGGGGTCTATTTGATCTTTCCGTAATCAAAATGCCTGCTATCCGGACTTGAACTGTAATCATACAAGATACATATTGATCTCGAAAGCGAGGTCATCTTGGAAATCGGTGTCTATACGTTTGCGGATTCGGCCGCGGCATCTTCTCCGGCGGAGCGCCTGCGCAATCTGGTGGAGGAAATGGAACTGGCCGACCAGGTGGGCCTCGACGTGTTCGGCGTCGGCGAACACCACCGGCCGGATTATGCCGTCTCGGCCCCCGCCGTGGCTCTGGCGGCAGGCGCGGTGCGCACCAACCGCATCCGCCTCACCAGCGCCGTCACGGTTCTCTCCTCCGACGACCCGATCCGGGTCTATCAGCAATTCGCCACCGTCGACGGCCTGTCCAATGGCCGCGCCGAGATCATGGCGGGCAGGGGCTCCTTCATCGAGTCCTTCCCGCTGTTCGGCTACGACCTCCAGGACTACGACTCCCTGTTTGCCGGCAAGCTCGAAAAGCTGATCGCCCTGAATGCGGGCGAGGTCGCCGGTGTCTTTCCGCCGTCTGTCCAGCAGCCCATGCCGTTGTGGATCGCGGTCGGCGGCACGCCGCAGTCGGTTGTCCGCGCCGCAACCTTGGGCCTGCCCATGGCGCTTGCCATCATCGGCGGCGATCCCCAGCGCTTCGCGCCCTATTTCGATCTCTACCGCGAGGCGGCGGTCAAGTCCGGCCGCAAGCTGGAAGACGTCAAGCTCAGCCTTAACATGCACGGTTTCGTTGGTGAGACACGGGACGCGGCGAAGGAGACCTTCTTTCAACCCCATGCCGATGTCATGAACCGCATCGGCCGCGAGCGCGGCTGGCCGCCCCAGGGCCGTGCCCATTTCGAAGCCGCCTGCGGTCCGAACGGTCATTTGCTCATCGGTTCTCCGGATGAGGTTGCAGAACGGATCATCGCGTTGCACCATGTCTTCCGGCACGACCGCATACTCATCCAGATGGCCATCGGCGCCATCCCCCATAAAGATGTGCTGAAAGCCATCGAACTGCTGGGCACCAGAGTTGCGCCCAAGGTCAAGGAGGCCCTCGCATGACACTTCCCCATATCCCGGATCCCATGCCGGGCGATGCCCGCGCCGCCGATCTCATCGAGACGGTCATCGTGCCGCGCGCCCGCGACCTCGGTGGCTTCGAGGTGCGCCGCGCCTTGCCATCGGCCGAGCGCCAGATGGTCGGGCCCTTCATCTTTTTCGACCAGTTTGGTCCGGTGCTGATGAAATCGGGGCAGGGCATCGACGTCCGTCCCCATCCCCACATCGGCCTCGCCACCGTTACCTGGCTGTTCGACGGCGCCATCTATCACCGCGACAGCCTGGGCTCCGCCCAACCCATCGCGCCGGGCGAACTCAACTGGATGACCGCCGGCAAGGGCATCGTCCATTCGGAGCGCACAGCTGCCGCCGATCTGGCGCGCGACCGCCAGGTCTTCGGCATCCAGAGCTGGGTGGCGCTGCCGAAAGCCCATGAGGAGACCGCACCCGGCTTCGAACATGTCGCCATGGAACGCCTGCCGGTGGTGGAGGACAAGGGCGTTTCGGCCCGCATCGTCGCCGGCTCGCTCTTTGGTGTCACATCGCCGGTGAAGACGCACTCGGACCTGTTCTATGCCGATATTCAGATGGCAGCCGGATCGTCCGTTCCGCTCACCGCCGAGCACGAGGAGCGCGGCATCTACGTGGCCGAAGGTGAAATCGAAATTGCCGATCAGGTTTTCGAGGCGGGACGGCTGCTGGTCTTCCGCCCCGGCGATGCCATCACCGTCCGTGCCCGGACGAATGCCCGCATCATGCTGCTGGGCGGCGAGCCCATGGATGGCCCGCGCTACATCTGGTGGAACTTCGTGGCTTCGTCGAAGGACAAGATCGAAGCGGCCAAGGATGACTGGAAACAGGCCCGCTTCGGCATCGTTCCGGGCGACGAAAAGGAGTTCATTCCGCTGCCCGACAAGTAGGGGAGTTCAATTGCCGAGGACGATGTCGCGGGCTTCGCCGCTGGCGATCTGGAAGGTCATGGAAAGCGTGTCGCCGCCGACACTTGCGCTCGCCGTATAGGTGCCCGGAAGAAGCACGACGTCGGCCGTCGCGCCTTCGGCAGCGGCCACGGTCTGCCCATCCGCATTGCGAATGTTCCAGGCAACCGGTGTCTCCGCCAGTCCGCCATAGGAGAGCCGTGCAAGTCCCGCCTTGTGATCGATCTCGACAGCGCTCAGCTTGCCGGCCTTGACGTGCACATCCACGACCGCCGCGGCATTGCCGGCCGCGAACCGGCTTTCGATCCGGTAGTCGCCTTCGGGCACACGGATGATCTCGCCCGGCAGTTCACTCGTGGCGACCAGCTGGCCATTGGCCTTGCCGCCGAGGACGAAGATCCGGCTGCTCGGCTTGGCCGCCGGTAGCCCGACATCCTTGACCCGCGGCAGAATGCGCACGCCGCCGGCGTTGAGAACGTAACTCACCATCAGCCGGTTGCCCTCGAGCAGTGTGACGTAGCTTGAGAGCGTTACCGCGTCGTAACGGATGTCGACGGCATATTCGCCCGGCGCCACGCTGATCTCGGCGCCTGGACTGTCACCGGCGTAGACCGTTTCGCCATCCGGGTTGCGGATGGTCCAGTGCAGGTCCCGTTCGATCAGGCCGCCATCGTCCGTCAGGCGCGCCGAAAGCTCCAATCCCTCCTGGCCGGGCGACACGATCTCGATGGCGATGTCATGACTGGGGCTGGCTTCGAGGCCACGCGGTTCGGAATTGGGGATGGCCGAAAGTTCCATGGCCGGGTTCTGTGCCGAGCGTACGGCGCCGGGAGCGAGCAGGGCGGCCTGGCTCACCAGGAAAAGACCCGCCACCGCTGCTGCAGCCGTCCTGCGTGCGCGGTGGCGGTGGTGCTGTGCACGGGTGCTGTGGTCGTGCAAGCTCACAAGTCCCCTCGTTTCAAACTCCCCCGACCATCCGGTCGGTGGCAGGACACAACCACGGCACCCGCCACACCGGCAACGCAAAGATTAATGATTGGTTAACGGGGGTGCTGCAATTGTCGCAATTGCCTTTTCAGGGCCGTGCCGCCACATTGCCGGCCACCATGACACACCTTAACAACACCAGTTCCATCCTGTCCCTGCTTCATACCCGCCGTTCCGCCTCGGCCAAGGCCATGGGCGAGCCGGGGCCGACGCCCGAGCAATTGACCGAGATTCTGGCCTGCGGGGCCAGAGTCCCCGACCACGGCAAGCTCAACCCCTGGCGCTTCATCCTGTGGCAGGGCGATGCAAGGGCGACGTTTGGCGACGCCATGCGCAAGCGTTGGGCCGAACTCTATCCGCAGCACGGCGAAGGGACCCTGGGCTTCGTGCAGGGCATGTTCTTGCGCGCCCCCGTGGTCATCGCCGTCATTTCGACGGCCGCCGAACACCCCAAGATCCCGATTTGGGAGCAGCAGCTCTCCGCCGGTGCCGTGTGCCAGAACATGCTGCTGGCCGCAACCGCGCTTGGCGTCGGCTGCCAGTGGAACACCGACTGGATGGCCTATGACGAGGCTATGACCAAAGCCATGGGCCTCGCGCCTCATGAGAAGGTGGCGGGCCTCATCTATCTGGGCACCGCAAAGGAAGCTTACGAAGAGCGGTCGCGCCCGGATATGGAGAGCCTCGTTACCCACTGGTCCCCGGCATGAAGATCGCCGGCGTCCTGTTCGACAAGGACGGCACGCTGATCGACGTGCACTCCACCTGGATTCCGATTTACCGCCAGATGCTGCAGCAGGTGTGCAATGTCGATGCGCGCCAGGCAGAAGCCATGATGGAAAAGACCGGCTACGACCGTGAAGCCAATACCTTTCGGGCCGGTTCCATCATTGCCGCGGGCACCACCCGCCAGCTCGTCGAAATCTGGTGGCCCGATCTCGACAAGGCCGGGCACGACGAAAAGGCGCGGATGCTCGACCATGATTTCGGCCCGCTGGTCAATGCCTCGCTGATTCCCCTGCTTCCGCTTGAGCCGGTATTCGCCGAACTGCGGGCCATGGGTTTGAAACTCGGGATCGCCACCAACGACAGCCACGTCTCGGCCAAGAGCCACATGACGGTGATTGGCGTCGTCGAGCATCTGGAAGATATCATCGCCGCCGATACCGTTCCCGTTCCCAAGCCATCGGGCAACATGATCAGGCGCTTTGCGGAGATCACCGGCCTCGATCCATCGGCCATCGCCATGGTGGGTGATAACTCCCACGATATGGAAGAAGCCCGCAATGGCGGGGCGGGCCTGGCCATCGCGGTCTTGAGCGGCAACGCCGCCCGTGGCGACATCGCCCATCTCGCCGACCATACGATCGACAGCGTGGCCGATCTTCCCGCCTTGCTGAGAAGCTTGTAAGCCCATGTTCTACGACGCCATCCGCAACGATCACGGCTTCTCCTACGATCCTTTCAAGGCCATCGTCGCGCCACGCCCCATCGGCTGGATTTCCACCTATTCGGTGACCGGCGTCCGCAATCTCGCGCCTTACAGCTTCTTCAATGCGATCTCCGACAATCCGCACTATGTCGCGTTTGGCGCGGGCTCGGGCAAGGATTCCCATCTCAACGCCGAAGCCACCGGCGTCTTCGCCGCCAATCTCGCCACCTGGGACCTGCGGGAGCAGATGAATGCGTCTTCGGCCACGGTGCCGCCGGATGCGGACGAGTTCATTCTCGCCGGCCTGACGCCGGCCGAATGCAAGTTGATCGAAGCGCCGCGCGTGGCCGAAAGCCCGGCCTGCCTCGAATGCCGCACCCACCAGGTGATTCCCCTGCCGGGTGATGATGGCAGAACGCCTTATCACCTGGTCATCGGCCGGGTGGTGGGCATTCACATCGATGAGTCGTTCATCGTCGACGGCCGCGTGAACACGGCGGCGATGAAGCCGATCGCTCGCATGGGCTACAGCGAATATGCGACCGTGACCGAAGCCTGGCGCATGCGCCGCCCCAGCTAGTTGCCCGTTTGTTCTGGAGCAACTTAGGCGCGTAAATTGTGCCTCACTGAGTCGCATTCCGAGTCGCGAACAGGCCGCGAACGCCGCAATTCCGCCATTGTTGATAAGCCTGTGGATTAATACCTTTTGTCGTGAATCTACATAGGGTTAAGAACCATGGAAAACCTGTGGACAACCCCGTTAACGCCTCATTAACCATGGCGGCGCAGGACTCGCAACAGGCGACGACATGGGGCTGGCTGGGGAATGGTTTTGGAAAGGTTTGTGGACATGACGAAGTGTCTGCTGGTTGATGAAGACAACGCCGAACGCCGGCGGCTCGAGGAGCTGCTGTCGGGGCTTGGCGTCGAGACGGCCCTCTCTGCGCAAGCTGACGAAGCCTTGCGCTATTGCAATGACAATTCTCCCGATGTGGTGATGCTGTCCGCCGCGGCCCCCGGCGTTGCGCCAAGTGATCTGGTCAAGCGTTTGCAGCGTCCCTCCGGTGGAGGCCGTCCGCCGGTCGTGTTTCTCTACGCCGAGACCGCCGACACGGCGATGTTCGGGCAGAGCATTCTGGAAGGTGCGGCCGACGTGCTGATGATGCCGTTCGATCGCGACCTCCTGCAATTCAAGCTGCGCCAGGCCGGCGTCATTTCCTAATATGCCCGGCGGTCTGTAGCCGGCGCTTGCTCTGGCGCCGCGCCACAATTTCTGTAGCATGCTCTCATGGCGGGACTGTCCCTCTACATTTTGCTTCTATGCGTCGGATTGCTCTGCCTGGGCCACGGCCTCAGCGGCTCGCTGGTCAGCGTCGAGGCGAACGCCGCCGATTTCGGTACCGATGTCACCGGCTTCGTCATGTCGGGCTACTCTGCCGGGTTGCTCATCAGCACCTTTCTGACGCCCCGGCTGGTGCGGAATGTCGGCCATGTCCGCACCTTCGCCGGCCTGGCCTCGGTGGTCTCCACAGCCGTGCTGCTGTTTCCGCTTTGGTTCAATCCGCTGTTCTGGTTCGTCATGCGGGTGATCAGTGGCCTGTGCATTTCCGGGCTTTTCATCGTCTGTGAAAGCTGGCTCAATTCAGCCTCTTCCAATCTCAACCGCGGCCGCATTCTCTCGCTTTACATGATCGTCACCTACGGAGCGCTTGGCGGGGGCCAACTGCTGCTCAACGTCACCGACGATTCGGGCTTCGTGCGCTTCATCATCATTTCCGCCCTTGTCTCCATGTCGCTGGTGCCACTCATCCTGCTGCCCTCCGAAGCGCCAAGTGTTGAGGGAGCGCAGCCCGTCTCCACCAATGAGATATGGAAAGCCTCGCCACTGGCAGTGGTTGGCGTCTTCGCCTGTGGCCTCGCGCAAAGCGCCTTTTTCGCGCTCGGAGCGGTTTTCGGCCTCAGCCGTGGCCTGCCGCTCGTCTATGTATCGATCATGATGGCGCTGCCGCCGCTCGGCGTTATCCTGTCGCAATATCCGATTGGTCTGATTTCGGACCGCTTCGACCGGCGCACCATCATCATGCTGCTGTCGCTGCTGTCGGCCGTCATCGCGGCGGCAACACTCGCCATCGGCTATTACCTCACGCGCGTAATGCTCATCACGCTGATAACGGCGTTCGGTGTGTTGTCCTTGCCGATCTATTCGCTGGTCATTGCCCACGCCAACGACCATCTGCGCAAGGAGCAGGTGCTGGGGGCCTCTGCACGGCTGGTGCTGCTCTACGGTGTTGGCTCGCTCGTCGGTCCCATCCTGGTCGGCAACATCATGCGCCGCGTCGGTGGCGAGGGGTTTCTCGTGCACATGATCGTCGTCTATGGCGCGCTCGCCATTTTTGCCTTCTGGCGTGGCCTGCGCCGACCTGAAGACATCAAGGCCGAAAGTGTCGATGTCATGCGCGTCAGCCCGGTCACGATGCCCACGGGAGCCTCCAACCTGAGCGAATGAGAGGTTGCTGGGCGGTGAGGCAAGACCCTGATATTCTTGCGCGATTGCTAACAAACGTGGTGAACCAATTGTTAATCCTTGGCTGTCACGTTGAAGGGACCGTTGATCTTCAAAGTGGTGACGTGCCGTGAGAGAAGAACCCAGCCTCGATCGTGATTCCAGCGCTCAACCCGAGTCCAGCCTTGGCCTCGATACCAGCGTCTTTCTGGACGTGATCGAGAACGGCGATGCCGCACAGCGGGTTCAGCTTGCCGGCCAGCTTGCCGCCTTCCTGGCCAATGACGAGACCTCCGAACTGGAGAGATGGCAGATCGTGCCGGTGGCGCTCAAGCTCGTGGTCGATCCGGTGACAGACGTGCGCCGCGCCTTTGCCGAGGGCGTCACGGACGTCGCCTCGCTCCACGCCGACATCCTGTTTTCCATCATCTCCGACGATGACGATATCGCGCTCCCATTCCTGTCGGCGACGCCTGCATTGGGTCACTGGCACATGCTGGCGGTGTTGCGCGTCGGCGATGAAGCCCGCCAGGCCTGCGTGGCGCTGAGACCAGATCTGTCGGAGGAGGCGAGGGACCACATCATCAAGTCGTCGCCGCTGCCGGTCAACCTGTTGCTGTTCGAAAACTCGTCGGTCGTCTTTTCGGGCGAGGACTACCATCTGCTCTACAAGCGCTTCGGTCACGCCGGCGACATGGTGGACAAGCTCCTGGCCTGCACCGATTTGCCGCTCGACATCCGCATCACCCAGGCCAAGCGCGTGTCGAACCGGATGCACCAGCTCATGGCAGAACGTGGCTGGCTGCCCGCCAACGACGCCGCCGACCTGGTGGCCGATGCCGAGGAAACCGCGGTGCTCCGCATCCTCACCGAGGCCCCGGACGATGAACTCGGCGCACTGGTGACATTTCTCGTTGGCAAGTCCATGCTGACCCCGTCGATCATCGTGCGCGCCGCCTGCCTCGGCGAGATGCACGTCGTCGAATTCGCACTCGCTCACCTCGCCGGTGTTCCGGTCAGGCGCGCCGCCGAAC
>CAZECZ010000171.1:0-8805 GCA_964510815.1 uncultured Aestuariivirga sp.
CGCGCCTGGCCCATGCATCGTCCGAAGCCGTAGGATGTCCGTTGCACGAGGGATGAGGTACGTGGCGAAAAATGCTAAAACGATGGCGAATGGCGCACAGAACCGATGATCGATTGCCGCAAATCTCTTGCACAGTGACAGAGCTCCGAGCCAACAGCGTGATCGCGACAGGTGAACCATGACGACCCTTCCATCTCAGAATGAGTTCGCAGCCATCAGGGAGGGCTATGCGGCCGATCCGTCCCGTTCCATGTCCCTCAAGGCTGACGCCTATGTCGATCCGCGCTGGTACAAGGTGGATCTCGACCACATCATCTCCAGGACCTGGCAGTGGGTGTGCCATGTCGAAAAAGTCCGTGAGCCGGGCTCCTTTGTCACGATCGACATCGCCGGCCGGCCCATTGCCGTGGTGCGCGACCGCGATGGCGTGCTCCGCGCCTTCTACAATGTCTGCAAGCACCGCGCACACCATCTGTTGTCGGGTGAGGGCAAGACGTCCCGCATCATGTGTCCCTATCATGCCTGGACCTACAGACTCGATGGCCAGCTCGTCCGCGCGCCGCACACGGAGACGCTCGAAGACTTTGATGTGAACACGATCTGCCTCGATCAGGTTCAGGTCGAGGAGTTCTGTGGCTTCGTCTATGTCAATCTCGATCCGCTTTCAGCATCCCTCTCGTCGCAGACCGGCGATCTCGAAACCGAAATCCGGCACTGGGCGCCGGACATCGAACAGCTCACCTTCGGCCACCGCTTGACCTACGACATCAAGTCCAACTGGAAGAATGTCGTCGACAATTTCCTCGAGTGCTACCACTGCCCGACAGCCCACAAGGACTTCTGCACGCTCGTCGACATGGACACCTACAAGGTGAAGACCCATGGCATCTATTCCAGCCACATGGCCGATGCAGGCAAGACGGCGAACAGCGCCTATGACGTCTCGAATGCCACGGTGAAGACCCACGCGGTCTGGTGGCTGTGGCCGAACACCTGCCTGATGCGCTATCCCGGGCGCTCGTCGATGATCGTCCTCAACATCATACCGGCCGGCCCCGACCGGACACTCGAGACCTATGACTTTTTTCTTGAGGCGCCGGAACCGAACGAGGCCGAGCTGCAGTCGATCAAGTATCTCGACGAGGTGCTGCAGGTGGAGGACATCGCCATTGTGGAGAGTGTCCAGAAGGGGATGAACACGCCAGCCTTCACGCAGGGGCGTATTGTCAACGATCCCGAAGGCTCCGGCAAATCGGAGCATGCCGTGCACCATTTCCATGGGCTCGTGCTCGACGCCTATGGCCGTGCGGCGGCGTGAGCGATGGCTAACAGGTTGCGGGGCAAGACGGCCTTTGTCACAGGAGGCCGCGGCGGCATCGGGCGCGCGATCACACGGCGGCTATTGAACGAAGGGGCCGACGCCGTCTACGCGGCCGATCTCAGCCCGGGCGGTTCCCTGCCGGCGGAAGAGGCCGACGCCAGTATCTTCATCAAGCTCGACATCACCTCCGAAGCAGAGGTGAAGACGGCCATGGAGCGTGTATCTGCAGAGGCGGGACAACTCGACATTCTCGTCAACGCTGCCGGAATCGAAATCGAGAATACCATCGAGCACACGACACTCGAGGCATGGAACCGGTGTCTTGCGGTCAATGTGACGGGTATGTTCCTGGTTTCGAAATATGCGCTTCCGCTGCTGCGCAAGGCGGCCTCGAACGGCTCGACCGCTTCCGTCATCAACTTTGGAAGCTATGACGGCTTCATCGCCGATCCGGGGTTGGCCGCCTATTGTGCGTCCAAGGGCGCCGTTCATGCGCTGACCCGGGCCATGGCCTGCGATCATGGCCCGGAGGGCATCCGCGTCAATGCGATCTGCCCCGGTTACATCGAGACGCCGATGCTGCAAAGTTTCTTCGGCGGTCCGCAAGTCAGCGGCCGCACGACGGAGGCCTACCGGCAAGCGGCACGCGATATCCATCCCATGCGCAACATCGGTACGCCGGATGACGTCGCCAATCTGGTGAGTTGGCTGGCCAGCGATGAAGCGCGCTATGCCAGTGGACAGCTCTGGGTGCTCGATGGCGGGTTGTCGGCGCAGGTTCAGCAGATGAGGCTTGGCTGATGGGGCTCGACGGCAAGTCAGCCATTGTAACGGGCGGCGGGCGCGGCATTGGACGGGCCATCGTGGAGCGCCTCCTGTCCGATGGCGCGATGGTGCTGAGCTGCGGGCGGAGCGACAGGCCGCCGGGCCTCGATCCCAGTGTCACATGGGTCCGCGGTGACGTCTCGCGCACGGCGGATGCGCGGGCGATCGTTGATGCAGCCGTGGAGCGGTCCGGCGGAGTTTCCATCCTCGTGAACAATGCCGGAGTGCAGATCGAGAAGACCGTCGCGGCGACGACGGACGAGGACTGGGACAATATCGTCGGCACCAATTGCAAGGGTGTGTTCAACATGTGCCGCGCGGCATTGCCGGTGATGGAGCAGACGAGCGGCGTGATCGTCAATATCGGATCGATTTCTGGCACCGTGTCCGATCCTGGCATGGCGGTCTATAACGCCACGAAGGCGTTCGTGCATGGCCTGACCCGTTCGATTGCCGCCGATCATGGACCGCGCGTCAGGTGCAATGCCGTCTGTCCGGGCTGGATCATGACCGAGATGGCGAGCAGCGCCTTCGCCCTCGCGCGAGATCCCCAGCGTGCCGAGGCCGATGCGATGATCCGCCATCCGGCGAAGCGCCTCGGGCAACCTGAAGATATCGCAAACATGGTGGCCTGGCTCGCCTCCGACCAGTCCGGTTTCGTGACCGGACAGTGCTTCACGGTCGACGGCGGGCTGACGGCAGCATCTCCACTTCAACCAGGATTATTTTGATGACACTGTCCGATCACGTTGCCGTCCTTGGTGCTGGCGTCATCGGCGCCAGCTGGACGGCGCTGTTTCTCGCGTCGGGCCGCAGCGTTGCCGTCTATGATGTTTCGGCGGGGGCCGAGCAAGCAGTGCGCGACTACGTCGAGCGGGCCTGGCCCACGCTCGACGAGCTTGGGTTGGTCAAGGCGGGCGGGCGCAAGGAGATGAGCTTCCACTCCTCCGCGGCAGACGCGGTGCGCGGCGCGGTCTTCGTTCAGGAAAGCGTGCCGGAGAGGATCGAGATCAAGCACGCGCTCTATCGCGACATCGAGACTCACCTGGCGCCCGGCGCAGTGGTGGCAAGCTCGGCCTCCGGGCTGACGCTGAGCGAGATGCAGGCGGGATGGAGCGACCCGTCGCGGTTCGTGCTGGGGCATCCGTTCAATCCGCCGCATCTCATTCCGCTGGTGGAGGTGATGGGAAACGGCAGAACCGCCGCTGGCGTCGTTGAGGCGGCCGAGCGCTTCTATGAGTCCGCGGGCAAGGTGACGATCCGCGTCAACCGCGAGGTGCCGGGCCACGTGGCGAACCGCCTCCAGGCGGCGGTGTGGCGCGAGGCGATCCATCTGGTGAAGACCGGCGTCGCCAGCGTCGAGGATGTCGACAAGGCGATGTGGGCGGGGCCCGGACTCAGGTGGGCCGCCATGGGACCGACCATGTTGTTCCACCTGGCTGCAGGCGAGGGCGGGCTTGCGGAGTTCTGCAAACGCTACACCGCCAGCTTCAACCGGTGGTGGGATGATCTCGGCGTGCTGCATCTCGATCCAGACCTTGCGCAGACGCTTGTCGATGGCGTCTACCAGGAGGCGAAGGGCGAAAGCCAGTCTGAGTTGTCTCAACGCCGCGACGCGCTGATCGCCGCCATGCAGAAGGCGACAGCGAAGCTTCGCGCCCCATAGCGCGTCGTGGACATTGTCGCCGCATTATGGGTGAGCCCGGTCAGGCGCTGCCGGAGGCGAGCCGGGGGCAGGACGCCGCAGCCCGTGCCTTGCAACTGACCTTGGAACATGTTTCTTCTTCCAAATCCATTGTGAACTGGTATGTTAGCGATAACAGACGGGCGGGCCGGAAGAGGGAATTGAATTGGCGGGACGGGCCATGAAGGCAAAATCGTCGAAGTCCTCGACGCCAACGATGTCAGACGTGGCGCGGCGGGCAGGTGTGTCCTCCATGACGGTGTCACGCGCCTTGCGCGACGGGGCGTCCATTGCCAGCGAGACACGTGAAAAAATCATGAAGGCGGTGGACGAGCTGGGTTATGTGCTTGATCAGTCCGCAGGCAGCCTTTCGTCAAAGCGCACCGGCTTCGTGGCGGCCCTCGTACCCTCTCTCAACAACTCCAACTTTGCCGACACCGCCCGCGGTCTGACCGATGCGTTGCAGGGAACCGGCCTGCAGTTACTCCTCGGATACACGGACTATTCCACCGAGAAGGAAGAGGTGCTGATTGAATCCATGCTACGCCGTCGGCCGGAGGCGATCGTGGTCACGGGCGGCAAGCACACATTACGTGGCCGCAAACTGCTGGTGAATGCGGGCATCCCCGTCATCGAGACCTGGGACCTGCCGTCGAAGCCGGTCCGCCATGTCGTCGGATTTTCCAATGCGGAGGCCGCCGAGGCGCTGGTCAAGTATCTTTATCAGAAGGGGTATCGCAAGATCGGCTTCATTGGTGGGACAAGCAACCGCGACACCCGTGGCGCCGACCGCCGCGAAGGTTACGAACGTGCCATGGCGATGCTGGGTCTCACGGATACGCGCATCATGTCCTTCGGCACGCCGCCGATCTCGATGAGGCAGGGCGGCGAGGCTTTGGCGCGGCTGGTGGAACAGTGGCCCGACGTGGAGGCCGCGATCTGCGTATCGGACCTTTCGGCATTCGGCGCTCTCAGCGAATGTCAGCGCAGGACATGGCCCGTACCGAAGCGTATCGCGATTGCGGGTTTCGGTGACTTCGAAATTTCGAGTTGCAGCTATCCGACCATCACGACCGTCGGTGTGAACTGCTATGACATCGGCAAGCGCTCGGGCGAACTGCTGCTGCGGGCCGTCGAAGGAGAGCGGGCGCACAAACCCATCGCTGCCGAAACCATCATCATGGACTATGCCGTCATCGCACGAGAAAGCACCTGAAGCGGCACGTTGCGTCGAATTTATGCTGGACAAAAATATGTCATCAGCTAGCGTTATCGATAACATCCCAATGGCAGGGGGTGGCGTGGGCAAGCGGGAATTGTTGCGGGTTGGACCTTGTCCGTGCCGGGATCCAGGCGCTAAGCCATGGGCCAGCTGATGCGTGACAACCTGGCGGCCCATTTTTCCGGCCAGCCGCTGCCGGCGCCGATATTGTGAGAGAACCATGAAGACAATCGTGATCCATGCCGCCAAAGACCTGCGCGTCGAAGAGCGTGAGGCGGAGGAGGCAGGGCCGGGGCAGGTTGCCGTAAGGCTCGCCACCGGTGGCATCTGCGGGTCGGACCTCCACTATTACAATCATGGTGGTTTCGGCACCATTCGTCTGAAGGAACCGATGATCCTCGGACATGAGGTGGCCGGACATGTCGCGGCATTGGGCGAGGGCGTCACCGGGCTCAGCGTCGGCCAACTCGTCGGCGTATCGCCGTCGCGGCCCTGCCATGCCTGCAGATTTTGCCGGGAAGGCATGCTGAACCAGTGTCTCAACATGCGGTTCTATGGATCTGCGATGCCGTTCCCTCACATCCAGGGCGCCTTCCGCGAAACGCTGGTGGCCGATGCCGGCCAGTGTGTGCCTGCGGATGGACTTTCAACCGGCGAAGCTGCCATGGCCGAGCCCTTGGCGGTGACGCTGCATGCCACCCGCCGGGCGGGCGACATGTTGGGCAAGTCCGTGCTGGTGACCGGCTGCGGACCCATCGGTGTGCTGGCCATTCTCGCAGCACGCCGCGCCGGCGCAGACCTGATCGTGGCGACGGACCTCAGCGACTATACGCTGTCCATGGCCAAAGTTGCGGGCGCCGACATCACGCTGAACATCGCCGCCGCGACGGATGCACTCGATCGATACAAGGCGGAGAAGGGCACATTCGATGTGCTCTATGAATGTTCCGGGGCGCAGGCCGCCCTGACGGGTGCCATTCCGGCCATGCGGCCCGGCGCCACCATCCTGCAACTGGGGCTCGGCGGCGACATGACCTTGCCGATGATGCAGATCACGGCGAAGGAATTAATGCTCAAGGGCTCGTTCCGCTTCCACAGCGAATATGCCACGGCCATCAGCCTCATGCAGAAGGGCCTGATCGACGTGAAACAGCTGATTTCGGAAACGGTCAGACTGCAGGATGCCGTTAAAGGATTTGAGCTTGCGAACGACCGTTCGCAGGCCATGAAGGTACAGATTGCTTTTGGATAGGACAATGACGCTCGACATCTTCAGCCTCCGCGACAAACGCGCCCTCATCACCGGATCGAGCCAGGGAATTGGGCTGGCGCTTGCAGAAGGATTGGCCCGCGCCGGGGCGAAGATCATCCTCAACGGGCGCGATCTGTCGAAACTGACCAGCGCCAAACGGTTGCTGGAAGGCAAGGGCATCACGTCATCGGCCGCACAGTTTGATGTGACGAACGAGGCGGATGTGATAACCGCGATCTCGTACATTGAACGCGAGCAGGGCCCAATCGACATTCTCATCAACAATGCCGGCATGCAGTTCCGCACGCCGCTCGAAGACTATCCGCTGGAGAAGTGGCGGGAGCTGATGCGCGTGAATGTCGACAGTGCCTTCATCGTTGGCAAGGCCGTCGCCAAGGGCATGATCTCGCGCGGGCGGGGCAAGATCATCAATATCTGCTCGGTGCAGAGCGAGCTGGGCCGGCCGAGCATTGCGCCGTATACCGCCACCAAAGGCGCCATCAAGATGCTGACCAAGGGCATGTGTGCGGACTGGGCCAAACATGGCATCCAGGTGAATGCGATTGGCCCCGGCTATTTCAAGACGCCGCTCAACCAGGCGCTGGTCGATAATCCCGAGTTTTCGTCCTGGCTTGAAAAGCGCACGCCGGCGGGGCGCTGGGGCGATGTGGAGGAACTGATCGGGGCGGCAATTTTCCTCGCCTCTCCGGCCTCTTCCTTCGTCAATGGCCACATCCTCTATGTGGATGGCGGCATCACCTCCGTGCTGTAGATGTTCAAGGGTGCTGCGGTTGTCATGGGTGTTGCCAGCTGTGGCAAGACATCCGTGGGTGAGGCATTGGCCGCCCGCCTCGGCGTGCAATTCACCGAGGGCGACAGGCTGCACCCGAAGGCCAACGTCGAGAAGATGTCGGGCGGTATTCCGCTCACGGACGAAGACCGTTGGCCGTGGCTCACACTGGTGGGGGAATCCCTGAAGGGCGAGACGGGTCACATCACCTCGTGCTCGGCCTTGAAGCGGGCCTATCGGGACCACATCGCGGCAATGGCTGGGCGGCCCGTGGCTTTCGTGTTTCTCGACGGCAGCCGCCCCCTTCTTGAACAGCGGATTGCGGCGCGCAAGGGGCACTTCATGCCAGCTTCGCTGCTCGACAGCCAGCTTGCGACGCTTGAGCGGCCAGGGCCTGATGAATGCGCCAGGGCCTTTGACATAGCCCAGCCTGTCGGCACGATCGTGGCCGGGGCCTGTGCCTGGCTCTCGCAATTGAAGGAGTGATCATGGGAGAGACCATTGCCCTCATCGGTGCCGGGATCATGGGGCAGGCGATTGGCGCGCGCCTGCTGGAGTGCGGCCACGCCTTGAGCGTTTTCGATATCGATCCCGCAAAAGTGGCGCGGCTTGTTGCGAAGGGCGCCCAGGCCGTCAACAGTCCGGCAGCTGCAACGGCGGAGTCGGACTTCATCATCCTCAGTCTCAATCATGCGAATATTGTCAACGCGGCGGTGTTCGGCCCCGGTGGCGTTTCGACCAGCGCCGCGGCCTCGAAACTCCTCATCGACATGTCATCCATCGATCCGGCCGCGACAGCCGACATGGCGGCACGGCTCAAGGCGGAAACCGGCATGGCCTGGGTGGACTGTCCATTGTCCGGCGGCGTGCCCGGTGCGCTTTCTGGCAAGCTCACCATCATGGCGGGCGGCGAGGCGGCGGACTTCGAGCGCGCGCGCCGCGTGATGCAGGACCTGGCAGCGAACTACACGCTGATGGGCGGATCGGGCGCAGGCCAGACAACCAAACTGGTGAACCAGTTGTTCTGTGCGTTGGCATTTCAGGCTGTGGCGGAAGCCGTGAAGCTGGCAGAAGCGGGCGGTGTCGATCCGGCCCGCATTCCTGCTGCACTTGCAGGTGGGCGGGCGGATGGCCGCATCCTGCAGGAATTCATGGCCAAGTTCGCCGCGCGGGATTTCACGCCGACGGGCAGCCTCGGCAACATGCTGAAGGATCTCGACTCGATCCAGGCCTTTGCATTGAAGACAAAGACGCCACTGCCGCTGACCAGCGCGGTGACCGATCTTCACCGGATCCTCATCGCCATGGGGCTCGGTCCGAAAGACAGCGCCGAGGCCATGCGCCTGCTCGACGGCAGTTGAATTTGATGTTGACTTGCGCTCAGGCGCGGGTCTAGCATGTTATCGATAACATAAAGAGGGGCCGGGAGAAGGCCTCCGTCATGGGAGAATGCGGTGGCCGAGCGTCTGCTCACATTCGAAGGCATCACCAAGCGTTTCGGCGGCACCACCGCCCTGCGTGACGTGAGCCTGCATCTGGATGCGGGAGAGGTGCTGGCGCTGCTCGGTGAAAACGGTGCTGGAAAGTCCACGCTGATCAAGGCTCTGGCCGGTATTCATACGCCGGACGAGGGACGCATTCTGTTCAAGGGCGAGGCCTATGTGCACCGGCCGCCGCGACCCAACGAGAAGCAGCGTGTCGCCTTCATCCA
>CAZECZ010000172.1:0-8682 GCA_964510815.1 uncultured Aestuariivirga sp.
TCTCAACCTGCAACCGGTAAAGATCAAGACGCGTCGAAACACCAATGTCGTCGTTGCTTCTGGCTCCGGCGCTTTGTCCATCCTGCTTGTTAGAAGCCATCGTTCAACCCAGTGATACCGCTGCTAATGACCGATAGGGTGCCAAACTTCGTTCTATTCCGTCAGAAAAAAGATACCCAAAATGGACTTCTTGCTCGTCTTTGGTTGGATGCCGGAATCCGCCACCGCGTATTCCCTCGTACATCTGCTGTGCGAAAGAAAACGTGCTCCATCTTGCCTACGGCAAGTTCGGTGGCGGGCCGGTCGCTGCGGTCTTCGTCATCGTGCTCTTCGCGGTGGCGGCGCTGTTCCTGAGATATGTTCGCTTCGGCCGCTATATCTACGCTGTGGGTGACGATCACCACGGCGCTCGTCTTATGGGCCTCCCATGTTCGCGGGTGGGCGGGGTGGCGTGATTGGCACACTGCTTGGAACCTGTCTGACTCCGCTTCTTAATGACGTCCTCAATTTCATGGATGTTTCCACCCGCTTTCAGCTGATTGCTCACGGTCTGATTATCATCGCCGCCGTGCCGGTCTACGTCGAGAAGAGGAAGCGCATCTGATGTCGTGCGCCATGGATTTGAAACCATCGGGAGACTTTGGCTCCATGCCAGCGTCTGTTCCGTCGAAATATGGCATTCATCTTTTCCTCCTTATCCTGATTGCGGTCTCCGGCGCGATGTCTCCAGCATTCCTGTCCGGCGCAAACATCTCCAACATGTTGCTGCAAATGGCACCGGTCGGCATTGTGGTGATCGATCAGGCTTATGCGATCATTTTGCGTAGCTTGGACTTGTTCGTGGCATCGACTATGGCAACGGCCGCTGTCATCGCCACTGGCTTCTCGGGAGGCAACGCCGATGTCCCGGCGATCATTGCGATCTCGATTCGAGTTGGCGTAGTGACGGGGCTTGCCAATGGCCTCCTGGTCACCAAGCGGGACGTATAACCATTTCTGGCGACACTGGCGAGGATGATCGTTCTTCAAGGGTTTCGTTTTGCCTATAAGCAAGGCTCACCTTCCGGCAATGCGCCGCCGTTGTTTCGTGTCATCGGCTCGGAAGCGTTCTGCGGCATCACCTCCAATCTGACACTTATGGCAATTCCCGCTCTGGTGTTTGGACTCGTGCGCGACCGGTCACGCTTTGGCTGTGAAGTTTACTTCATCGGAGGCAATCCGGCGACAGTGCGGCTTCTCAGGGTAAATGCCGGTCACGTGACGATTGCGGACTACGTCATTTCAGGCTTCCTCGCCGTCATCGCGGGACTGGTGCTCAGTGGCTATGTTGGAATCGCCGGCAACCGGGGGAGCCGCGGTTCTGAGCTCATTTCCATCGTCGCGGCGGTTATGGGCGGGCTTGCGCTTTCCGGAAGGCGGGGCACCATTGCCGGCGGGTTGCCGGGCGCTGCCATATTGATTGTCATCTTCAACGCGGTCCTGATGTTCGGACTACCGGTTCAGCTCCAGATCATCATAAATGGCCTGGTCATCGTTGCTGCCGCGGCCTTCTACGTGGGGCAGGGGACTTGACTCCCGCAAGAGGAGCATTCGCAAAACAAAAGCGGAAGAGCTTATGTATTACTGATGTCCACCAGAATCTTGAGCATGGATCCATTGGGATCCAGCAGGGGTTCAAATCCTTTTTCGATCAGGTCATCTAATGCGATTTCCGCATCTACAACGCGGTCCACGGGAAGCTTTCCACTCTGTATCATGCTGTAAACGCGAGGCCAGAGAGTCGTCGGGTAACATAGAGAGCCTTGAAGGCGAATGTCTCGGATGATCATCTCGAACGGGTCGATCTCTACTTTTGCATTCGAAAGACCTACCAGCACTGCCGTCCCTTGTGAGCGAAGTGACGCGATGCAGTCCGATATGGCGCGGGGATTGCCCGAGCATTCGATCGCGCAGTCGCATCCGAGTTCTTCAAACGTTTTCTCGCGCACCGTCTGTCTGACCGGAGTCTCGTTCGGATTGATCAATTCGATGGGTAGCCCCAGTGAGGCAATGCGGTGCCTCCGCGCCTCGTTGGGTTCGCTGAGGAAGATCCGGCTCGCACCCGCGGCATCAGCAGCCATGGAGGCAAGAACCCCGATCGGCCCGCCTCCGGTGATCAGAACAGACCCGCCTGGCCGCAGGCCGCTCTTGTCAACGGCAGTGACGGCAACGGCGCTCGGTTCCACCATGGCCCCCTGGCGGAAGGTCATCTCATCCGGCATCCGGACAGTGGCATAGGCTTTCATGACGGCATATTCCGCAAATCCGCCCCACGGCCACGTCAGGCCGGTAGCTGCGCCGCGGCTCGCGAGGAAATGAAGGCCGCGCACGCCGAAGTATCCGTCAGCCGGGCCCATGTGAGGCTGGATCGCTACGCGATCACCGGGCCTGAGGTGGTTCACATCGCCGCCTACTGCTTCAATGACGCCGCTGAATTCATGTCCGAGTATCTGCGGGATGGAGGCTCCCGAGAACACATTCGGCTTCTCGGAGATGAAGATCGGTCCCGATTCATACTCATGGAGGTCGGTTCCGCATATGCCGGCGAAATGGTTCTTGACGAGCACTTCATCGGCAAGCAGCCGCGAGGGTTTGTCGACGTTCTCCACCCTCACGTCGCGGCGGGCATGGAAACGGGCTGCTCTCATTCTATCCTCATTGCATACCAGGAAGTAAGCACGTGCTATGGCCCAATGTCCAAAGAAGTCCCGGCTTGTCGTTCCTCAAACCGAAGCACCCTCGGCACCTGTACGGAAGTCGAAACCCGCGGTGAGGCCGCCGTCGGCGATGACGTCCGCACCGAGGATCGCCGCCGAACCGTCGGACAGCAGAAATGCCACTGCGCGTGCGACGTCCTTTGCATCGAGAATGTGACCTTGCGGCTGCCTGCCGGCTCGAGTCGAAAGAAACGTCGCGCTGTCCGCAGCACTTTCAAGATGACGCTTGAAGAGGCCGGCCATCATGGGGCCAGGACTGAGTACATTCACACGAACGCCCTTGCGGGCGTGATCAAGCGCCGCGGTTCTCGCCAGCTGACGGGCCGCCGCTTTCGAAGCATTATAAAGCGCCAATTGCTGTTCCGCCAGCGTGGCATTGACGGAGGCGATGGCTACGGCCTGGCCGCCGCCATGTTTCTCCATTTCAGGAATCAGCGCGCCCAGTGCCAGCGCCGTGCCCGTCACGTTGACCGCCATGGTCTTTTCAATCATGGCCTCGCTCGACTCAGGTATCGTGCCGACGTCAAGGACCGCAGCGGAGGTGACGAGGCCAATTCTTGTGTTGCCAGTCTCGCGGACTTTGCCGAGAACGGTCGTCCATGTCTTGGCCTCGACGATCGACCCGGTAACCTGGATGTAACGCTCCCGGCCCTGCAATTCGGACTCGGCGACGTCAACACCAAGGACGATGGCGTCATTCTCCAGCAGAAGCGCGCCAACTTCGAATCCGAGACCCGAGGCGGTGCCCGTCACGACAACGACCTCCGGGAGCGTGAACGTGATGCTTGCCATAAAGTTCTCCTGAACAGAGTGGGGTTTAAGAGGATTGGCCGCCTCGGACTTTCCAGATCTATCGACTGAATGTCCAGACTGATTGTCTGTATGTCTCCTTGTCAGCCAGATCATGCGATCCGTTCGGGTCAGCACTCGCCCGAGTGTTATCGGTCTCTCACAAAGGCAGACAACGCCGGTTGATCTACGCTTCCCACCACCAGCGCCGATGGGTGCGTTCCGACCTTATCCCGGCGGCGCGGTCAAGGTGTCGTGTATCCTCCGTCGATGACAAGTTCCGCACCTGTCATGTAACTCGACTCGTCGGAAGCCAGGAACAAGGCCCCGTAGGCGATTTCGATCGGCTTGCCGAGCCGCTTCATCGGAGTGATGTCAACGATCATCTTCGTGATTGCTGCATCCTGAGCTGCAATCATCGGCGTGTCGATAATACCCGGATGCAGCGAGTTCACGCGGATATTGTCGCCGACATATGTCAGGGCGGCATTCTTCGACATGTGGGAGACCGCGGCCTTGCTCGCGGTATAGGCGGAGACACCGGCAGCACCGACTTTGCCCCATATGGACGAGGTGTTGATGATGGAACCACCACCCGCCTTCTGCATGTGCGGGATGACGGTGCGCATGCCGTAGAAAGGGCCTGTCTGATTGATGCTGATGACCTTGTTCCAATCCTCGAGGTCGATGCTCGCCAGCCCCTCGTAGGACAGGACGGTGCCAGCATTGTTGAATAGAACGTCGATACGGCCGTCCAGCGCAATGACCTTGTCGACGACGGCTTCCCAGTTATTGAGATCAGTCACATCCAGATGGTGGCTGACGATGTTCGGATCGTCGAATGGTTCCGGAAAGGCGAGATCTCCGACATGGACCTTTGCACCCTCCTTGGCAAACAATTCGACGGCCGCGCGTCCGATGCCTTTGGCGCCACCGGTGATCAGCGCGACCTTGCCTGATAGACGCATCACGCGGCCCCCACCGTAACGACTTCCCGCGGCTCGGGGAGCTCGCAGTTGATCGGCTCTGGATTCTCACCCATGAAGCTCACGGCGAAAGACAAAGCGCGAAACGACTTGCCCTCGACGGCGGGCCAGATGGAATGCTTGGCGTTGCGAGGAATATGAACAAGGTCACCGGGATTCAGCAATCGCTGCTCGTCTTCAATCTGGATAATGGCCTGACCGCTCAGGATGCGATAGAATTCCATGGAATCGTGATAATGGGGGTGTAGATGCGCACCGGGTTTCAGCTCGAACTCGGCGACATATTCCAGATAGGACCCCATCGTCTCCTTGCGAACGGACTCCTTTGGGAACATGAAGTAAGTCAGGCATGTTCCCTCATGTTCGATGGTGGGTTCGACATCGGTGTTGCGGACATCCATTATTCATTCCTCCATTTATCACGTTGCGCAATAATTCTTGGTTCTGGTGGCGAGCCCTACGCGGAGTCATTTTAGTGGAAGTGGGCGTGCACAAGATGCTCATAATTATCCAATCTGGATATTCGTCAGATGCGTGAAGTCTGTGAACTGTCGGAGTTGGCTCTCGGCCAGAACGGCCGGAGGAGGCTACATCCGGTCACCAGAAGGTTACCAGTGTATCGCAGAACAGTTTGATCAGTCCTTCGAAATAGGGATTTCCTTCATGTTTGTTCATCAACTCGGATCAGGGTGATCGGTCGATCGTGAATGAGCGCGATGTGTCAGCACCAAGATATCCAATTTGAGATTATTTAAGGCTGGCCCTTGCGCGATATGACTGTAGTCTGAGATTTCTGTCAATCGGACCAAGAACTCGATGGCAGGGGAGGTAATGTTGTTGGACACCAAGACACCGGCGAAACTCCTCGAGGCGCGAGGTATCACAAAGCACTTCGGTGCGGTGACAGCACTTGACGGCGTAGATTTGGCCTTGTCCGGTGGTGAAGTGCTGGGCGTTGTCGGTGATAATGGTGCCGGCAAGTCTACATTGATGAAGGTCTTATCTGGCCTTTTCCGGCCAAGTGCGGGCGAGATCCTGATCGAGGGCAAGCCTGTGCATTTCCATTCACCAGCGGACTCGCACCGGGCCGGGATCGAGATGGTCTACCAAGACCTGGCACTGGCCGGGAACATGCCGATCTTCGAGAACATCTATCTCGGCCGCGAGCCGGGAATGAAGGTTGGCGGCCTTACCATCGTCGACCACGCCCATGCGCGGAGACTTGCCAAAGAACACCTCGACCGTCTGCAGATCCATGTTAAGTCCGTCGACCAGAATGTCGAGGATCTGTCCGGCGGCCAGCGACAGGCGGTTGCCATCGCCCGCGCCACTGCCTTCGATGCCAAGGTGGTCATTATGGACGAACCAACGGCAGCACTTGCCATTAAAGAGGTGGGCAAGGTGCTCGACCTGATCAAGCGGCTGAAAGACCATGGCGTTGGCGTCATCCTCATCAGTCACCGTATGGATGACGTGTTTTATGTCTGTGATCGGGTGATGGCCATTTTCCACGGCCGCAATTTCGCCGAGGCTCCGCTCAAGGATACCAGCCGCAACGAGGTGATCGGCTGGATCATGGGTACCAAGGGCCATACCGACACGCTGGCCCACGACAAGGTGCACTGACATGGCGGATCGAACCAATGCCGGTGATGAAAATTATGCGGCCGCCTTTGCGGCTGACCGCAATTGGCACTCCAAGCTGCTTGGCGACTACGGGATCATTCTGGTCGTCATCGCCATGATGCTGGGACTTTGGGCCATGCAGCCCGAGTACTTCATGACGGCGCAAAATCTCACAAATATCATTCGCCAAATCGGCATGAATGCGCTGCTGGCGCTGGGGCTCTATATCGTCATTGTCACCGCCGGCATCGACCTGTCGGTGGGGTCGGTGATGGCACTGTCCATCATGCTGTTGGCGATGGCCGATAAAGCGGGCACACCGTGGCCGCTCGTCATTCTGGTCGGGCCCGTGGTCGGCACACTGATCGGAATTGTGAACGGTCTCGGTCTTACGCTTCTGCGCCTTCCGCACCCATTCATCATGACGCTTGGCACCCTCAACGCGGTGCGGGGCCTCTGCAATCTCGTCACTGACGGTCGGCCGGTCTCCGGGGTGTCTGATCAGGTGCGGTTTATCGGTATCGCTGACATTCCGCTGCCGTTTGGCAGCGAGTTCGCCGTTATCCCGGTGAGCGCAATCCTGCTGCTGGTTTGTTACTGTGGCGTTGCCTGGTTCATGCAGAAGGTTTCGCTCGGCCGCCATATCTTTGCGGTCGGAGGCAACCCGCAGGCGGCACGGGTCAGCGGCATCAATGTCGATCGTGTGCTTGTCTTCGTCTATGCCTGTTCCGGCTTCTTCGCCGGCCTCGCTGCCTTGTTGATGGCGGGCCGCACGGGGGCGGGTTACCCCAATCTCGGAATCGGTGCCGAACTCGATGCCATAGCGGCGGTGATCATCGGCGGCGCCAGCTTCTTCGGCGGCCGTGGCTCGGTGCTCGGTGTTTTCGCCGGCGTGCTTGTGATGGGACTGCTCCGCAACGGCCTCAATCTTATGAACATCAGCGCCTTCTGGCAGCAAACTCTGATCGGTATAATCATCGTGCTGGCGGTTTGGATCGACGTCCTGCGGCGCAGGTCGGGTCAGCGCAACTGATCGACGGCCGGTGCATACTCCGGCGCCGGCAGCCGTGATTGTATCTTCACCGGAGTCAATGGGAGGACTACATGAAACTGAAGTCTCTTTTGCTTGCATCCGGCGTCTTGCTGGCTTCGACCGTCGGCGCATTTGCCGCTGACAAGTATGCGGTCATCATGGGTAACATACCGTCGGCCAATCAGTTCTGGGCCAAGGTCGAACAGGGTGCGCTGGAGAAAGGCAAGGAACTCGGCGTAGACGTCACCGTGCTGGGATCACCTGGCGGTGAATCTGACGTAACCGGCCAGATCAACCTGGTCGAAGACCAGTTGACCAAGGGCATCGTCGGCCTCATCCTGGCGCCCGCTGATTTCTCGGCACTCAACCCAACGATCGAGAAGGCCCTGAAGCAGGGCGTCAAGATCGTCTATATTGACCGTCCTGGCGAGGTGAAGGGAATCTCCTACGTCGGCACGATGAACGAACCAGCTGCTGCTCTCGGTGCGCAATATATCTGTGACAATATTGAGAAGGGCAGTGAAGTTGCGATCCTCCAGGGCGTGATGGCCATCGCACCCGGCCGCGACCGGTTCAAGGGCAGCCATGATACCCTGACGGCCTGCGGGATGAATATCGTCGCAGAGCAAACCGCCGAGTGGGATACGGCCAAGGGCATGTCGGTGACTGAGAACATCATCACCGCGCACCCGAACCTAAAGGCACTGTTTGCCTCCAACGACAACATGGCCATGGGCGCCATTGAGGCGCTAAAGAGCGCCAAGATGCTGGACAAGGTGATGGTCGTTGGCTTTGACGGCAACCCCGAGGCCGCCGAGGCGATCCTGCGTGGCGATATGGCGGTCTCAGTTGCGCAGCGGCCGACCAACATGGGTATCATTGGTGTCGAGTCGGTCAATAAACTCGTCAAGGGCGAAACGATTCCGGAAGTCGTCGACACAGGCGCCGAGCTGGTGACCAAGGAAAATGCAGAACAATACAAATAAACGTGTGTGATGTTGCCACACCGAAACGAGGGGCGGCGCTAGCCGCCTCTCACGTCTGAAGCGTGTTGACTGCCTTGGCGTAGCTAATTGCGAGTTACGCCAGTCATCAGGTCTGGAGAAGTGAAATGACAGTCTCGATAGGTATCATCGGCACGGGCGTAATGGGGGCTGACCACGCGCGCACGTTGGCGAACCAGGTTGCGGGAGTGCGGCTGCGCGCATTGACCGATGCCGATCAGGCGCGCGCCAAGTCCATCGCTGACGAGGTTGGCGCCGAAACCGTGGCGGCCGACCCCATGGCGATTATCGCCGACAAGAAGGTCGATGCCATCTTGATTGCCTCGCCCGACAACACGCACCGTGAGCTAACGCTGGCCTGCCTGGCAGCAGGCAAGCCTGTCCTCTGCGAGAAGCCGCTGGCACCCACGTCGCAGGAGGCTCAGGACGTGGTCAACGCCGAAGTGAAAGCGGGCCGACGTCTCGTGCAGGTCGGCTACATGCGGCGT
>CAZECZ010000173.1:0-8509 GCA_964510815.1 uncultured Aestuariivirga sp.
ATCGTGCCGATGTTGCAGTGCGGCTTGTCGCGGTTGAATTTCTCTTTGGCCATCGGAGTTCTCCGTCAAACTTTCTAAGCTGTCTTGCCTGTTAATCTATCAAAGGTGGCGCAGGAGGCCGGAGCCTCATGCAAACTTCTTCTGGACCTCTTGGGCCACCGCCGTCGGGACCTGGTCGTAGTGATCGAACTGCATGGTATAGCTGGCGCGGCCCTGGCTCATCGAACGCAGCGAGTTGATGTAGCCGAACATGTTGGCCAGCGGCACCATGGCGTTGACGATCTGGGCGTTGCCGCGCATCGAGGTGCCAGCAATCTGGCCACGGCGCGAGTTCAGGTCGCCGATGACACTGCCGAGGAATTCTTCCGGCGTGGTCACTTCAACCTTCATGATCGGTTCGAGCAACACGGAACCGGCCTTCTGCAAGCCTTCACGCATGGCGGCGCGAGAGGCGATTTCGAAGGCAATCGCCGAAGAGTCGACCTCATGGTAGGCGCCGTCTACCAGCGCCACCTTGACGTCCACCACCGGGAAGCCGGCGAGCACACCCGACGACATGACCGAGTTGAGGCCCTTTTCGACGCCGGGGATATATTCCTTCGGCACCGTACCGCCAACGATGCGGCTCTCGAACTGATAACCCTTGCCCTTTTCGTTGGGCTCGATCTCGAAGATCACACGGGCGAACTGACCCGTACCACCCGTCTGCTTCTTGTGGGTGTAATCGATGGACGTCGACTTGGTGATGGTCTCACGATAGGCAACCTGCGGGGCGCCGACAGAAACTTCGACCTTGTGGGTGCGCTTGAGAATGTCGACCTTGATGTCGAGATGAAGTTCGCCCATGCCCTTGATGATGGTTTCGCCGGACTCGGAGTCGGTCGAAACATAGAAGGACGGGTCCTCCGCGGCGAGCTTGTGCAGCGCCACAGCCATCTTTTCCTGGTCGCCCTTGGTCTTGGGCTCAACCTTCATTTCGATGACCGGCTCGGGGAATTCCATCCGCTCGAGGATCACCGGCTTATTGGGATCGCACAGCGTGTCACCGGTGCGGGTGTCCTTGAGGCCAACCAGGGCAACGATGTCACCGGCATAGGCCTCGGAGATTTCCTCCCGGTTGTCGGCGTGCATGAGAACCATGCGGCCAACGCGCTCGGTCTTGTTACGGACCGAATTCAGCAGCGCGCTGCCCTTCGACAGCGTGCCGGAGTAGATACGGCAGAAGGTGAGCACACCATACTGGTCGTCCATCAGTTTGAACGCCAACAGCGACAGCGGCTCGCTGTCAGACGACTTGCGGACGGTCTCTTCTTCGGTCTTGGCGTCGATGCCCTTGATCGGGGGGCGATCGAGCGGCGATGGCAGATAATCCACAACCGCGTCAAGCAAGGGCTGCACGCCCTTGTTCTTGAAGGCGGAGCCACACAGCACCGGGAAGAAGGCGCCGGTGATGACCGCCTTGCGGATCAGCGCCTTGATGGTGTCGTTGGCGATTTCCTTGCCATTGAGATAATCGTCCATGGCCTGGTCGTCGAGTTCGACGCAGGCTTCGATCATCTCGGCACGCGCGGCTTCGGCAGCGTCCTGGAGATCGGCCGGAATATCTTCGTCGTGGAACTTGGCGCCAAGCGCCTCGTCTTCCCACACCACGGCCTTCATGCGGACGAGATCGATGATGCCCTTGAAGTCGGCTTCAGCGCCGATCGGCAGCTGGATGGCCACCGGCTTGGCACCCAGACGCTCCTTGATGTCCGTGATGCACTGGTCAAAGGACGCGCCGGTCTTGTCCATCTTGTTGCAGAACACGATGCGCGGCACGCGATACTTGTCGCCCTGGCGCCACACGGTCTCGGTCTGGGGTTCAACACCCTGGTTCGAATCGAGCACGCACACGGCGCCATCGAGAACGCGCAGGCTGCGCTCGACTTCGATGGTGAAGTCGACATGCCCAGGGGTGTCGATGATGTTCATCCGCTTGCCGTTCCAGAACGCGGTCGTGGCGGCCGACGTGATGGTGATGCCGCGCTCCTGCTCCTGCTCCATGAAGTCCATGGTGGCAGCGCCGTCGTGCACTTCGCCGATCTTGTGGCTCTTGCCGGTGTAATAGAGGATACGCTCGGTCGTCGTCGTCTTGCCGGCATCGATGTGGGCCATGATGCCGAAGTTGCGATAGTCCTCGAGTGCGTGAGCGCGGGGCATAGCGTCGGTGTCCTGTGTCTCTTACCAGCGATAGTGGGAGAAGGCGCGGTTCGCCTCTGCCATCTTGTGGGTGTCTTCACGTTTCTTCACGGCGGTGCCGCGGTTGGCGGCTGCGTCCAACAGCTCGCCCGACAGGCGATCCACCATGGTCGTTTCATTGCGGTTGCGGGCCGCCGAGATAATCCAGCGGATGGCCAGCGCCTGACGGCGCTCTGCACGCACCTCGACCGGAACCTGATAGGTCGCACCGCCGACACGGCGGGAGCGCACCTCGATCGCGGGCGCGACATTGCCGAGGGCCTCATGGAAGACTTGCAACGGATCCTGCTTGGCTTTGGCCTCGATCTTGTCGAAGGCGCCATAGACGATGCCTTCGGCAACCGACTTCTTGCCCTCATACATGAGGTTGTTCATGAACTTCGACAGCACCAGATCGCCGAACTTCGGATCCGGATTGATTTCACGCTTCTCTGCGCGGTGACGACGAGACATATCTTATGACCTTCCGCTCTTACTTCGGACGCTTGGCGCCGTACTTCGACCGGCGCTGACGGCGCTTCGCGATGCCTTGGGTATCAAGCACGCCACGGATGATGTGATAACGAACGCCCGGAAGGTCCTTCACGCGGCCACCGCGGATCATGACCACGGAGTGCTCCTGAAGGTTGTGACCTTCACCGGGAATGTAGCTCACGACTTCGAAGCCGTTGGTGAGACGCACCTTAGCCACCTTGCGAAGCGCCGAGTTCGGCTTCTTCGGCGTGGTGGTGTAGACGCGCGTGCACACGCCGCGCTTCTGCGGGCAAGCCTCCATGGCCGGCACCGTGTTGCGATAGGTGGGCGCCCGGCGGGGCTTGCGGATGAGTTGGTTGATCGTCGGCATTGTGGCCTTGTCTCTACCTTCAGAACCTGTTCGAGCCCGATTGCACAAAAGCTAACGCACTGGCGGCGGTCCGGGCTCGGTACCATCGCAGTGCTCCAAAACCAGAGGATCCAAGAGCCGGCAGGGCTCTGAAGGATCGTGACCTTGAATGTTGTCGTCTTCGCTTTCCTCGCAGCGTTTCGGTACGTGGCGCACCGACTGCCTGCCGCCAGAAAGCGAGGCGGTATCTACAGATGTGGATAACCCGCGTCAACCCCCAAAATTGGGAAGTTCTCTGCACTTTTTCTGTGGTTAGGGCGAATTCCCTGAAATCCCCGGCCCGAATTTGTGCAGCGCACATATAGGGCGGGCCGACGCCGACGTCCAGAGCCCGATTTCTCCCGATTTTGGCCACATCACCGCCCCGGTTGGACGTGATTCTCCTCTCCGACGGCGGAACCGAAACAGAACCACATGCTGAGGGGAGATATTCGGCCATGACCATGCCGCTTCGAATCTGGTGGCACGAACTGAATACCTGGGAGCCGGAGCAGGCACGCCGATTCTACAGGGTCACACTGGGCTGGGACTTCCAACCCGCCGAAATGCCCGGCGGCGCATACTACTGGGTGGCGCGCCAGGAAGGACGACCCGTCGGCGGCATCTTTCAGCTCACGGAACCGGACTTTGAGGGTATTCCTTCGCACTGGATGACCTATTTGGCCGTTCCTGACTTGCTCGCGGCTGAGGTAAAGGCAGAGGCGGCGGGTGGCGAAATCCTCCGGCCATCCTTTCACCTCGCGGGTGTCGGAAAGCTCGCAGTGGTGACAGACCCGTCGGGAGCCATCATCGGCCTCATCGAGCCCGAACAAGAAAGGGCGCCCCTGCCCGTCCACTGATTCTCACCATTTGTGACGGCCGTCACAGCGATCTCTCCGATGCCAGACTAGAGGCGGCGCCAACACCGCTGTCCAATTCCGGAGAATCGCAATCGTGCAGACCGTCAAGAATCTGAACCTCGACCCGGAGGTCCAACTCCAGGCCAGGCAAGCCACACTGCGGCTCATGCGATATCGCAAGGCCTGCGACAAGGCCCGTGCGCAGCGGCTTCAAGGCTCTCCGCGCCTGACTCGCATGATCGCCATCCTTCTTGGCGGCGACCAGGCGTTGAAGGTTGTCCGGACCGATTGATACAGTTCTCTTTCAAGGATTTCATCACATGAATGCCCCACACACCCTGTCCGTTCGCCGGGCAACGCCACTCCCGTTTGCTTCTGCCGGCCGCTGGCTGTCCAAATGGTTCCGCCGTCACCAGACATTGGCTGAACTGCGCGGGCTCGATGACCACATCCTCAAGGACGTTGGAATCACCAGGCTCGACATCGACATGATGCGCCGCCACTGGTGACAGGCTGATCCAGAGTGCCCTTCCAGTTCTGCCCTTCTCCAATCGCGGACGGGGGCCAAACGGGGGCCGGCCTGGCGCGGGGTCTTCGTGCATTTTGCAACGGCGGATCCCGCGTCAGCGGCCAGGATCAACGGGTCTGACCATTTAGAAAGCGCTCGTGCGCCTTGGCCACGGCATCGCGGTCGAGGTCGAGGCCCAGGCCAGGCGCCGGCGGCAGGCTGAGGCGGCCTTCCACCGGGGATATGTCCGGCGCCGTTATGATATTGTCCTGCAGCAGCTGCCACATGATCTGGTTGCCATCGTCCAGATTGGGGATGGCGCGGGCCACATGGTGCTCGGCGCAGGTGGTGATACCCGTGGTCATGGACGAATGGATGCAGATTTTCATGCCCGCCGCCTCGGCGATGGCCGCTGCCTTCATCATGGGACGCAGCCCGCCGATCTCGCGCGGGCCGACGGCGATCATGTCGGCATCGCAACGCCGGGTGGCACCATAGACCTCGTTGAGGGTGAAGACCGCCTGGTCCGCCCCGATGGCGATGGGCGAGCGCGCCGTCACCTGGCCGAGTGCCTCGAGCGACGTGGACGGGGTGGGCTGCTCCACATATTCAATGTCGTAAGGCGCCAGAAGGGCCAGCATGCGCAGCGCCGTGGCCGGGTCCCAAGCCTCGTTGGCATCCAACCGGAGCCTGGCCTTGCCGATGGCGGCACGGACAGCGGCGGTTGCCTCGATGTCGCGCTCCCTGGAAATGCCGACCTTCAGATAGATGATCGGATGCCCCGCGGCGGCGGCGGACTTGGCATCGGCCACCAGTTCCTCGACGGTCTCGCCTTGCAGGAAATAGAAGTATCCCACGTGATCGCGACGCGCTCCGCCCAGCAGGTCCCACACCGGCACGCCCAGCACTTTGCCCATGAGGTCGAGGCATGCCATGTCGATGCCGGAGAGCATCTGGTTGGCGTAGCGCGGCATATTTCCGCCGAAGGCCAGGAAGTGGGCGCGGTAGGCCTCGGCCTGCAGCCTGGCCGACTCCAGCACCGACTGGCCGAGGAAGCCGCGGGTGATCTTGCGCAATACCATGGCCTGAGCGGCGGCATCAGGCGCTGTCGTGGTTTCGCCGATGCCGACGATGCCGTTGTCCGCCTCGATCTCGATCAGGTTGACATGGAAGGCATGCTCGACCCCTTGCGACCAGATATAGGGCTCCTTCAGCGGCAGCGTCATGGGGGTGACGCGGATGTCGGTGATCTTCATCAGAGGTCCTCGTAGAGCGATGCGAGATTGTCCGGCGTATAGCGGAATGGCACCATCTGCGTGTGGCGCCAGATGCGGGCCTCGCCGCCGTCGATGATGGCGGCGGCGCGCGCCGTGTCGCAGACCGCGCCGCCGAGCAGCCGGTTGGCAAGGTTCAGGATGGCGGTCCGGTGCATCAGCGCCGTGCCGCTGGCGCAGGCGTCCTTGACCAGCAGAACCCGCAATCCCGCCGCCATGGCATCGCGCACGGTGGCGGCGACACAGGCCTCGGTCCAGGCGCCGGCCACCACCAGCCATTCGATGCAGCGGGATTTCAGATGATCGAGCAGGTCGGTTGCGGCGAAGCAGGAGGCGTCGTTCTTGACGAAGACCAGTTCGCCTGGCTCTGGTGCCACTTCCGCGCAGAGGGCGACGAAATGGGTGGCCGCGCTATCGGAGAAGGCCGGCTCGCCATTGGGGCCCACGACCTCGAAGGGCCTGGCCGGCACCTTGGCGAAATCGCGGACATACTGGCCGTGGATGACCAGAACGCCGCTCTTGCGGGCCGCCGCCAGAAGTGCGGCGCCATTGACGACGGCGGCATCGAAATCATGGGCGAGGAAGCGCTCGTCCTTGCGGTGTTCTTCCTGGAAATCGACCATCAGGAGTGCCATGGCCTGGGGCGGGATGGAGATAGGGCTGTGCATGGAATGGTCCGGAGGGATGCGGGAGACGAGAGATTGCCCGGTTTCTCACGCGCCGGGAAGAGGCAAGACACCCTCGGGCAGCGTGATGGCGGCGGCCACGGGGTGGCCGATGTCGAAGCGCTCGGCGCGCCAGAACACGCGCTGCACCGGCCTTCGCCGGGCAATCGCCGTCCACGGGATGAACAGCGGCGGGTGGGCGAAGCGGAACAGCGGCATGACCGAGAGATAGAAGCCGTCTGGCGCCACATGCACGGTGAGGACGAAGCGGTAGGAGACCCAGCCCACCATGCCATTGAGCCCGTGGCGGGCTTGGCCGGTGACGGGACGGTTGCCGGCCGCGAAGGTCTGCGCCAGCCGCTGCCAGCCGCCCATGACGCTGAGGAGTCCGGTGACCAAACACCACATGAGCGGGAAAACCACGAGAAAGGCAGCGATGATGGCGAAAGGCAGCCAGGCGGGAGCGGGATCGGCGGTCATGGGCGGGTCTTATCAGGTGATGGGCGCGCCGTCATGGCGCCAATCACCCGGCGCCGAACGCCCAGACGTGCGCCATCCTTTTCGGGGGCGGCCCAAGATCCCCCGGAGGTCGTTCCCCTTCCGCGCACACAGGCGGTGAAGGGCGCACGGGGATCATAGTGTCTCCGGGTTGCGGCCGGAGCCCCCGGGGATGAACGGACGTCACCGCCCACACGCAGGCCCGTCCCCCGCCCCGTCTGACGATCACCGTCATGACACGCGACCCCTTCCGGGGCGAGGCAACATCTTTCAGAACAATTACGGGACATTTATCAAGATCAATGAGTGGCGTGGCGCGGGCGGCCTGTTCCCTGCGGAACTGCCGGCACCCCTGCCCCGTTGTAGTTTCAACTCAACGTCGATGGAGACGCAACGCCAACCCCACGAGGCACGCCATGAAAACCGCAGACACCCAGACCCCGCCCGCCAGCGCCAAGCGCAAATCCGCTCTCAGCCCCGAGCTTCAAGAACTGGTGCACATGCTGGACGCCCTCGAAGCGCGGTTCCACGAGCGGATGATGGCGGCGGAGTGAGGCCAAGAACGGGTAATCTCGCCACATGCGCCTTCTCCCGTGGCAACGCCATGGGAGAAGGTCCCGACAGGGGGATGAGGGCCCTTGCATCGGCAGGCAATGCCGCCCAACCTTTGCCCCATGTCACTCACGAAGCCCGACCAGACAGAGCGCGCCCGGCGCTTGCGGAAGTCCGACACGGCCGCCGAACAGCGCCTGTGGGAGGCATTGCGCGGCCGCCGTCTTGCCGGGCTCAAGTTCGTCCGCCAGCTGCCCATCGGCCCCTACTACGCCGACTTCGTCTGCCGCGCCCGCAAGCTGATCGTCGAGGCCGATGGCGATACCCATTCGACGGACGAGGAATTGGCCTACGACGCGCGGCGGACCGCGGCGCTGGAGGCGGCGGGCTACCGCGTCATCCGCGTATGGAATGCCGAGGTGCGCGAGAACCTGGAGGATGTGCTGGAGACCATCCGTCTGGCGGCGGAGGGCGAAGCATAGAAAGAGCCCTCATCCCCCTGCCGGGACCTTCTCCCATCCCCGGGTCAAGCCCGGGCACGGGAGAAGGCAGACTATGGCTCACGGCTTGCAGGTGTCAAATATCGAAGCGCGCTGCATCCACAAGGGCCTTCTCCCGTGGCAAGGCCATGGGAGAAGGTGGCCGAAGGCCGGATGAGGGCCTTCGTTCCGCGAATGGCAGTGCCAGACAACCAAAATAGAAGTGATCGCTACAGCGTCCTCAGCCACTTTACCGCTTCTGCCGCATCAGCCCGGGCATCTTCAAGCGGCGAATACAAGCCGGACTCGCGTACAGGAGACCAGTAGGAACACATTTCTCCAGTGTTGCCGCGTTCCTCGGTGACCCATTCATCTTCAACGAATGAGTATAGATCTCCATCCACGTAAATCACCAGCTGACGCAAACCATCAGGGCAGATGACACTCTCGACCACTGACTTCAAATATCCAGCCCCTCATCCTCCACAAATTCCGCCCGTTCCGAGATGAAGTTGAAGCGCTCCTCAGGTCTATTGCCCATGAGCTGTTCGACGCGTTTGGCGGTGGCGGCGC
>CAZECZ010000174.1:0-8495 GCA_964510815.1 uncultured Aestuariivirga sp.
GGGCGGACATTGAGGCTCTGGAGGAGCGTGCCGCGGCGGGCAATGTCCTCGGCCAATTCCTCGACCGAGACGCCGGACTTCACGCGCCGGACGTTGGACTGGCTGAGGACCAGCTTGTTGAAGGGGATATCGCGCGAGGGCGAGAGGGTGAGTTTCTGAACGGCAGGTGCCATCGTGGTTGTCTCCGCGACGGGCGCCGAGAGCCTCTCTCTCGACCCTGAACCCGTCACGAAGCGAAGCGCCGCCCTCTTCCTCTAAAGAGAGCAGCGCCACGGATACGGAACAGTGGAAAGCCGGAAATCCGCATTGCCGCTTTTCCGATTTTCAGGGGATCAGGCCGCCTCCCGCTCATCGTCGGTCATGCCGAGATTGGTGTCCGGTGCGAAGCCAAGCAGCCAATCGGCAGCCTTGCTTGCCTGCGAGGCCGCGCGGACGATGGCGCGATTGTCTTCGCGCAGCACGTCCAGCCAGGAGCCGATATAGTCGGCATGACGGACGGTGGGCACGATGCCGAGCGAGGCGCAGCAGAAGGCAGCGCTGATTTCGGCGATCAGCTCCTCGAATGCGTATTTCTTGGTGCCGAACGAGCCGGTCAGATCACGGTTCAGTCGGTTGTGGTGTCCACTGGCATGACCTAGCTCATGCAGGGCCGTGCGGTGCCAGTTGATTGGCTCAAAATACGCCTGCGGCGGTGGAACCTGCACATAGTCGAGCGCCGGGGCGTAGAATGCGCGATCACCGCCGATGCGGAAGTCGATCCCCGTCGCCCGGATCAGAGCCTCGACCTTCGGCTCGATCAGGCCGGGCGGAGGCGGCGGAATGGTCGTAGCGATATCATCCGGCAGGCTATCGCACTGCGCCGTGTTGAACACTGTGAAGCGCTTGAGGAACGGAATAGCAGCCGCTTCCCCGCCGGCCTCGCGCGCCCGGCGCTTTTCGTCCTCCGGGGTGAAACGATCGGCATAGACGACGGTGGTGCCGCGTTCGCCCTTACGGACGTTGCCGCCAAGCGCAAGCGCCTGGCGGAAGGTGAGCCAGCTCTGGCCGGGGAAACCGTGCTGGATGACGGCGCCCCAAAGGATCAGAACATTGACGCCGGAATAATGCCGCCCGGTCGCGGCATTCGCCGGCATGGCGAGCGGCGCTTTGGTCGAGGCCGATCCCCAGGGCTGCACCCAGGGCACGCGCCCGGCTTCCAGCTCGGCGATGATGTTGCCGGTGATTTCGTCATAGAGGCTCGCCCGGGCCTGGCCGGCGCGCGCATTGTCATCTTTCTTGAACATCGCGGTTCTCCGCGACGGGCGCCGGAGACCTCTTCTCCAGTCCTCAACCCGTCACGGAAATCCCGTCCCACTCGCCCTCTCAGGGGGCGTTGCGGGGTCTCCCCCCGCTGACTTGATGTCCATCCGGGATGGCGAGGCCGCGTCGTTGTAAGACCGTTCCGTCCAGCGCCAGAAAATCTGGCGTCCAACCCGGACGGGAGAAAATCAATGGATCAGCAAGTCATTTTTGTAGGTTTGGACGTTCACAAGGCTACAATCGCTCTTGCCGTCGCTCGGGGAGGAAGATCAAGCGAGGTCAGATTCCAGGGATCATTGCCGCATCGACCCGGAGCCTTGCCGGATTTCGCGCGACGGCTGTTGAGCAAGCACCCCGGGCGTCGGCTGTCGTTCTGCTACGAGGCGGGCGCCTGCGGCTACGGCCTGGCCCGAGAGCTGACCGCTTCACCTATCGTTTGGTCACACAAGTTGCTCATTGCGCCTTCTTGTTTGCACCCGCCGCAGGCCTCGCGCCCTGCCGCTGTCGGTTGCCACCCGACAAGCCAGGTCTGCGGCTCGAGCTTAGCGGTTGCGCAGGCGCGAGCTGGCGCTCATCAAGGTCGCCCACGGCCTTCGCAAGACGGTCTTGGGTCTCGGTGGGCAGCTTCGACAGCACGACCCGGTAGGCGTCGATCGTTGCCGTGTGCAGCCCCACCGGGAGCGCATGGCCCGCGGGCGTCAACTCGACCCGTTTCTGGCGGCGATCGTGTGCGTCCTCTGCACGGCTGACGTACCCCGCCTGGACCAGGCGATCGACCAGGCGGCTGGCCGCGTTGTGGGTCAAGCCGGTTGCCTGCGCGATGTCTGCGATCTTCATCTGCCCCTGGGTGAAGACCTGCACTATGGCGGTGAACTCACTGTAGGACAGGTCGTTGCCGCGCATCAGCCCCCGCAGCACCGGAGAGACCTGCTCCATCACGAGCGTGTGGACCCGTGCAAACGAAGTAGCGACTTGTGTCAGGCAGCGCTGGTCGGAGCCCATTAGCTCTCCCATTGCATATTATGCGCAGACGCATATAATGCAATTCGTACATATTATCAAGCCTCGCCCGCCCAAACGCCTGGAAAAAGCCCCCCCCCTGAGATGACAAAGAAACGACCCCTACTTCTTGTTGTTGGCCTTGCTTTGGCTGTTGCGGCCGCAGCCGCACTAATCCCATTGTGGTGGCAGAGTCGGCATGTCGGCCCGCCCGCAGGGTTGGTGTCTGCCAATGGCAGGATCGAGTCCGTCCAGGTGGATGCGGCGGTCAAGTCCCCCGGTCGCCTGGTCCAGGTGCTCGTGCGCGAAGGTGATCTGGTCGAAGCCGATCAGGTCGTCGCACAGATCGACGTCGCCGAACTCAAAGCGCAACGGGCGAAGTACGTAGCGGATATGGCGATGCAGGAGGCGTCGCTGCTCGAAGCCAAGGCCACGGTCGAGCAGCGACGCGCGGAGCTCAATCTGAAAGAGGCCAACCTCCAGCGCGCTGCGCAATTGGTCCGAACCGAGGCCGTGAGCCAGCGGACGCTCGACGAGGCGCGGAGCGGGCGCGACGCCGCCCGGGCGATTCTGGCGGCCACGGAAAAGAACGTCGACGCGAGACAAAGTTCCATCCAGGCGGCTCAGGCCCTGATCGACCAGACCGACGCGCAGATCGCCGATGCGACGTTGCGCTCGCCGGTACGAGGACGGGTACTCTACCGCTTGGCCAACCCCGGTGAAGTGCTCGGCGCTGGCGGCAAGGTGTTGACCATCGTCGATCTGTCACAGGTTTACATGGAAATCTTCGTGCCCGCCGAGCAGGCCCGCCAGATTCCGCTCGGCTCGCAGGCACGCATCCAATTCGACACTAACGACTTCGCGATACCGGCCAAGGTCAGCTTCGTCTCCCCCGATGCGCAGTTTACCCCGAAGCAGGTGGAAACGCGCAGCGAGCGCGACAAGCTAGTTTTTCGAGTCAGGTTGCGCATCCCGCAAAGCCTGATCGACCGCCACGTCGAACAGGTCAAGACCGGCGTGCGCGGCACCGGCTTCGTGAGACTCGAACCGAACCCGCCAGAGTGGCCGCATGACCTGCAGAAGCGGTTCCCCGGCGACCCGATCGACGCGGGGAACTGAAATGGATGCAGGCTTCACGCGGCCCGTCGCCCGGATCACCGGGGTGAGCCATCGCTATGGCGCCACGACGGCGCTCGGCAACGTGTCGCTCGAATTGCCGAGCGGCCGGATGATCGGTCTGATCGGCCCTGACGGCGCCGGCAAGTCGACCTTGCTCGGGTTAATTGCTGGCGCGCGCAAGCTGCAGGCGGGTAGCGTCGACGTGTTCGACGGCAGCATGGGCTCAGCGGGTCATCGCCGCGCCGTTTGCACACGCATAGCCTATATGCCCCAAGGGCTGGGGAAGAACCTTTATCAAGAGATCAGCGTTGCTGAAAACCTGTCTTTCTTTGGCACGCTGTTCGGCCTTTCAGCATCCGAGCGAGAAGCCCGAATCCGCAAGCTCACCGCCGCCACCCGTCTGTTGCCTTTCCTGGATCGTCCCGCCGGCAAGCTGTCGGGCGGCATGAAGCAGAAACTGGGGCTTTGCTGTGCCCTGATCCATGACCCCGATCTGCTAATTCTCGACGAGCCGACGACGGGCGTTGACCCGCTGTCGCGTCGCCAGTTCTGGGAGTTGATCGCCAATTTGCGCCGCGAACGGCCGTCGATGACTGTGTTGGTCTCGACCGCTTATATCGACGAGGCGGCACACTGCGACTGGCTGGTCGCGATGGATCATGGTCACGTGCTGGCGTCGGCAACGATCGAGGAACTGCGCAGCAAAACAGGAGCGCAGGATCTTGATGCCGTTTTCATCGCGCTTCAACACGGCGGCACGTCTACTCATGAGCAGTTGGTCATCCCGCCGCGCCAGGCGTCGACGCAAGCGCCGGTCATCGTAGCCAAGGACCTGACCGCGCGCTTCGGGACGTTCACCGCCGTGGACCGGGTCAGCTTCGCGATCGAGCGCGGCGAGATCTTCGGCTTCCTTGGTTCGAACGGCTGCGGCAAGACGACGACGATGAAGATGCTGACAGGCCTGCTGGCCCCCAGCGAAGGAATGGCGGAGGTGTACGGCCAACCCGTTGATGCCAACGATCTCTCGGTACGCCGTAGGGTGGGGTTCATGACGCAAGCCTTCTCACTGTATGGTGAGTTGACGGTGCGCGACAACCTGATGCTCCACGCGCGTCTGTTCCATCTCGGCGAGCAGAAGTCGACGCAGCGCACAGAACAGCTCATCACCGAGATCGGCCTGAGCGAATATGCCGATGCGAAGGCCACCTCGCTGCCACTAGGCTTGCGTCAGCGGTTGTCGCTGGCCGTTGCCATTGTTCACGACCCGGAGTTGCTCATCCTTGACGAGCCGACCTCCGGTGTGGATCCGCAAGCGCGCGACGAGTTCTGGCGGATTCTGGTGGACTTGTCGCGCAACAAGGGCGTGACGATCTTCGTCTCCACACATTTCATGAACGAGGCGATGCGCTGCGACCGTATCTCGCTGATGCACGCCGGGCGCGTGCTGGTATGCGATACACCGACACGAGTGATCGAAGCGGAAGGGGCACGCGATCTCGAGGATGCGTTCGTGTCTTGTATCGAGGAAGCAGAGTCGCAAGCGGCAGGCTCTGCTGCCTCCGCGCCCGCTCCCGTCGTGCCGCTGACCGCATCGGCCGCTGCCGGCTCTGACCAGACCAGGCATTTGCCGCCGTTCATGCCGATCCGTCGCCTGCTGGCCTATACGCGTTGCGAGACGCGCACCCTTCTACGCGACCCGGTGCGTCTGGCCTTTGCTTTTCTTGGCTCTTTCCTGATGCTGCTGATCTTCGGGTACGGCGTTTCCAGCGACGTCAGCAATCTGAGCTACGCCGCCTTCGACCAGGACAACACACCCGAGAGCCGGGCCTATCTCGCCAACTTCTCAAGCTCCCGGTACTTCACCGAAAAATCCCCGATCCGCAGCAGCGATGAGATGGAGGCGCGGATGAAATCGAACGACATCACGCTGGCCATCGAGATTCCGTCCGGCTTCGGGCGTTTGGTCAAGCGCGGCTCCGACTGGCAGGTATCGGCCTGGATCGATGGCGCCAATACCTCGCGAGCCAGTACGATCGAGGGCTACGTGCAGGCAGCGCACAACCTTTTTGCCGAACAGCGCAGCCGCGAATCCAGCAGTGCGGTGGCAACAGGCCCGAGTACGACCATCCTCGTGCGCAACCGCTACAACCCGACGGGAGAGAGCATCTACGCCATCGGACCTTCAGTGCCCGCCATGTTACTGATGTTGTTCCTGGCTATCCTGACGGCAGTCAGCGTCGCACGGGACAAGGAAATCGGCACCATCGCCAACTTTTATGCCACGCCGGTCACCCGCCTGGAATATCTGTTGGGCAAGCAGCTTCCATACATTGGCATCGGTATGATCAATTTCCTGATCATGACTGCCACCGTGCTGTTCCTGTTCGGTGTGCCGTTGAAGGGTAGCGCCATCACGCTGGCAATGGGTACTGTCGTGTACGCCGCCGCGGCAACCGGCTACGGCTTGTTTATCTCGTCGTTCACCAGCAGCCAAGTCGCGGCGATCTTTGCCGCAGCTGTGCTGTCGATGCTGCCGACGATGCAGTTCTCCGGGATGATGCAGCCGGTTTCAACGCTGGAGGGCGGCGCGCGGCTCATGGGCTCGATGTGGCCGACGACCTACTACATGCACATGAGCGTGGGCGCTTTCACCAAGGGTCTGAGCTTCACCGACATGCAGACCGACTTGCTTTCGCTGATCGCGTTCCCGCTGGTCTTCGTCACCTTTTCGGTGTTGCTTCTGAAGAAGCAGGAGAAGTAGCCCGTGCCGAGCCTGATCAACATCTGGTGGTTGGGAACCAAAGAGCTCAAGGAGCTCATCAAAGACGTGACGATGATGCTGTTTATCGTCTGGTCGCTCGGCGTCAGCGTCTACACGCAGGCCAGTGGTAGCGGCGAGACTGTCAACAACGCAGCTATCGCAATCATCGACGAAGACCAGTCGCAGCTATCGCGCTCGATCATCGACCTCTTCTACCCGCCGTACTTCCAGAAGGTCCAAACCATCAGCGCGGCCGAGATCGATCGCGCGATGGACAAAGGCCAGTTCACCTTCATCGTCGAGATCCCTCCCCGCTTCGAGGCCGACACTCGGGTCGGAAAGAACGCCGAGATCCATGTCAGCGCCGATGCGACCGCGGTGCAACAGGCCGGCATCGGCACCGGCTACATTCAGAATATCATCTCCCAGGAAGTCACACGCTATCGCCAGGAGATGCAGAGCTACCGCGGGCTCGATTCCACCCTGGCCAAGCGTCGTGCCTTCAACCCCAACGGCACCCTGGCCTGGTTTAGTGCGCTTGTGGCCCTGACGGACCAACTCTCGATGCTGATGATCATCCTGACCGGAGCTGCGCTGCTGCGCGAGCGCGAGCACGGGACCATCGAACACCTGCTCGTGATGCCGCTGAGGGCCTCGGAAATCGCGCTGGCAAAGGTCTGGGCCAACGGCCTGGCGATCATGGTGGCATTCACACTTTCGCTGCTGCTGGTGGTGCAAGGCGCGCTGCACGTGCCGATCGCCGGATCTCGCCCTCTGCTGCTGCTGGGCTCGGCGGTCTACATTTGTGCGGCGGCATCGATCGGCATCCTACTCGGCACGATCGCGCGCACGATGGCCCAATTTGCGCTGTTGATGATGATGTCGGTCATGCCGATGATGATGTTGTCGGGCGGCATTTCGCCTGTGGAAAGCCAGCCGCAGTGGGTCCAGTACCTCACTTGGTTCTTCCCGTCACGCCACTACATCAGCTTCATGCAGGGTATCGCATACCGCGGAGCGGATTTCTCGATGGTATGGAGGGATTTCGTCACCATGTTGGGCATGGGCGTCAGCTTTCTCACGGTCAGCCTGCTCTTGTTCAGACGATCCTTGGCCGGTTGATGCCGCACAATCGCGCTGCCGGACGCTCGTTTGCTCGGCAAGCTGCACGCCAGTTCGACAAGAACCGCGCCATCGTCACTGTCGGTAGAGATAGCAGTCGACCCATTCCGAGTAGCCGAGACGGTCAGCATCAAATTTTCGGCCGCGCAGCCTGGGCTTGCGAAGGGGCTCGGCTTTCCAGGGGGCGCGCTCATCGGTGTTATCGACACTTGGATGCTCGTGCGATTACTGAGCGGGGCCTCCGACTCGCCGCCCGATCATCTGAATGTTCCTTGGCAAATCTTGGGCTTCATGTGCGCCGGCGCGATTGCCTCGATCATCCTTTCCTTGTTTGCGCAAAGTGCCTCGACAAAGGATGGGACGGCCCGGGAATTACGCAGCTGAATATGATCGGAAACCGCAATTGCAAGCGACGAATCGTGAGCAGGCACCGCAATGAATTCTGCTCGTGAAATCGAAGTTCGTCATTTGCGCTATTTCATAGCGGCGACAGTGTATGGCAGCTTTCGCAAAGCGGGCAGCGCACTTTCGATTCAAGAATCCACGATTAGCCGGCGTAGAGCGTCGTGGTGTCCTTGGTGATGTCGACGCGCGGATTGTAGACGCCGGTCGACCAGTCGAGGACGCCTGGCACCTTCCAACGGGTGTCGCCGGTGCCGTTGCCGGCGATGCGCTACACTGCCTCGACCAACTCGTGGTCGTAGATCCTCCCGTTAGTCCGGGTCTGTCACCGCCCGCAGTTCGACGCGGCCATCATTGGTCTCGAGCGTCTTGATCTGCTCAGCGCGGTGGGAGATCAGGTTATATTGCAGGTTGATGCCGGCGAGCGCGGCGGGGTGCTGACGCAGGTACGCGGCCGGGGCGCCGACCTGGCTCGCGAGTTGGCCGAAGCTCCAGTGCGTCGGCGCGATGGGCTTGTCGGCGCCCGGCAGGATCAGGGCGAGCCGTTCGGGGTCGGTGCGGCTGGCTTCGACATGGATGAGCGCGGATTCGACGACACGGGTCCGACTGCGCTCGGTGCGCTCGCGAACGGTCCGGCCGAGTTCGGGGAGGGACAGATAGCGCTCGTCGTCCGGCCGCGAGAACCACTCCGAGGAAACGCGGCCGATGCGCTCGCCGCGATTGACGTCCACCTTCCAGCCGCCACGCACGTCGCGCCGGGCATCGCGAACCTGCATGTTCATGGGATCAAACT
>CAZECZ010000175.1:0-8441 GCA_964510815.1 uncultured Aestuariivirga sp.
CTCCACGACCGCATTGGTCGCCAGCGTCGTCGACACCGACACCAGTGAGATATCGGAAGGCTTCAATCCCTCCGGCAGCTTCGCCGTCGCAGCGCGTATTGCCCCGGTCACGCCAACCGCGAGGTCTCCCTTGGTGGTGATCGACTTCGCCGAGGCCACGACACCGTGACCCTCCGCCTCGATAATGGCAGCATCCGTGTAGGTGCCGCCGGTGTCGACACCGATGAGATAGGTCTTGGTCATGACGGCCTACTCGCAGAACGATGCATTCGTTGCTGCTTCGGCAACGGCAATCGCCGTCATATTGACGACGCCGCGCGACGTGACCGACCCGGTCAGGATGTGGGCTGGCATGGCAGCGCCCAGGAGAATGGGCCCGACGGGAAGCGCATCGCCGAACACCTTCATCATCTGGTAGGCGGCATTGGCCGAGGTCAGATCGGGCATGACCAGAAGATTGGCTTCGCCCCGCAGTGTCGACGATGGCAGCTTGCGGTTGCGCACGCCTTCGATCAGGGCCGTGTCGGCCTGCATTTCGCCGTCGATCTCGAGGCCTGGCGCACGCTCGTGGATCAGGGCCAGCGCCTTTCGCATCTTGAGGGTCACCGGCGTGTCGTAGTCACCGAAGTCGGAATGCGCGATGAGCCCGATCTTGGGCACGATGCCGAAGCGCTCGAGGTGGCTCGCGCACATCAGCACGGTGTCGGCGATGGCTTCGGCGCTGGGATCGGCCTGCACATGCGTGTCAGACAGGAACAGGATTCCGCGCGACGTGATCATCAGGCTCATCGAGGCCAGCGCCTTGACCCCGGGCGCCAGGCCGATGATGTCACGGATGTGGCGGAGCTTGCCGCGGTAGCGGCCTTCGAGGCCGCAGATCATGGCATCCGCTTCGCCTCGCTGCATGGCGATGGCGGCGATCACCGTGGTCGAGGTGCGCACCAGTGTTCGCGCTGCATCCGGCGTAATGCCGCGCCGCCCGGCAATATCGACATAGGTCGCCACATAGTCGCGGTAGCGCGGGTCATCCTCAGGGTTGACGATGTCGAAGTCGATGCCCGGGCGGATGGTGAGGCCGTAGCGCTTCAGGCGGCTCTCGATCACCGCCGGCCGTCCGATGAGGATCGGCTTGGCGATCGCCTCCTCCAACACCACGCCCGCGGCGCGGAGCACGCGCTCATCCTCGCCATCGGCATAGATCACGCGCTTCGGCGCCCGTTTGGCGGTGGCGAAGATCTGCCGCATGATGAAGCCGGAGCGGAAGACGAAACGCTGCAGCTTTTCGACATAGGCATCGAAGTCCGTGATGGGCCGCGTGGCGACACCGGTGTCCATCGCCGCCCGGGCGACGGCCGGTGCCACGCGCAAAATGAGGCGCGGGTCGAACGGTGCGGGGATCAGCGACTCCTTGCCGAAGCCGCGCGTCTCGCCGCCATAGGCGCGGGCCACGACATCGGATGGCGCCTCGCGGGCCAGCCCGGCGATGGCGTTGACGGCCGCCCGCTTCATCTCCTCGTTGATGGCTGAAGCGCCGACATCGAGCGCGCCACGGAAGATGTAGGGAAAGCACAGCACGTTGTTGACCTGGTTCGGATAGTCAGACCGTCCCGTGCAGATCATGGCGTCGGGCCGCACCGCGATCGCGTCTTCCGGCATGATCTCGGGATTGGGATTGGCGAGCGCCAGGATCAGGGGGTCCTGCGCCATGGCCTTGACCATCTCCGGTTTCAGGACGCCGCCTGCCGAGAGGCCGAGGAAGATATCGGCGTCCGGAATAACCTCCGCCAACGTCCGGGCCTCGGTCTCCTGTGCGAAAACCGCCTTCCAGGGGTCCATCAGCTTTTCGCGCCCGCTGTAGACCACGCCCTCGATGTCGGTCACCCAGATATTGCGCGGATTGGCGCCCAGGCTCACCAACTGGTTGAGGCAGGCCAGTGCAGCGGCACCGGCCCCCGAGGCCACGATCTTGACCGATCCGATGTCCTTTCCTGCCAGCTTGATGGCATTGGTCACCGCCGCACCGACGATCACCGCAGTGCCATGCTGGTCGTCGTGGAACACCGGAATGTTCATGCGGGCGCGCAGCTGCTGTTCGATCTCAAAGCATTCCGGCGCCTTGATGTCTTCGAGATTGATGCCGCCGAAGGTCGGCTCCAGCGCCGCCACGGTGTTGACGAAGCCCTCGACGCCGGTTTCTCCGACCTCGATGTCGAACACGTCGATATCGGCGAACTTCTTGAACAGGACGGCCTTGCCTTCCATGACCGGCTTGGACGCCAGCGGCCCGATGTTGCCGAGGCCCAAAACCGCTGTGCCGTTGGAGATGACGCCCACCAGATTGGCTCTGGCGGTATATGAAGATACCAGCGCCGGGTCGGCATGGATCGCTTCCGAGACCGCGGCGACCCCCGGGGAATAGGCCAGCGCCATGTCGCGCTGGTTGCCCAGCGGCTTGGTCGCCCTGACCTCCAGCTTTCCGGGACGCGGTTCGGCATGATAGACGAGCGCCCCTGACTTGAGATCGCTCGAAATGGGTGCGGACATCTGTGTTTCGCTCCTCGGGCTTCAGCCCCGGTGGGGTTCCCTGCCGTCCTATGGCATGACTTGGGTGGAAAGGACAATTGCGCTTTCCCATGTGCCCCCGGACCTTTAGTATGCGGCTATGCTGACGCCTCTCAAGAACGAAGTCCTCAAAGTCGACGACTTGTCGCACGAAGCGCGCCGGTTCCGCACGATCCTGTGGTCATTCGAGAAGAATCTCGATCTGTTGTTCAAGGATACCGGGCTCGCGGCCGAGGTGAACCACGAGCGGCTGGCGGAAGCGTTTTCGCGCTGGCGCCAGGCCTTCGACCAGACCAAGCACCTGGCCGACATCAACCGGCGTGATTTCACCATCTATGCCGCGGGCATGATGCTGAAGGAACTGCTGGCCGCGCGTCCGATCACGGCCATCATGCCGGCCGACGTGGGCCTGACGGAGACACCGCCACCCATCGACCACCGGCTTCTGCGCTGGCCGGAGGGTTATGCGTACACGAGTTTCTGCCTGTCGGTGGCGGCGGCGGTGCTGTCCGAAATGGGGAGCCAGGAGCCGCGCGAATCATCTGTCGTGGACGATCCCAAGTTCTGGGACTCCTTCCGCGAAAATGCCGCCCAGGACCCGGCGACGGCCATCGCGTTCTTCGACATGGTCTGTGGTCTCCAGCCCAACTGGGAGGCCCCGGATGTACCATGGATGCGCCGAACCTTCATGGAGCGGAAGTCCAGCCTGGAATCCGGTTCAACCCGCGCCATCGACTGATCTTTCCGCGGTCTGACTACTTGCAATGAGGCCTTTTGATCGGCAATGATCGGTCTGACGACATGCGGGAAAGGGCGCAAATGGGGGAAACCCGGATTCTGATCGTCGATGACCACCCGCTGTTCCGGGCGGCCTTGAAGGAGTCGATTGCCGGCGGAATTGCCAAGGCTTCGATCGAACAGACTGGCTCTCTCGATGCGGCGCGGGCCTTTCTCGACGCCGATGACAACTTTGATCTGGTCCTGCTCGACCTCAGGATGCCGGGCGTCCAGGGTCTGTCGGGGCTCATCTATCTCCGCGCCCAGTATCCCAATGTTCCGGTCGTCATCGTGACGGCGGCGGAAGACCATGGGTTGGTGCAGAAGGCGCTCAACCTTGGCGCATCGGGCTTCATTCCCAAGACCTCCGGCATCGACACCATCGTCGAAGCTGTCAACACCGTGCTTCAAGGCGATGTGTGGGCGCCCGAGGAGACCGCGGGGCAGAGCCCGGCGGACAAGGAATCCGATGACATCGCCCGGCGGATTGCGACGCTGACAGCCCAGCAGATCCGTGTCCTGATGATGTTGAAGGAAGGCCTGCTCAACAAGCAGATCGCCTACGAACTCAACGTTTCCGAAGCCACCATCAAGGCCCACGTGTCGGCCATCCTCCAGAAGCTCAACGTCTCCAGCCGCACCCAGGCGGTGATCGCTGCGGGCCGGATCGACGGCATCGGTTCCGAATAATCCCTACTCTGCAGCTTCCGCGCGGATCGCGATGTGCGACATGGCGGCCCGCAGTGCGGCCGGCTTCACAGGCTTCCGGAGCAAGTGAACATCGTGAGCGAAGGCCAGGTCGGCAACGGCCGGTGTCCGGTCTGCCGTAATCAGAACGGCTGGCACATGCCGTCTCGCCAATGTGCGCAAGGTGCTGATTACAGAGATCCCGTTGTCGTTGGTGAGGTGATAGTCAGCCAGGATCACGTCGATATTGCCGGAGCAGGCTTCGAAGGCCGCGATGGCTTCCGCCTCGGTCGATGCGGGGTGGACCGTGTTTCCCCAGCCCGTGAGCAGCAAATCCATGCCGTCCAGGATGGTCCTTTCGTTGTCGATGACCAGAATGCGGAACATGCCGCCCGCAGTCGGCAATTGCGCCCGGCGGCGACTCTGTGCGGGCGTAATGGGTTCTACTGCCGCCAACGGCACATCGACCGAAAAGACCGAGCCGCGGCGTCCATTCGACGTCAAGGTGATATGGCTGTCCAGGACTCGCGCCATGCGCTCGACGATGGACAGGCCAAGGCCAAGGCCGGTGGCCTCGTCATCAGCATGAAGCCGCTGGAACTCCTGGAAGATGATCTGCTGTTTTCCCTCCGGAATGCCAGGACCGGTATCATGCACCTCGATCCGCAGCTTGTTGCCACGGCGCCGGCAGCCCATCAGCACAGTACCGGACTTGGTATACTTGATCGCGTTGGACACCAGGTTCTGCAGCACGCGGCGCAGCAGCTTGCGGTCGGAGGAAACCGAGAGCGCGCAAGGCATGACCTTCAGCTTCAGCCCCTTCTTGCGGGCTGCCGGACCGAATTCAAGCGCCAGCGCCTGCAAGATATCGTCAATGCGGAACGGCGCGATATCGGCCTTCATGGCGCCGGCATCGAGCCGGGAAATATCGAGCAGCGCCGACAGGATCTCTTCCACCGCTTCCAGTGACTGGTCGACATTGCGCACCAACTCACCCTCCTGGCTGCGCTGCATCCGTTCGACGAGGCTGGAGGTGAACAGGCGCGCGGCGTTCAGCGGCTGCAGGATATCGTGGCTGGCAGCCGCAATGAACCGTGTCTTCGACAGGTTCGCGGCGTCGGCATGGGCCTTTGCGGCCGCCAATTCAGCATTGAGGCGCGTCAGCTCGGCGGTGCGTTCCTCGACTCTGCGTTCGAGCGATTCGTTGGAGCGCAGCAAGGCTTCGGCCGCCACGACGCTCTCTGTCGCATCGATGACGGTAATCACCACGCCGCGGCCCGGCATCGGGCCGGAGCGGAATTCCAGTACCTGCCCTGTGTCGGTGCGGCGTTCGCGGAACACGCCATGGTCGAGTGCCGCACTTCGCACCCGGTCATCCAGCTGTTCCAGGCCGTTGTCTGTCTTTTCGAGAAAGGCGCTGAAGATCTCGGTGATTGGCGTTCCGACCCGCAGCAGGTCGCCGCCAAGCCCGAGGATTTCCTGCAGCTTGCTGTTCCAGCAGATGAGCGTCATGCCCGGCTCGAACACGGCGAGCCCCTGGTCGACGCTGTCGATGGCCGATTGCAGGAGATCGCGATTGTGCTGGATGGCGGCAGACGCATCGTCGAGGAGCCGCATGGCACCGCGCGTGTGGGTCGAATTCCGTTCCAGCAACAGGGCAACAACCAGACGTGCGGAGGCAACGCCGACGGCGCTGGCCAGAAGGTGCTCGGCGAACCGGATCATGCTGACATCCGCTTCGCCGCTGCCGGACGGATCAACGCCACGCTCGCTGCAGAAATCGGCGAAGGCCGCGCGCGCGCGGTCGGCGCCGATATAGCGGGCCACGGTCTGTTCGAGCCGGTCGGCCGTCACCGCCGTCCGCCACAGCTTGAAGCTGGATCCCGCCACAGGCTGCAACTCCCGGCCGACGAAATGGGCGGCCTGCACGCGCTCCACCGGGGCGGGCGGCCGCAGCAGCGACACTCCCACATAGGTCACCAGATTGACGCCAAGGCTCCAGATCACCCCGTGGGTCAACGGGTCGAGGTCCAAACCCAGCAGCGCCCGCGGCCGCAGGGCCGCAAGGCCGAACGGTCCCTGGTCCAGCAGGGCGCGGCTGATCCAGCCCGCCTCGGCGAAGACAGGAATCAGCAGCGCATAGGCCCAGACCAGGAATCCGGCAGAGATGCCGAACATGGCCCCAAAGGCTGTCCCGCGCTTCCACGTCAGGCCGCCGAAGAATGCCGGGGCAAACTGGGCGACGGCCGCAAACGACAGCAACCCCAGTTGGGCAAGTGCCGCCGACGATCCGATCATCTGATAGAACGCATAGCCAATCACGAGGATGACAACGATGGCCGACCGCCGAATCAGGATCAGCCGTCCTGCCATGTCCTCGAGCACCGTCGACCGCTTGCCATGGTGGCGCAGCAGCACCGGGACCACCAGGTTGTTGCAGACCATGATCGACAGGGCCACGCATTCGACGATGACCATGGCGGTGGAAGCCGACAGGCCGCCGAGGAATGCGATCATGGCGAACAGGCTGCTGCCCGCCTCGACCGGCAGCGCCAGCACGAAGGTGTCGCCATCGGCTCCCTTGGGCAGCAACAGCAAGCCAGCAACGGCAATGGGGATGACGAAGATGTTGATGGCCACGAGATAGGCCGGGAACATCCATGCGGCGCGGCGGACCTCGCCGCTGCTTGTGTTCTCCACGGCAGCGACGTGAAACTGACGTGGCAGCAACATGATGGCAAAGGCCGCCAACAGGGTCATGGTGAGCCATGGACCAATCTTCAGGCCGCCGGAGAACACGCCTGTCACGAAGGGATCGGAGATGGCGCGGTCGATGAAGGCGAAGGCACCGCCCATCATGCCCCACACGACGAAGGCGCCGACGGCGACGAACGCCAGCAATTTCACCAGCGATTCTACCGCGATGGCGAGAATCATGCCGTCCTGGTGTTCGGTCGTGTCGATGTGACGCGTGCCGAACAGCATGGCGAACACGCCCATGATGCCGGTGACGAAGATTGACAGGCCGTCCAGTCCTGTCGATGTCTGGATGACCTCCCTGGCCCACTCGGGAGCCGCGATCAACACCTCCAGTGATGTCGAGACAGCCTTTAGCTGAATGGAAATGTAGGGAACGATGCCGATGACGGCGATCACCGTTACAAGAGCCCCGAGCGCTTCGCTCTTGCCGTAACGGGCGGAGAGGAAATCCGCAATCGACGCGATATTGTGGCGTTTGGACAGGTCGGCGATCAGCTGCAGCAGCCGCCAGCCGAGAACGAACATCAGAATCGGCCCGATATAGATCGGCAGGAAGTCGATCCCGGTGCGCGACGCGATGCCAACGCTGCCGAAGTAGGTCCACGACGTACAGTAGACGCCGATCGACAGCGCGTAGATGACGGGCCGTCCCATGCGGAATCGCTGCTGCTTCGCCTTGCGGTCGCCATAGGTCGCCACGGCGAACAAGGTGCCCAGGTAGGCCAAGCCGGCAACGAGTATGGTCCATTCACCGATCATCGCATTCATGTTCCGCCCGAAGTTGCTGGAACGCAATACGAATTTGGTTGGGATAACCAGAGCGTGCGCGGTTCTGCCCCCTGGCTTTTGACCTAGGTCAATGCTGATAATTCTTGCGGCGCACAATCAGTATCGCTGAACGTAAAAAAGAAAGGGGTCTCCCATGGGGGCTGGTTCATTGGTGCAAATGGGCCTTCTGGCACTGTTTGCCATCATCTTCATAACCTTTGGGGCGAAGGGTGAAGACCTTCCGTTCCAGATTCACATGTTTATCTTTGCCGCGGCGGCGATCATTGCGATCATTTTCAAGGCCCGCAGCTTCGGCAAGCCGGACACGGCGGAGGACAAGTCGGGTTATTTCGACAGCGTCATTCGCGTCGGGGCACTGGTCACGGTGTTCTGGGGCGTCATCGGCTTCCTGGTGGGCGTAGTGGTCGCTCTGCAACTGGCATTCCCGGACATGTTGACGAACATCGAATGGCTGAACTTCGGACGTCTTCGTCCGTTGCACACGTCGGCGGTGATCTTCGCATTCGGCGGCACGGCCCTGATGACCACCAGCTTCTATGTCGTTCAGCGTACCAACCGGACCCGGCTCGCCTTCGGCAATTTCGCCTGGTTCGTGTTCTGGGGCTACCAGCTGTTCATCGTTCTGGCGGCGACCGGCTATCTGCTCGGCGTCACCGAGGGCCGTGAATATGCCGAACCCGAATGGTATATTGACCTGTGGATCACGGTCGTGTGGGTCGCCTATTTCCTGGTGTTCTTCGGAACCCTGGTGATCCGCAAGGAACCCCATATCTACGTGGCGAACTGGTTCTACCTGTCGTTCATCGTGACCATCGCCATGCTGCACATCGTCAACAACCTCTCGGTGCCGGTGTCGCTGTTCGGCT
>CAZECZ010000176.1:0-8368 GCA_964510815.1 uncultured Aestuariivirga sp.
CATCCCGCGACAGGATGTGGCTTGCCCCCTTGCCCTCTGCCCCCACGCCATTGTGACAAGAAAAGCAGCTTGCCTTGATCTCGCCGTGGTCGACGTGGGCCACGCTCCACTTCGTCACGGTATGGCAGTTTCCGCAGGAATTGCTGGTGGGCGGATGGTCCTCAGGCTTTCCCTTCGCCAGTCCACCATCATGGCACTTCTCGCAGACCGTGGGGACGCCTTTGAATACAGCACCAAAATGGCAGGTCTCGCAGGCAACTGAACCATGAGCGCCCTTGAGTTCAAAGCCGGTCAAGTCATGATCGAAATTGCGGTCGACTTTGATGATCCGATTGACTTCGGCTGCTTGCGCTGAGGCGCAAATGCAAGTCGTCACCGCGAACATCGCCACGGCAACCAACAGCGCACTGAGCGTTTGAGTCAGCCGCAAATCACCAATCCAGCGATGCAGTACACCGCTGGTTCCCCCACAATGTTTGGGCTTGGACCAAATTAGGAGGTGCTAGTTCACCCCTCTTCGCCGGTCAGCCACAGTTGGTTTACGCGAGAATTCGGTTCCGACGCACACACACTCACTGTCCGGATACTGGCTGATTCTAACTGACAAGAACCTGACGTACGATGCAGTCCTACGGTTTATTCCGTTAACGCCAATTTAACTTATTTCTTCTTCTGGCGAATGAATGCCGTCTTGAATGTCGACGTCGTATGACAATCAGCACAATCCCGGCCGAAGGCACCGCGATGCACGTCTTGCTTGGCATGGCAGGCGTAACAACTTGTCGGCAAACTGGCATCCGCAACGCTCTTTCGACGATGGCAGTCATAGCAGCCGGTCTTGGCATGAGCACCAGTTAATGCAAACTTGGTTTGCTTGCCGTGGTCAAATGCTACTCTTCTCCAGCCGTTGGGTGAGTGGCATGATTCACAGCGCACGGTAAACCGTCCGGCGTGAACGTCGTCGCCGGCATGACAGTCGCTGCAGCGGCTCCCCGCTTCCTTGTAGGCCCGTGTTTCGTGACATGCCTCGCAAGCTGCCACGGCGTGCAGACCTATTAGCGGATAGTCAGTTAGCCCGTGGTCAAACAGCACATCTTGGTCCCAGGCCGTGTCATTATGACAAGTCTCGCAAGCCTTGCCCAACTGCCCCCGGTGAACGTCCTGCGCGGTGTGGCACGTCTCGCAAACCTTTGAAATCTTGCTGGTAAGGGCGCCCCCGTGGCAGTCCGCGCACTCTGCCTTTGCATGTGCACCTTTGAGCGGAAACCGGGTTGACGTGTCATGGTCGAACCTGGCCTTCTTCCAGCCGTCCTCATTGTGACAGTCGCTACACATCGCCCCAAACCGGCCGCGGTGGACATCCTGGATCGCATGGCAGTCGTTACAGCCAAGGCCGATATTCTTGTAGTATTCGCCCAGGTGGCAGTTCGCACATGGAACGTTCGTGTGCTTGCCATGCAGGGGGAATTTGGTCTTCCCATGATTGAAGGCGACGACGTCCCGCCACCCTGAAACCACATGGCAGGACTCGCACTGCACGCCCAGGCGTCCCTTGTGAGGCTGCTGGTTGTTATGGCAATCGAAACAAGCAGACGGCGCTTCGGCCCACTTTCGACCCGCAGCATGGCACCCGGCGCAGTCGGCCTGCCTGTGCCGGTCGGTCAGCGGAAAGTCTGTCTCGCGATGATCGAACAGCATCTGGTCGAGTGGCACGATGTTGGCATCACGACCCAAGTGTTCGGTGTGACAGTCTCGGCAAGTTACACCATTCATCTGGCGGCTGCGGCCGTGAAATCCTTTGTGATCAGCAATGTCTGCCCTGATGGCCTTGTGACAATCCAGACAGAGTGTGTCCTGGGCTTCCTTCGAGAAGGGCTTGTGGCAATTATCGCAAGTGTCATCAAACTTGGCATGAGCTTGCGACAAAGGCCCAGGAGACAGCAATCTCTCGATGGGATTGTCGGCAAGCGATGGCGATGAGAACCCCAGCACCGAGGCTAGTAGGGTCAGAACAATCGCGAGCCGTCGCAACATTCCACTCAAAATGACGTCCGCCTAGTAGAGGTGGACAGAAATAACATGGGCAATGCCGGTGATGATAAGAAGGAAGAACAATGGGACATGGAAGATGTGCCAAAGCGAAAAAAGACGTTCGTAGAGCGACAGTTCAGACGCCTTTGTGACAGCCGCAATGAAGTCTCCAACATGGGCACGAGCCAGACGATAGTGCTCGCTGGCCTCTCTTCGAGACCATCCCTTCATCGCAGCATTCCGCTTGATTGCGGACCTGATGTCACCAAGAACCCGTGACCGGAAATACAGGGACGCGATTGCCAGCGACATGACCATGGCAAGGCTTGACGCCAGCGACTTTTGTTCGCGGAGGGCCTTGCCGCCATACGCCGACAATTTTGCCGCGATCGAGCCGTCCGCTCCGCCAACGTCCGCCTCGATTCGCGCAATCAAGGGAGTCGCCTCCTCAAGAAGTTCATGAACGTTGGAACGGGCCCCGTAGAGCCCGTTGTGAATCTTGCCATAGATGTAACGGCCGGCGATCCCGCTGACGGCGACCGCCAGCATCGCGAACAGCGCCACATTGCTGTTTGTGGCACCCAAAGAGAAATTGGAATGATAGAGAATGATGATGGGCCCCAGTATCCCGAGCACCATGTGAAGGCGAAACCAGGCCGGAGCCGCACCGGCCTGCGCCATGAACCTGAACCGCTTTCGCAAGGGATAAGCAAGCAGGAACAAGAGCGTGCAGCCACCAACAATGCCCAGCCAATACCCCACACCTTCTTCCGGCGTAAACTCCTCCCGATAGGCAAGCACCAGGCCAATCGATAGCAGAACGGTCACCAAAGCCGTGAATGCGTAGCGCGGCAAATGACTTTCGGCGGGGGCCGTGGGTGATCCCGCACCACGAGCGGGCGCAGATTTGGTAGGTTGAGTCGAAACGTCATGCGGGCGTACTACGACGGGCGCGGCCTCAGCCGAAGGAAGCTGCTTGCGCGTGACTGTTGCCGTCATCCGGCCCCTCCCCGATAGCTGACGATTGTCTTTGTTCAGTCAATCACAGAATATTTGACGAAGCCTGATAATACGCTGACAGCAACTATTTTATTCCCCGCCGAAAGGGTTAAGACGTCGCTTCACATGCAAGCGAATCGTCAACAACGATAGCCTGGCGACTGCCGGGGCAAGGTCTATGGCTGCTGAAATTGGGCAATTTGCGCTAATCGTCGCGCTATTCATTTCACTTATACAGTCCGCCATTCCATTGCTGGGCGCTCATCGCGGTGACCGGAGCTTGATGGCGCTGGCCAGCTATACAAGCGTCGGCACCTTTGTGTTCGTTGCTGGTGCTTTTGCTGCCTTAACTTACTGTTTTGTGACCTCCGACTTCTCCGTCGGGCTCGTGGTGACCAGCTCGCAGCTGACCAAGCCACTGCTCTATAAGGTCACTGGCGTGTGGGCCAACCATGAAGGATCGATGCTGCTGTGGGTCCTGATCCTGGCAATCTTCGGTGCGGCGATCGCTACCTTCGGCGGCAACCTGCCCCGCCGGTTGAAGGCGCGCACGCTGGCGGTCCAAGGCATGATCGCGTCTGGCTTCCTGCTGTTTGTCCTGCTCACCTCCAACCCCTTTGCCCGTCTTGATATGCCGCCACCAGACGGCAACGGCATGAACCCGATCCTCCAGGATCCGGGTCTCGCCTTTCACCCGCCGTTCCTCTACCTGGGCTATGTGGGGTTTTCCGTGGCCTTTGCCTTTGCAGTGGCTGCACTGATTGAAGGCCGCGTCGATGCGGCCTGGGCCAGGTTCGTCAGGCCATGGGTGCTTGCAGCCTGGTGCTTTCTCACCATCGGCATCACACTGGGCAGCTTCTGGGCCTATTATGTTCTGGGCTGGGGCGGCTGGTGGTTCTGGGACCCGGTCGAGAATGTCTCTTTCATGCCGTGGCTGGCCGGCACCGCGCTGCTGCATTCGGCACTGGTGGTCGAGCGCCGGCACGCGCTGGTCAACTGGACTCTTCTTCTCGCCATCCTGACCTTCTCGCTGAGCCTGATCGGCACCTTCGTCGTGCGCTCAGGCGTCTTGACCAGCGTCCACGCCTTTGCGCAGGATCCAGAGCGCGGTGTGTTCATTCTGGCCCTGCTCATTGCGGCTACGGGCGGCGCCCTGACCCTTTACGCCTTCCGCATTCCGCACCTCAAGTTTGGCGCCCCCTTTGCACCGGTCAGCCGCGAAACCAGTCTCACGCTCAATAACGTGCTCCTCGTTGCTGCTGCTGCAACGGTGTTTCTGGGGACGTTCTACCCGCTGTTCATCGACCTCATGAGCCGCGACAAGATCTCCGTCGGTCCTCCCTTCTACAACCGGACCTTCGTGCCCATCATGATCCCGTTGCTGATCACACTGGTCCTTGGTCCCACGCTCAAGTGGAAGCGCGATCAATTGCGTCCGCAGTTCGGAAAACTTCGTATTGCACTCGCTGCTGCGGCATTGACATTTGTCGGCGTGGCAGTCTGGACGACGGGCAGCCACGTCGTCACCGCACTTGGTCTTGGCCTGGCGATCTGGATCATTGTCGGCTCGCTGTTGATGATTGTCCATCGCGCCAAGCTCGGCAAGACAAGCGCCGCCTCATCATGGTCGCTGGCGCGCCATGCTCCGCGCGCCTTCTACGGCATGGTGATTGCCCATCTCGGCCTGGGCTTGGTCGTCGCCGCCATTACGACTGTAATGACGTGGCAGAAGGAAAACATCTTGACCATGAAGCCCGGCGAAACCACAGATATCGCTGGCTACACGGTTCTGCTGCGCCAGGTGAACCGGGCGCCAGGGTCCAACTACGATGCCGAACGCGGCATCTTTGACATCTCGCGCAATGGCAATGCTGTCACGACTGTCTCGGCAGAGCGGCGGTTCTATCAGGTTCAACAACGCCAGACGACGGAAACCGGCATTTCCACCAACCTGATCTGGAACATCTACGTCGCACTTGGCGAACCTGACGACCAGGGGCGCTGGGTCGTGCGCCTGTACTATCATCCTCTGGCGCCATGGCTGTGGCTGGGTGGTTTGACCATGGCGCTGGGCGGCTTCCTGTCGCTTTCCGACCGCCGGTTCCGCGTGGGGGCGCCGCAGCGCGCCCAGGCCATTTTGGCAACAGCACCTGCGGAGTGAGGCCAGATGACACTCCGCCCATTTCTGCTGATCCCCGTAGGTCTTTTTGCCGGCCTCGCAACCGCCCTCGGGTTTGGACTGAGCCACAACCCGCGGGAACTCCCGTCCATGCTGGCTGACAGGCCGGTACCTTCCTTCGACCTCCCACCCCTGATCGACGGCGTAGACGGCTTGAAATCGGCTGACCTCGCCGGCGGCAAGATCAGGTTGCTCAACATCTTCGCGTCATGGTGCGGGGGCTGCCGTTATGAGCATCCCATGATGCTGCGCATATCCAGCGACAAGCGCTTCGAACTTGTCGCCATCAACTGGAAGGATAGTCCCGGCAAGGCGGCCGACTGGATTTCCACCTATGGCAATCCCTACAGGCAGATTGGCGAAGACCGGAGCGGCCGCGCCGGCATCGATCTCGGTGTCACCGGGGTGCCGGAAACCTTCGTGATCGACAAGGAAGGGCGGGTTCGCTACCGCCACGCCGGCCCAATCACACCCGAAGTCTGGGAGACCGCCATCGAGCCGGTCATTGCCGAAATCGAGGAGCGTTCATGATGGTTCGCCAGCGAGCCTTGGCTTTGCTGACGGCGGGAGTCCTGGCAGCCTTGGCGTGCGTGTCCCCTGCAATTGCCGTCATGCCGGACGAAGTTCTGGCTGACCCCGCCCTTGAGGCGCGTGCCCGAACATTGAGCCAGGATCTCCGGTGTCTGGTCTGTCAGAATCAATCCATCGATGACTCGAACGCACCGTTGGCAAGGGATCTCCGCATCATCGTCCGTGAGCGGCTGAGCGCCGGCGACACCGACAAACAGGTGATAGACTACCTCGTCACGCGCTATGGCAATTACGTGCTTCTGAAGCCACCGTTGCAGGCCGACACGTTGCTTCTCTGGATCGGGCCAGCAATCGCATTCCTGATCGCCGGTGCCGTGTTCTTCGCCTACATCCGCCGCCGCCCCGCAACGGGGGGCGAAGCTCCTTCACCATTGACAGACGATGAACGCCGGCAGATCGCCGAACTCGTCGGGGATCACCGATCATGACGCTCTGGATTATCCTCACCGCCATGTGCTCTGCCGCCGCAGTGCTCGTGGCCATCCCGCTCATTCGGCGCTACGAGGCTTCGGACCGGTCCGCAGCCGCGGATGCTGGCGTCTATGCCGACCAGCTGAAGGAACTGGAGCGGGACAAGGCCCAGGGTCTTATCAGCACCTCGGAAGCCGATCTTGCCAAGGTCGAGATCGAGCGGCGCCTGCTGGCCGCCACGAAGCAACTGAAGGCCTCAAGGCCGATATCGCCTGCCTGGCGCACCGTTGCGCTGGCGGCAGTCAGCGCCGTGGTGGTGCTCGGCGCCACGAACCTTTATGTCTTGCTGGGCCGCCCCGATCTCGGGCAACGCGCCCTGACCTCTGCTGAAGCGCCAGCGCCGCAACAGCAAACTGCGCTGCCGGCCATGCCTCAGGACACGGCCACCACCCAGCCTGCTGCCGCTCCTGCGAGCGGCAATGTCGATGACATGATCACGCAGCTGGCCGGCCGCCTCAAGGCCGACCCATCAAACGCCGATGGCTGGCGCATGTTGGGCTGGTCCTACTTCAATACGCGCCGCTTCGATGAGTCGGCCAATGCCTACGCCAAGGCAGTGGAACTCGACCCGGCCAACATGAGCTACAAGTCCGCCTATGCCGAGGCACTGGTTCAGGCCGCCGGCGGCATCGTGACGCCCAAGGCCAGCGGTCTGTTCGCAGACGTTCTCGCCAAGACGCCGAAGGACGAACGCTCACGATTCTACATGGCTCTGGCCCGCGAACAGGCTGGAGATTTCCCGGCTGCCCTCGACCAATGGATTGCACTCTTTGCGGATGCCCCAAAGGATGCGGGTTGGCTGGTCGATGTGCGCCAGCGGATCTCCGATCTTGGCCAGAAGACGGGTCGGGACGTCGCCTCCATTCTCGAAGGCACGCCAGCGCCACAAGCCGCAGATGGAAATTCCGGGCTTTCACAAGCCGATCAGCAGGCCATGGTCGACGGCATGATTGCCAAGCTCTCCGCCAAGCTCGAAGCCAATCCGCGTGACCGCGATGGCTGGGCCATGATGATCCGCTCGCTGAAGGTACGTGGAGACCTGCCCGGCGCCCGCAAGGCCTTGTCTGACGCGTTGGCTGCATTCGCAGACGACCCGTCGACGCGAACCCAGATCGCTGGTCTGGCCCAGTCCCTCGGTGTGACGGTGGATGGTGCCGCGGCGGGCTCAGCAGCCTCTACCAGCCCACCGCCCTCACCCGGTCCGACGCAGCAGGACGTTGCAGCCGCTGCGGAAATGACGCCCGAAGCCCGGCAGGCGATGATTTCAGGCATGGTCGACAGTCTCGCGGCCCGTCTCGACAAATCGCCTCACGACGCCGATGGCTGGGTGAAGCTCATCCGGTCTCGCATGGTTCTTAACCAACCAGACATGGCCCGGGACGCTTTGCGCCGCGCCATTAATGAGTTTTCAGCAGATCCTGCGGCAAGCACGCAGATTGCGCAGGCTGCGAAGCAGCTCGGAGTGACACTCGACTGATCAAGAGGAGGGCCTGCACGGCATGAAGTTGGATCCGTCCGTTGGCATCTATGGCGCGCTCATGGTCACGATCTGGGCGGGATATCTGGGTGTGAAATGGCGCAATGAATCCAAGGCCAAGGAAATCCGGTCGGCAGCCGTTGCCGCAGGACTGACTGAACCCTCATCCTTGCATCCCATTATCGATCCGTCGCTTTGTCTCGGCTGCGGAACCTGTGCGCGGGCCTGTCCGGAAGGCAATGTGCTCGGACTGATCGACGGCAAGGCCCATCTCATCGAACCCACTCATTGCATTGGGCACGGCGCCTGTGCCGCAGCCTGCCCGACGCATGCGATCACCCTCGTCTTTGGGACGGCGCAGCGCGGTGTCGACCTGCCCCAGGTCGGCCCGGACTTCCAGACCAACGTCCCCGGCCTTTTCATTGCAGGAGAATTGGGTGGCATGGGTCTGATCCGCAATGCGGTGGAACAAGGCCGGCAGGCGGTGCAGTCGATCGTCAACCGGCACCAGAGGACCACAGGCGATCAAATCGACCTGGTGATCGTCGGGGCCGGACCCGCTGGACTTTCCGCAGCACTCGCCGCAAAGGCCGCAAACCTCAGATACAGTGTGATTGAGC
>CAZECZ010000177.1:0-8286 GCA_964510815.1 uncultured Aestuariivirga sp.
TCTCAACCTGCAACCGGTAAAGATCAAGACGCGTCGAAACACCAATGTCGTCGTTCGTAGAATGCTCTTTCGGCTTTGTCATGTGTTACACCAGTTGCGACTTGACCCACTCAAGTTCCTTGGTGACGTAGTCGACGATGTCACCCGTCTTGAGTTCGTCCGGCAGGACATCCCAGGTATAGGTCTCGATCTCGAGTTGATCCGACAGGCGGTGCGTCTTCTGGAAGGCCAAGGCCTCTTCGATCGCAAAGCGGGTGGACTTGAAGGGGCCCAGATCTTCGAGGAACACCGGCACGTGGAAGTGGATGCGCCATTCGCAGGGCTTTGGATTGTTCTCCCAAGCCGCAATGGCATCCTCGAGATTGAGGTAGCGCGTGATGGTGCCGTCCTCGTCGCGCTGATGGGTCTGTGTGAGGTAGATGGTCTTGGCATACTTCCGGATGGCATCGACCATCTTCTGGTCGACCTTCGGAACCATCATGGCGGCTGCTTCCTGCAGCTTCCAGACGCTCACCTTGTTGTCCTTCAAGGCCTGTAGCGATTTTGTGATGTCCTCGTATTCCACGGCCTGGTGGCAGATGTCGTAGACGACACCGACGTGGCGGGCGAGGATCTCGTGGGCGCCTTCCAGCGTGGCGCCGGTCTTGCCTGCCAGATTGGTGTAGGACTTCTCGGTGAGCAGGTAATTGTTGAAGAAATCGATCGTTTCTGGCGTCGTCTCGAGAAAGCAGGCGGGTTCCGGCTCGATCGCCAGCGTCACCGTGCGGCCCTTGTAACGGTAGATGTTGTTGACGTGGGTTGCGAGCCGCCGGATGTTTTCAGCGTAGGCCTCAATCACCAATTCACTGGTCACGTTGGGTTTGAAACCCAGAGGCGGAGTCTGGATCGACGGGTTCACGAAATCGGGCGCCACGTCGGCCAGAATGGTCGCCACGTTCATTGTGTACTTGAGGCGCGTCTCCGAACTCCAGTCGGGCTCGTAGACTTGTTCCTTCACGATCTGGTTCTTGAACGGCCCGTGCGGGAAGGCATTGACCGTGTAGAGATACATATCGTTGTCATCGAGAAATTTGCGAAGATCGGCGCGCTTCTCGGGAGAGTTGATGAGGGTCTCAGAGGTCGACCCGGAAATGCGCAACGACACGCCGAACTTATCATTCGGGCAGACATTCTTTTTCACTTGCGGCACATATTTGCGCAAGCTCGCCCAGATGTCCTCCCAGGTATCGCCCGGGTGAACGAGCGTCGAATATGTGAGGTGTCCCATTCCATTGGCGAGTTGCATCGCGTTCTCCCACTAGGGTTTCAGCCCATTTTTATAGTAGTGTGCCGAAGAAGACGCCGAGCGAATACCTCCAATATTTCTCAAAATGAGAAACTTCGCGGAAGTCGGCCGATCCGTGTTGGTTAGGATCAAGGTGCGGACTTCGGCGACTCCAGTCCTTTCGGCCCCGTGATAGCGGGCAAGGATTGGAAATCGGCAACGAACAACAAAACCAACAATTCCGCGGTCGATATGGGAGGCAGAGATGTCGCGCTCGTTCAGGAGCAGGTCGATCAGCATCATGGCTGCAGGACGCAGGTTCGGCGCTGCGGCCGGGTGTGTCCTTTCCCAAAACAGTGCCACTGCCGGACCGGTCGTCGTCGGACCCGCTCCGCTGGCCCGGCCGCGTGTTCACGGAAATTTGCCAATTCATTCTTGCCGGTGCTCCACGAGGCCGGACGGCGTTGCGAGGGTGTTGAATTGACCATTGTTCAGGAGAGGCCGTTATGAAAGCTGTGAGGTTCCATGCCGCGAAGGACATTCGCGTCGAAGACGTTCCGGCGCCTTCCAAGAAGCTTGAACCGCATGACGTTCTGATCAAGCCGCTGGTGACGGGCATCTGCGGCACCGATCTGCATGAATACATCGCCGGCCCGATCGTGACGCCCGAGAAGCCGCACGTCTATACCGGGGCCACGAACCCGCAAATTCTCGGACACGAATTCAGTGCCGTCGTGACCGACAAGGGTTCCGACGTGACCAATGTCAAGGTCGGCGACCGCGTTTCCATCCAGCCGCTGATCTCGCCGCGCGACGACTACTACGGCCGCCGTGGTCTCTATCACCTGAGCGAGAAGATGGGTTGCGTGGGGCTGAGCTGGGCCTGGGGCGGCATGTCGGAATATGCCGTCGTCAACGACTACAACCTCGCCGTCGTGCCCAAGGATGTGAGCGACGTGCAAGCCGCCATGATCGAGCCTGCGGCGGTTGCCGTTTATGCAGCGGACCGCGGCGGTGTCACATCCGGTTCGACGGTGCTCATTTCTGGACTTGGACCGATCGGATCCTTGACGCTGCTGGCCGTCCGGGCTGCAGGCGCGGCCGTCATCTTCGTCAGTGAACCCAACGCGTATCGCCGCAATCTGGCGAAGCAACTCGTACCCGATGCGATCTGCATCGATCCGACGAAGGAAAATGTAGCGGCCTTCATCAAGGAGCACACCGAAGAAGGCGTGGGCGTCGATGTCGCCATCGAATGTGTTGGCCTCGAAGCCAGCCTCAATACCTGCGCGGCTTCCGTTCGGCGCCAGGGCAAGGTGGTGCAGACCGGGCTTCATATGAAGCCGGCGTCCATCGATGCGATGTTGTGGGCGCTCAAGGACATCACCGTCGAGGCGACGTGGTGTTATCCTGTCCAGTGCTGGCCACGCATCATCCGCATGGTGGAAGCAGGGTTGTTGCCCGTCGAAAAAATCTGCACCGCACAGATTGATGCGGAAGACGTGGTGGAGAAGGGCTTTGATGCCCTTCTCGACAAGTCGGTGAACCACATGAAGATCCTCGTTACGGTTTGAGGCCCATATGACCAGCAAGAACATGCCCGTGAAAGTTGCCATGATCGGCCTTGGCTGGTGGGGCAAGAAGATGACGGCGGTGCTGAAGAAGGCATCGGACGACATCGAGATTGTCTGTGCCGCAGAACCGAATGGCGAGGGTGAGGCATTCGCCACAGCCAATGGCTTCAAGCGTTATGCCGATTTTGCCGGTGCGCTTTCTCATCCGGGCGTCGAAGCGGTGATCCTTGCGACGCCGCACTCGCTGCATGCCGAACAGATCGAGCAGGCCGTGGCAGCCGGCAAGCACATCTTCTGCGAAAAACCCCTGGCGCTGACCAAGGCAGGCGCCGAAGCCGCGGTGAAGGCCTGTGCCGCTGCCGGACTGGTTCTCGGAATGGGCCACGAACGCCGCTGGGAACCGCCCGTCGCCGACATGCTGGAAAAGGCACGGTCGGGTGTTCTTGGCCGTATCCAGCAGGTCGAAGGCAATTTCAGCCACGACAAGTTCACCACGCTGGATGCCAGCAACTGGCGGCTGAACGCGGCTGAAGCCCCGGTCGGCGGCATGACGGCGACCGGCATCCATCTCACCGATCTGGCGGCCGCCATGTTGGGCCCGGCCCGCGATCTCCGCGTGTCTTGCGAACAATTGTCGTCGTCCATTCCGCAGGGCGACACGATGAGCGTCCACATCCGCTTCCAGGGTGGCGGCACCGCCTATGTTTCGGCATCGCTTGCAATGCCCTTCATCTCGCGCTTCGCCGTATTCGGATCCAAGGGCTGGATCGAGATTCGCGACAAGGCCCATGTCGAAGCACCTGATGGCTGGGTTGTGACCTCGGCCATGGCCGGTGGGCCGATCACGGTCACCGAAGTGCCTCCGGCGGAGCCGGTGCGTGACAATCTCGTCGCCTTCGCACGGGCCATCCGCGGCATCGAACCCTATCCGATCTCCGGCGACGAACTCGTCAACAACATTTCCATTCTCGAAGCCATCATCGCCTCGGCGGCGAAGGATGGCGCAGTCGTGACACTCTAGGACCAGGAGCCTGTACCATGAAGGCACTCGTATTCGAAAAGCCCGACCAACCGGTCATCGTCGATGCCCCCATGCCGGCGATCAAGGATACAGAAGTCCTCGTCAGAACGCGGACCGTTGGCATCTGCCATTCAGACTATGAGCTTCTGGCTGGGCGTTACATCATTCCGATTTCCTATCCGGTGACGCCGGGCCACGAGTGGTGTGGCGAGATCGTCGAGATCGGAAAGTCTGTCAGGAATTTCAAGGTGGGTGACCGTGTGGTCGGCGAATGCGTGGTGCGCACGCCCGAACGCCTGCATCACTTCGGCTTCTCCATGAATGGTGCCGACCGCCAGTACTTCAGCGTCAACCCGGATTGGCTGCACAAGCTGCCGGACGGAGTTGACGACAACGGCGGCGCGCTGATCGAACCGTTCACCTGCGGCTTCTATGCCGTGCTGCGCTCCGGCGGCACCAACGCGAGCGAGACGGTGGTGGTGTCTGGCGGTGGCACCATCGGCCTCGTTTCGGCGGCGGCAGCCATCGGCATGGGCGCCAATGTCATCGTCGTCGATCCCATCCAGACCCGCCGCGACATTGCGGTCAAGCTCGGCGCCTCGGAAGCGCTCGACCCCGCCGCCGCCGTCGAGCGGATCAAGGAGGTCACGCAAGGCAGAGGGGCCGATCTCGTGATTGAAGCCTCTGGCCACAGCGCCTCGCTTGCGGCGTCTCTGGACTACGCAGGCCAGGACGGCCGCATGTCCATGGTCGGCATCAACATCGGTCAGATGATCCCGGCCAATCTCGGTCAGATCCAGATGAAGAACCTCACCATACGGGGCTGCATCGGTTCGCCGGGCGTATGGCCGGCCGCCATCCGGTTCCTCGAGCGCACCGGTATCGACCTGTCGCCGATCCAGACCCATCATTTCAGCCTTACGGAAGCCGTCGAGGCTTTTGAACTCGGCAAGAACCCGCAGGCCTGCATCAAGGTGACGCTCAACACGAAGGGATTGAACTGATGGAACGTCATGCACTTATTGCCGGTGTCTCGGGCATCATTGGCCGCCATCTGGCCGAACATTTGACGGCATCGAAGGGCTGGACTGTCAGCGGCATCTCGCGCCACGCGCACGATCTGCCGAAGGGGGTGAAGCATATCGCCGTCGATCTGACGAATGACGAGGCCGTCAATTCGGCGCTCAAGGATGAGAAGCCGACGGATGTGTTCATCACCACCTGGCTGCGCCAACCGACGGAAGCCGAGAATTGCAAGGTGAATGCCGGCATGGTGCGCAACCTGCTGAAGGCCATGGAGGGAAAGCCCTTGAAGCACGTGGCGCTGGTCACGGGCCTGAAGCACTACATGGGCCCCTTTGAGGCCTATGCCAAGACCAAGCCCATCACGCCGTTTCGCGAGGAGCAGCCGCGGCTTCCCTACCAGAACTTCTATTACGATCAAGAAGACGAGGTCTTCGCCGCGGCCGAGAAACAGGGCTTCGGCTGGTCAGTCCACCGCCCGCATACGCTGATTGGGTATGCGGTTGGCAACCAGATGAACATGGCCGCAACGCTCGGTGCCTACGCCGCCATTTGCAAGGAAGCCGGGCGCCCCTTCGTGTTCCCCGGTTCGCCGCAGCAATACGAAGCAGTTGTGGACATTACCGATGGCCGGATCATCTCCAGGCATCTGGAGTGGGCTGCGACGGAACCCAAGGCGCGCAACAATGCCTTCAACATCGTCAACGGCGAGGTGTTCCGCTGGAACTGGCTGTGGCCGAAACTCGCTGCCTATCTGGGCGTCGAGGCGGCCGACTATCCAGGCCACGCCCAGCCGCTTGAAAAGCAGATGGTCGGCATGGAGCCCGTGTGGGACAAGATCGTCGCTAAGCATGGCTTGCACAGGAATCCACTCAACGCTGTAGCGTCCTGGTGGCACAGCGATATGGACCTTTGCCGCACCATCGAGAACTTCACCGACATGACGAAGAGCCGCGACATCGGGTTTACTGCCTACCAGAATTCGGTGCGCTCCTTCACCGATGCCTTCGACAAGTTCCGCGCCGCCAAGGTGCTGCCCTGACATCGGGATAGGAATGACGCTGCGATGAACGCGCCCGCCACAACGCCCGAAGGCCTCCCGAAACGGAGTCTGCCGTCCTTGCCGCTGGCGAGGAGTTTCGTGACGGTCGTCATCTCGACGTTGGTGCTGCTCATCGTCTGCCTGCTGTTCGTGCCGTCGAGCCTGTCAGGCGGCGCGCTATCCGGCAGCCTGCCCTTCGCGGCGATCATCGCCATTGTCGGCCTGGGACAACTGCTCGTGGTGCAGCAGGGCGGCTTCGACCTGTCGCTGCCGGGCGCGGTGTCGCTCGCCGTGGTCATCTCGACACACCATCCCCATCAGGACAATGCGCTCCTCTATCAGGCCGTGCTGATCGCCTTGGCCTTCGCCATTTCTGCCGGCATCTTCAACGGTGTACTGGTCAGCATCTTCCGCCTCAACGCCATCATCGCCACCATCGGCACCAATGCCTTGCTCTATGGTGCGGTGTTTGCCGTCTCAGGTGGTGTCCCGTCGATCACCACGACCTTGCTGGCTGAAATCGCCGGTGGCGATACGCTGGGTCTGCCCAACTCAGTATGGTTTGCGCTGGCGGCGACTGCAGTCGTTTCTTTCGTCCTCAAGAAGACTGTCGTCGGGCGCCGGTTCGAAGCCATCGGCGCCAATCCGCTGGCCGGCCGTGCGGCCGGTCTGCGGGTCCGCCTCCATCAGTTGATGGCCTACGTCTATGCCCAGCTTCTTTATTGTCTGGCGGGAATCCTGATCGCCGGCATTACCCGCGAACCGACGGCATTCCAGGGCGACAGCCTGCTGCTGCCGTCCGTCGCCGTCGTCGTTCTCGGTGGCACATCGCTTCTCGGTGGCCGCGGCTTTCCGATCTCGACGGTGATCGCCGCCTTCTTCCTGAACCAATTGAGCCAATTCGCACTTGCAGTCGGCGTGCCGTATTCGGCTCAAACCATCATCCAGGCCTTGGCCCTGGGTTTTGGTATCGGTGTTTACTCGATCCGCTGGTCGGTAAACTTGAGAAAAGCGACTGAAACCAAGAATGTGGAGGAAAGAAAATGAACTACGCGTCTTTTGGAAAGGGATTAGCTTTTGCGGTAACCGCCGCTGTCATGGCGCTTGGCTCGTCGACGCTCGCCAAGGCTGAGGTTCCGTCGTGGTGCGGCCCCAAGGAAGCGTCGCTGGCGCTGCTCGATGGCTATGGCGGCAACAGCTGGCGTCAGGTCACAGCGGCATCCGGTGCACAGACGGCCTCGCTCTGCCCGAGCATCACCAAATACGAGTATGTCGATGGCCAGGGTGATACCCAGAAGTCCATTTCGGACATCAAGGCGACGGCCGCAAAGGGTATCGATGCGCTCGTGGTGTTCGGCGATGCCGGCCCGGCTGTTTTGCCGGCCATCACGCAGGTCTACAAGTCCGGCAAGGTCATCGTGCCCTATCGCGTCATCGTCGGGGGCAAGGAAGGCGAGAACTACTCGACCTTCGTCGGCACCACCTTTGTCGACAATGGCGTGGCATGGGGCAACTGGATCAAGGAGCAGTTCCCGAACGGCGCCAACCTGCTCTATCTCAGCGGCCCCGCCGGCAACAGCCAGGGCCTGGAGCAGCTCGAAGGCCTGAAGAAGGTCCTTGGTCCGGAGTACAAGTACTTGAACCCCGAGCCCTTTGACGTGACCAACTGGGATCCGGCGCTGACCCAGAAGGTGCTGACGGCCGAGATCGCCAAGAACGACAAGATCGACGTCATCGTGTCGGACTTCGGTCCGTCTCTGGTCGGCGCTTTGCCGCTGTTCCAGAAGTCCGGCCGGTCCATCCCGGCGCTCGCGACATCGGACGGAAACTCCCTTGGCTGCCTGTGGCATGAGGTGAAGGATGCCAATCCGGACTTCAAGCTGTTCACCGTTGCGACGGGTACGGATAACGTCCGCCTTGCTGTACAGTGGGCCGTGGCGCTGGCGACGGACGGCAAGGTCCCGGACACAAACGTCTACGTTGCGCCGGCCTTCGAGGACTCGGCGACGGGCAAGCCCAATGCAGTGCAGTGCCGCAAGGACCTGCCCGGCGCCATCTATCTGTCGTCCGAATTGCCTGCTGAAGATCAGGCCAAGGCTGTCGGTCAATAACGCATAAGCAGCCCCAGAGAGAGGTCCTCTCTCTGGGGCAGACTTGCTCAGGGCGGAACACAGAACGTGGAAGCACCGGTCGTGACGGCTAAGGAAACGCGCACAGCACCGCAAGGTGAGGTGACGATCCATCTCGATAGCATCTACAAGTATTTCTCCGGCGTCCCGGCGCTCCGCGATGTCAGCGTCGAGTTCTATACCGGCGAAGTGCACGCCATTCTCGGTGAGAACGGTGCCGGCAAATCCACCCT
>CAZECZ010000178.1:0-8241 GCA_964510815.1 uncultured Aestuariivirga sp.
CTCGCAGGTCTCCTCCGTCCAGATGTCTTCGCAGATCGGAACGCCGATGCGCACCCCCTTGAAAGAGATCGGCCCCGGCGCCGGCCCCGCCTGGAACACCCGCTTCTCGTCGAACACGCCGTAGTTCGGCAGGTCATACTTGTAGCGCAGCGTCTCGATCTTGCCGTTGGCCAGAAGCGCCATGGCGTTGTGCAGCTTGGCGCCGTCGCGCCACGGCAGCCCCATCAGCACTGCCGGGCCCTGCACCGTCTCCTTCGCCAGGTCCTCCACAGCAGCCTTGCAGGCCGCCACGAAGGAGGCGCGCAACACCAGGTCCTCCGGCGGATAGCCGCAGATGAACAGCTCCGGAAACAGGATGAGATCGGCATCCCAGGCCTGCTTGCGGGCGTCCCGCGCCTTGGCGAGGTTGGCATTGATGGCGCCGAGCGTCGGGTTGAGCTGGGCCAGTGCGATGATGAGTTTGTCGGTCATGCGCCAGCATTAGAGCAACCTGACTTTTGATGGAACCATCAAAAGTCAGATAAGTTGCTCGCTCATCAATAGGTTGGCGCATTACGCACCAGCGGATGCTCCGGCGCTCAGCAATCGGCTGTGCGGTCAGGGCCTTACGAAGACGTCGATGAGGCTGATGACCAGCATGCCGCAGGCCAGGACGGTTGGAATGAGCAGAATCTGCAGCAGGGCCTCATGGCCGTCCAGCAGACCGGTCCGGGTGCGCAAGCCCTTGCCGAGGAAGTCGATCATGCTGCGCCGCCGGCCATGGCCGTTGCGCGCCTCGGTTTTCATCAGCACCCACGGCAGGCCGAAATACATCAGCGCAATGCCGCAGGCGATCGTCGCCACATAGGCCGTGTTCACATCGCGCGAAAACATGAAAAGCGCGATGACGACGAGCGCGCCGTAGCCAAATGCCACGAGTTTCCAGATTTGCACGGGAAATTCCGAACTGATGGGCTCGGATGCAGGGTCCCTGTTATGGGTGTCGAGATCGTGGATTGAGTCGATCATGGTGTCATTCGCCACGCCGCCGCACTCGGTCGCCACGGCATGGCGCCTCTCTTCGGCTGAAACCGTCCCTCGAGGGAGATGTGGCCGCGGCAGACGAATCGCAAGTTACAATGCCGTTGGAAAGCAAGGAGACCCAGGATAGCGGGCCGTTGACGCCGCAGCCGCAATTGCGCATGACTGCTGCCATGATCTTGAAAAGCCTCATCGACGCCCGCCCTGCTTCGGCGATTGCCATCCTGGCCCCTGGCCGTGGACCGCTCACCTATGATCTCCTTTCGTCACTGTGCGTGGAAACGGCGGATGCGCTCCGCACCCGTGGTCTGTCCCGCAGCGACAAGCTGGCGATCGTGCTGCCCAACGGGCCGGATATGGCGGCGGCCTTTGTCGCCGCGGCCTGCGCCGTCACCGCAGCGCCCCTCAATCCCGCCTATCGGGAGGACGAGTTCCATTTCTACATGGACGACCTGAAGGCGAAGGCGCTTCTGGTGGAGGAGGGCAGCGCCTCCCCCGCCATCGCCGCCGCCCATCGGCTCGGCATCCCGGTGCTCACCCTGCACCCCGCCCGTGAGGCCGGTGCCTTCACCATCTCTGGCGATGCGGTGGGCGCCGCCGTCACGCAAGGCCTGGCCGAAGCTTCGGACGTGGCCCTCGTGCTCCACACTTCCGGCACCACGTCGCGTCCCAAGATCGTGCCGCTGACCCACACCAACCTCCTGGCCTCCGCCAACAACATCCGCGCTACGTTGCGCCTGACGGACGGCGATCGCTGTCTCAACATCATGCCGCTGTTCCACATCCATGGGCTGGTGGCAGCCATTCTCGCCAGCCTCGCCGCCGGTGGATCGGTCTTTTGCACGCCGGGTTTCAACGCTTTGAAGTTCTTCGCCTGGATGGAGGAAGCGACGCCGGCCTGGTACACGGCGGTGCCCACCATGCATCAGGCGATCCTTGCCCGCGCTGACCGCAACCGGGCGGTCATCGAGGCCAATCCGCTGCGCTTCATCCGGTCAAGCTCGGCGTCGCTGCCAGTCCCGGTGTTCCATGCGCTCGAGGAGGCCTTCGGCTGCCCGGTCATCGAAGCCTATGCGATGACCGAGAACGCTCACCAGATGACCTCGAACCAGCTGCCGCCCGGCCAGCGCAAGCCCGGCTTTGTCGGCTGTGCGGCGGGACCGGAAGTGGCCATCATGTCGCCGGAAGGCAGGCTGCTCGCTGCTCATGAGGAAGGCGAGGTCGTCACCCGCGGCCCCAATGTCACGCCGGGCTACGAAAACAACCCCAAAGCCAACGCCGAAGGCTTTGCCCATGGCTGGTTTCATACTGGCGACCAGGGCTTCATGGATGAGGACGGCTACCTCAAGATCACCGGGCGGCTCAAGGAAATCATCAACCGCGGCGGTGAAAAGGTGGCCCCCATGGAAGTGGACGAGGTGCTGATGCAGCATCCGGCCGTGCATCAGGCCGTGGCCTTCGCCATGCCACATGACAAGCTCGGCGAAGAAGTCGCTGCGGCCATCGTGCTGCGCGAGGGACACACCACCACCGAGCGTGATCTTCAGGATTTCGCCAACCAGCACCTCGCGGCCTTCAAGGTGCCGCGCCGCATCGTCATTCTGGAGGAAATCCCCAAGGGTGCGACGGGCAAGCTGCAGCGCATCGGGCTAGCCCAGAAGCTGGGGCTCCCATGACGAGGATCTGCATCTTCGGCGCCGGCGCCATTGGCGGCTACCTTGGGGCGAGGCTGGCGCTCAAGGGCGAAGCGGATGTGTCGCTGGTCGCCCGCGGGCCTCACCTCGCCGCCATGAAGGCTGATGGCCTCACGCTCAAGCAGGATGGCGAGACCCATGTCGTCCACCCCGCCGTCTCCGCCAACCCGGCCGACCTCGGACCCCAGGACTACATCATCCTGACGCTGAAGGCCTATGCGCTGCCCGGCGTCATCGACCAGCTCCAGCCGCTGATCGGCAAGGACACTGCCATCCTCTTCGCCCAGAACGGCATTCCCTGGTGGTATTTCCATGGGGTGGGCGGTCCCTATGAGGGCCGCACTCTGGAAAGCGTCGATCCTGGCGGCACCATCTGGAGCCGGATCGGGCCGGAACGGGCACTGGGCTGCGTCGTCTGGCAAGCAGCGGAGATCGAAGCCCCCGGTGTCATCGCTCACCACTACGGCGACCGCATGCCGGTTGCCGAGCCCACCGGCGAGAAATCGGAGCGCGCCCTCCGTCTGTCGAAACTGTTGACGGCGGCCGGAGTCAAGAGCCCCGTGCGCAACAATATCCGCAACGAAATCTGGCTCAAGCTGTGGGGCAATCTCAGCTTCAACCCTGTCAGTGTCCTGACCGAAGGCACCCTCGGCGACCTTGCCTGCGACACAGGCACCCGCCGGGCGATTCGCGCCATGATGGAGGAAGCCCGCCCTGTCGCAGAAGCCCTGGGCGTCACCTTTGCCGTCGGTATCGATGAGCGCATGGACATGGCCGCGAAAATAGGCGCCCACCGCACCTCCATGTTGCAGGACGTGCAGGCCGGCCGGCCAACGGAACTGGATGCCCTGCTCGGCGTTGTAATCGAACTCGCAAGCCTGGTGGGATGCCACACGCCTGCCTTGCAATTGGTTTACGATCTCGTCAAATTCCGGTCGAGGATCGGTTAGGTCCCGCAGGCCCAACGGTAAGGAGCAGAGGCGATGCGTCTCGACAACGAACGTCCAAGCGACAACATTGAAGACCGCCGGAGTTCGGGCGGTGGCGGCTTCGGCTTTCCGCGTGGCGGCGGCGGCTTTCCCGGTGGCGGCCGGCGGATCAACATCCCGATGGGCGGCCGGGGCGGCGGCTTCAGCATCAAGACCATCATCTTCCTCGTCATCGCCTATCTGGTTCTGAAGCTGGTCTTCGGCATCGACCTGCTGCAGGCGATCAACGGTGGCGGCCTGCCGGTTCCGGGCGGCGGCACCGACACCCAGATCACCATGCCTGATGGCTCGACCGACGTAACCGATTCTGGCACCACCGGCGGTGGCACCGGAAGCGGCGATGTGACAGGCGATGCGGGCCGCGATTTCGTCGCCCGGGTCCTTGGCTCCACCGAGCGCGTCTGGGGTGGCATCTTCAAGCAGATGAACCGGACCTATGAAGACCCCAAGCTGGTGCTGTTTTCCGGTTTCGTCCAGTCGGCCTGCGGCATGGCACAGTCGGCAATGGGGCCGTTCTATTGCCCGCGCGATCACAAGGTCTATATCGACCTGTCCTTCTATCAGGACATGAAGAACAAGCTGGGAGCCCCCGGCGATTTTGCCCAGGCCTATGTCATCGCTCATGAAGTCGGCCACCATGTCCAGAACCTCCTCGGAATCGCCGACAAGGTGATGGAACGCCGCCAGCGCGTCTCCGAAGAGGAGAGCAATGCGCTGTCCGTGCGCATGGAGCTCCAGGCCGATTGCCTCGCTGGCGTCTGGGCCAAGGAAGCTGATGCCACGGCGAACATCCTCGAATCCGGTGACCTTGAGGAGGCGCTCAACGCCGCAGCGCAGATCGGTGATGACCGGCTGCAAAAGCGCTCCCAGGGTTATGCGGTTCCGGAGTCCTTCACCCATGGATCTTCGGCCCAGCGCGTGCGCTGGTTCAAGCAGGGCTTCAATGCCCGCAGCCTGAACGATTGCGATACGTTCTCGACCAACGATCTATAGGTTGCGGGAGAATGCGATGGTCAGTTGCCGCCGCTGCGGTAGCTGATCCACCCCGTCAGCAGGACCAGCAATGCGCCGCCAAGGCCACCGCCCGCGATGGTCTGGGCCAATCCGCCGATGTCATAGCCCATGCCGAGTGTGGCGAACAGAACCACCGCGCCCAATCCACCGCCTGCCAGGCCCGCCAGGCTGTTCTTGAACCAGCCGAGCGACCGGTCCGGAAAGGCCAGCGGTGCCGCATGAGCGCCCACTTGTCCGGCAATGATCAGGGCGATGATTTGAGTATGGTCCATGACGCCTGTGTGCTGCATTTTCTAGCAGTAGACGTAGCGTCAGAAGTCTTTCCCAGAAGTTGCAGCGATCTCCGAAACACGGCCTCATCCCGCCGTTTGACTGAGATCAAAGCTGTAGAATATGCGCATCCCTAATGACTGATCACCGGGCATCCGGAATGTTCATCGACGGAAGGAAGGTATGATGAAGAAAATTCTCTGCGCGACAGATGGGGCAGAGCATTCGGCCCACGCCGTCGAACTGGCAGGGGCCATGGCCTCCAGGATGGGTGCCGAGTTGGCGGTTTGCATTGTCAACGTTGCGCGTGGCGGTGCCCGCGGCCCGCTCGTCTACAATTTTGAAGATGCCGAAATTAACAGGTTGCTGGACGCCACCGCGCGCCGCGCCCGAGATGCAGGTGCCAGCAAGGTTGAAGAGATTGTGCTCCGCAGCCGTGATGCCGCCGCTGCCGTGGTTCAATATGCCGAGGAGAACGGCTTCGACCACATCGTTGTCGGCACCGGCGACAAGCGCGGGCTGTCGCGCCTGGTACTGGGATCCGTCGCCGCCGACATCGCGGCGCGCGCCCACTGCACGGTGACGATCGCCCGTTGATCGATCAGTAGGCGTTCTCGCTCTTGAGCAGCGCCAGCGGCGTTCTGGCAAGAATGTAGAGATCGAAAGCCAGCGACCAGCGGTCGATGTATTCGAGATCATACTTGACCCGCTGCTCGATCTTCTCGTGCGTGTCGGTCTCGCCCCGCCAGCCATTGATCTGGGCCCAGCCGGTGATGCCGGGCTTCACCTTGTGGCGGGCGAAATAACCGTCGACGACCTTCTCGTACAGAGCCTCGGCCGCCTTGGCCTGCGTGGCGTGCGGCCGCGGACCGACCAGTGACAGCTCCCCCGTCAACACGTTGAACAGCTGCGGCAGCTCGTCGAGCGATGTCTTGCGGATGATGCGGCCCACCCTGGTGACGCGCGGATCGTCCCTTGTCACCAGCTTCGCGGCCGCATGGTCCGTCTTGTTCGCATACATCGAGCGGAACTTCAGGACTTCGATCGTCTCGTTGTTGAAGCCATAGCGCTTCTGCCGGAAGATCAGCGGGCCCTTGCTCTCCAGCTTGACCGCCAGCGCCACCGCCAGCATCACGGGCGACAGGGCCACAATGGCGGCGAGTGCGATCACCCTGTCGAGCCAATCCTTGAGCACCTGGTTCCAGCCCTTGAGCGGGCGGTCGAACACCGAGAGCAGCGGCAGCTTGCCGATGTAGGTGTAGGCGCGCGGCGTGAGCTTCAGCGTCGAGGCCTGGCCGCTGATGCGGATGTCGACGGGAAGTTCCCACAGCCGGCGCAGGATGGTGAGCAGGCGCGTCTCCGCCGATAGCGGAATGGCCACGATGATCAGGTCGATGCGCTGGTTGCGCGCGAAGGAGGCGAGTTCTTCGATCTTGCCGATCTTGTGATACTTGCGGATCGATTGCGGGCTGCGGCCATCTTCGCGGTCGTCGAACAGCCCGACGATCTCGACATCGAGCGCGTGCGACGTTTCAAGAAGGTTGAGCGCCTCTTCCGCCGCCTTGCCGCCGCCGACGATGGCGATCCGCTTGCGGAACTGGCCCTCGCTGGCGCGGGGGACGGCCCACAGCGCGACGATACCGCGCGACACACCGAAATGAACAGGCAGCACGATCATCCACAGGAACAACCAGGCGTGAACCATCTCCAGCAGAAACAGGTGCGTGAGCTCGAACAGCACGCCGCCGACGAGAAAGCAGCAGGCGGTGGCGCGCAGCGCCGTCCAGGCCCCCTCGGTCATGGCGCGCACGTCATAGAGGCCCAGCGACCGCATGGTGAAGACACAGATGAGCGAAAGTTCGAGTGCGAGGAAGCCGATGACCTGCGGTGTCGTCTTCGACTGGTCAACCACGCACAACAGCGAAATCACAACCGAGGCGCATAGCAGCACGCCGAGGTCCACGAACTTGAGAATGCGCTGCACGACCTCGCGGTCGACATACCGGTTGCTTCTGACGTCAACACCGACGCTCATGACAATCTCCACCTCCACGGCTCACCCCGCCGGTCTGGTGGATCACTAACCCGATTTGTTGAATGCCCGGTCAACCGGCCGCCACGAGAGACGGCCTCTTGCGATCACGGTTGAGGAATCCTTTCTTGGGCAGGCGGCGTGCTCAGGTGCAGTGGGCACCGCTGACCGTGTCGCCTGACTCCTGTGCAGCCTCGCTATCGGCAGCGCCGGACTGGCCTTCGGTGGAGGCGCAGAGATTGTCGTAGCGCAAGTGCGCCGAATAGGCATACGCCCCCGACACCAGCGCCAGCACGAAGAGTCCGATCGAAATGCGTGCCAAAAGCTTTACCGATTTCTGGTTCTCGTCGGCCACCTGCTTCCAGGTGATGTTGGAGTTGGTTGTGACGAGCATCGCATGAGTCCCCTTCATGCCGGGCCGAACCCCGGGCCTCTACGTCTTTCACTCTACGCCGAAATCCGGATTTCGTTCAGGTTAACTCATTCTTGCGGTGAAGTTCAGCTTAAGCGAATGCACTTATTTTTCACCACTTCGGAAGGCTTCGTTCACGATCTCGCAACAACAGGTCGGGACGGCTGGAAATGGGAGCGAAATGCGTGAGCACAGTGGCCATCCCCTCGATTTCATGATCAACCCGCGTTAGGAGTGGGACGGCAGAATCTGCAGAGGAGACGGCGATGACGGAAGACGGCTCACGGGACACCGCATTGCTGCGGCGCCTGTTCGCGGCGGCGGTGGAGGCCGCTGACCCAGGCCGCGCCGTCATCCGCAATCTGCCGGAGAGGCCGAAGGGCCGCACCGTCGTCATCGGTGCCGGCAAGGCCGCGATCCCCATGGCCCGTGCCGTCGAACGGAATTGGGACGGCCCGCTTGAAGGCTTTGTCGTGGCGCCCCACGGCTACACCCATGATCTCCGCCAAATCGAGGTGGTCCATGCCAGCCATCCGGTGCCGGATGACACCAGCCTCGCGGCGGCTGACAAAGCTCTGGCGCTGGCCGCCACGCTGGGACCCGACGATCTGCTGCTCGCGCTCATCTCCGGCGGCGGCTCGGCGCTGATGGCCAAGCCGGCTCCCGGCATTGCGCTCGGCGACAAGCTGGCACTGGTCCGCACTTTGCTGAAGTCAGGCGCCAACATTACGGAACTCAATTGCGTGCGAAAACAGATCTCGGCCATCAAGGGCGGCAGGCTGGCGCGCGCCGCCGGCCAGGCGCGCATTT
>CAZECZ010000179.1:0-8077 GCA_964510815.1 uncultured Aestuariivirga sp.
ACCTTTGGCCGGGTCAGACTGGAAGGACGTCCGGAGTCTGTTGGACGCGATGCGATGGTCAACGCGGGGCTGGCGGAAGGCGAGCCGGCGAGTGCCACCATCATCTACAAGGCCGCCGACGCCGTGGTGCTGGCATGGCGGCGCGAGGGTCACCCCTTCGCCCGGATCGCCAACCAGAAGATCATCGCGGACCATGCATCGCGCACCGTCGACGTGACCTTCGACGTTGCGCCGGGGTCCTACGCCACCATCGGCGATGCGACGGTAAGCGGCGCCAGTGCCCTGGACCCTGATTTCATCTTGCAGCAGGCCGAGGTTCCGGTGGGCGCTCCCTACCACCCCGACATCATCGCGAGGATCAGCAAGAACCTCAAGCGCATCGACGCGCTCGGCAGCGCCATCGTAAAGACCGGCGACCATGTGGATGCAGCGGGACGTGTACCATTGCTGATCGAGGTTTCGGAACGGCCGCCACGGACCATCGGCGCCGGCGGATTCCTGTCCACGACGGAAGGTGTGGGCGGCGAGGTGTTCTGGCTGCATCGCAACTTGCTCGGCGGTGGCGAGAAACTTCGCATCGAAACGACGCTCAGCCGCGAGATCACCTCCAATTCCTACGACGACATCGATACCTACTCGGGCCGCATCGGCTTCCAGTACGAGGTGCCCGGCGTCTACGGGCCGCGCGTCGACTGGCTGGCGCGCGGCATGGCCCTGCAGGAGCATGTGCATCCCTACGAGCGCAAGGGGTTTGTCTTCGAGACTGGCTATGCCTACCGGATGACGGATGAGCTGACGCTGACCGGCACAGTGCAATACGACTGGGCGCATATCGTCGATGCTTACGGCAGCGGCGATTTCTCGCTGGTGAGCACGCTGCTGCTGGCCGTCTACGACAGTCGCGACAACGCCCTCGATGCCACCTCTGGGATGTACGCGCGGCTGGTGGCCGAACCGCAATACGCCACAAACAGCGGCAGCGTATTCTTCACCAGCGATGCCGAGGTGCGGCTCTACCAGGCACTCGATGACGAAGGCCGCTTTGTGCTCGCGGCCCGCGGCAAGGCCGGCACGATCGCCGGCGCCGATCTAAATGAGATCCCCGCTCATCGCCGCTTCTACGCTGGCGGCGGGGGATCGGTGCGCGGTTATGACTATCTCGATATCGGTCCTTCGGTTCCAGGCTATGGCCCGACTGGTGGGTTGTCGCGCGTCGAGGGTTCGCTGGAAGCCCGATTGAGGGTGAGCGACACGATCGGCATCGTGGGCTTTGCCGACGCGGGCTACGTCGCCGAGACATCCCTGCTGGGCGGTGATGATGTCTTCCAGGTGGCGGCGGGACTGGGACTTCGATACTACACCGCCGTGGGACCGCTGCGGCTGGACGTCGCCGTGCCGATCAATCCACGCAAGGGCGATCCGGACTTCGCGGTCTATTTCGGCATCGGGCAGAGTTTCTGATGAAGAAGATCGCGTCCATATTGTTCATCCTGCTTGCGATCGTGTCGCAGGCACCCGAGGCGTCGCCGCAGGAGCAATCGCCCAAGGGCTTCGTGGAAAACCTGCTTGAAGGCGTTCTGGCGGCGGAAGGCCGGAGCCTCAGCGTCGAGAATGTCAGCATCTCGCTGACCGGCGATGTGACCGTCGGCCATGTCGAGGTGAGCGACGACACGGGCCCATGGTTGCAGTTCGATGACCTCTCGCTGGTCTGGAAGCCGTTGTCGCTTTTCGCGGACCAATTGGAAATTGACGATCTGAGCGTCGGCAAGGTTCATATGCTGCGCCTGTCGCAATCGCCCGAGGGCAGCGTCGCCGCGCCGGAGCAAATGCAGGACCTCCAGGCCGCCCGTATCAAGCGCGTCGCCATCGGCGTGCTCCAGATCGATGCGCCGGTCCTGGGCCAGGCCGTGGAGATGAAGCTCGAGGGGTCCGGCGAAATCACTGCGGCACCGGTTCTGATCCGCGCCAATCTTATGGCCTCGCGCCTCGACGGGAAGAAGGGTGACCTCAAGATCGCTGTCGATTTCGACCCGAAGACGCAGCAGTTCAAGACCGATCTCAACTTGTCCGAAGATGCCGATGGCATCGTGGCAACACTGCTGGCGCTTGACGGAAAACCCACCGTGGACCTTGACCTGAAGGCGGCAGGCGACCTTTCCACATGGGACGGTGACTTCGGTCTTTCCATAGATGGCGATCGGGTGATCAAGGGCCAAGCGCAAGGCGCACCCGGCGACAGCGGGCGGACGATCACGATCGAGGGTACGGGCGCAATGGCCCCCCTGCTCCCGGCGTCGCTGGCGCAGGTCTTTACTGGCGTATCGACCCTTTCCGGTTCGGCCTTCCTGCCTGAAGGTGGCGGGGCCGCCGAGATCGATCATCTCCGGATCGAGAACGATGCGATGCGTTTCAATCTGGCGGGCACGGCCGACTGGACGAGCACGCGCACGAACCTGTCGGCGGAGATCTTGACCAAGGACCCGGAGGTTGCGCTGACGCTGCCGGAAACCGGTCTTCTCGGACAGGCGACCGTGAAAGGGCTCCACGCCAGCCTGACGCTCAACGGCGCGCTCGCCACGCCGGACTGGCAAGTATCGGCCGGATGGACGACGCTGACATCGGACCGGCTGCAATCCGATGACCTTAAGGCCACCCTCGCCGGTCACGGCCTCTTGCCAGGCGCACAGCCTGTCACGTTCCGTGGCAGCGTGACGGGCGTGCTCGGCGCGGGCGGGAACAGCGACATGCCACCTGCCCTGCTCGGAAACATGTCAGGCGCGCTCTCCGGCACCTGGAACGACGGCGATCTCATCGCTCTGAACGCGGCCAATGTCTCGGCTGGCGCGGTCAAGATGGCGGCAACGGGTTCGCTGAAGCCGCAAGCCGGCAGCTTCGATCTCACTTTGTCCGCCGCGACGCGATCACCACAGACCGGCAATGGGCTCGTCGACCAGATGCTTGCCGGCGATGTCTCCATCCGCGGCCAGGTGAGCAGCGGCCAGCAGACCGGTATCATCATCAAGGCTGTCGACCTTTCCGCCCCGGCGCTCTCGGCCAGGCTCGACGGCACCGTCGGACCGGGCGCCGCGAATTTGACCTTCGCGGCGAAGTTGCCTGACCTCAAATTGATCCGCAACGACGTTACCGGCAGCATTGATCTCAATGCCACATTGGCTGGGTCCTGGGATCGCCTGAAAGCCACGCTCACCGGCCGCGGTGAGAACATGACTCTGCTCGGCAAGGCGTTCGAGCAGCCGTCACTCAATGCGGCGCTGACGCTTGCCGGGTCGTCCCACGACGGACAGGTGTCACTCGAAGGATCGCTGGACGGCAAGCCTGTGCAGTTGCGGGCGACGCTGGCGACGGAGGATGGCGGGACGCTTGTGTTGCGGGAGGTGTCAGCACGCGCCGGTTCAGCAAGTGCCAGCGGCACATTGCAATGGCCTCCTGGCGGCGCTCCGACCGGAAAGCTGAGCTTCGATGCGCCTGATCTCAGCGATGTCGGCCCGTTGTTGCTCACGAAGCTTTCCGGCAGCCTGGCGGGCGAGATCGGGATGTCGGAGACTGGCGCCACCCACGCGACGGCAATCCAATTCACCGGCCGTAATCTGGCGATGGGAACAAATACCGTGGCCCGCGCCCAGGGCGACGTCACGATTGCCTCGCTCTTTGATCGGCCGCGTCCCTCAGGCAGCATATCGCTGGCCTCCGCGCGGTTCGGCGGGCAGCGGTTCGACATCGTGGACGTTGACGCCGAGGCCCTGTCCGACACGGCGTTCAAAGTGATGGCATCCCTGAAGGGCCGCGACCTGGCGGCCGATACCGTTGCCGAGGTGAGCTTCACAGAGAACGGGACGACGTTGTCCGTGTCACGGCTTTCGGGCGTCATGCGCGGCATCGCATTCAAGGCTGGCGCGCCGTTTACGCTGCGCCAGCGCGGCGCGGCGGTTTCCGTTGCCGATGCGGTGCTGAACATCGGCAACGGCCGCATCAAGATCGACGGGCAAGTCGCGCCGCGGCTGGACGCCAAGGTCGCAGCTGACGCTGTGCCGCTCTCTGCCTTCGAAAGGCTAGCCGGTGCGAACGGTCTGAGCGGTGTGCTGTCGGCCCAGGCATCGCTCTCCGGCGATCTGGCTTCGCCGGACGGCCGCTTCGATCTCAAGGTTTCCGGCTTCTCTCTCGGCCGCTTGCGCGACCTCGCGATCGCGCCGATTGACGGATCTGCGCAAGGGGCGCTCAAGGGCGGGCGTCTCACCCTCGATGCAACGGCACGATCCGGCAAGGCCCTGTCCATGACCGCAAAAGGGTCAATCGGCCTCAGCGCCACCGGGCCCATCAACCTTTCCATCCAGGGGCGCACCAATGCCCGGCTGTTCGGCGACCGGCTTGCCGACAGCGGCCTGCGCGCCGACGGCAACATCGCTTTCGACGTGCGACTGTCTGGAGATACCGCGCGGCCCACGATCATTGGCTCCGTCGATGTCAGCAAGGGGATCATCGGCGACACGGCGGGACAATTCACGGTACGCGACGTGAAGGGCCGCATTGCCATCACCGACCAGGACCTGCGGATCGTGTCGCTCGATGGCGCAACGGGACGCAAGGGCCGCGCCTCGGCCACGGGGCGCGTCACGTTCGACGGCGGCGTGGACCTGCAGGCAAAGGTGAGCAACGGCACCTACACCGATGGCAGCCTGGTGACCACCCGCTACGATGCCGATCTGGCGGTGCGCGGCCATGTCGACACGGGGATCGTGGTGAGCGGAAACGTGGGCCTCCGTGGAACGAAGATCACGCTCAGCGAATTGCCGCGCCGGGCCGTGTCACCACTCGACGTCAAGCATGCCCATGCACCTGCGGCGGTGAAGCAGCAGGCGGCCGAACTGCGGCGGCGGACGAGTTCAAGCAATGCGGCTGTGACGCTCGACATTTCACTGCAGGCACGTGATACCGTGTCGGTGAGCGGCCGCGGCCTGAATGTCGTGCTCAACGGCGGCCTCAACTTGCGCGGTCCCCTGGGCGATCTCTCGGCGGAGGGTTCGTTCAGGCTGTTCCGCGGTCAACTGACGCTGCCGGCCAGAAGCCTGGATTTTGAACGGGGGACACTGACCTTCGACCGCAATTTCGACCCTCTCATCAACTTCGTCGCGGTGTCGCGCCGCAGCGATGCGACGATCACGCTCACGGTTTCGGGCCGGGCGAGTGAGCCTGAAATCATCGTCACTTCGACTCCGGAACTCCCGCCGGAAGAGGCATTGGCACGCCTCATCTTCGACAATTCGATGCTGGAACTCTCGCCGCTTCAGGTGGCACAAATCGCCAGCTACGTCGCGACCCTCACAGGGGGCGGCGGGTCCGGTCTGCTGAGCGGCCTGCAAAGCGCGCTCGGTGTCGATTATCTCACGGTTCGCGAGAACGAGGCGGGTCAAACCGAGGTCGGCGTGGCCAAGCGCATCAACGACAAGCTGTCAGTCGGTGTCGAACAGACGCTTGAAACCAACAAGACACGGGTGATCATCGATCTCTCGGCGACCCGGAACCTCAAGGTGCGGGGTTCCGTCGATACGGAGCAGTCGTCCCGGATCGGCGTCTATTTCGAGAAGGACTACTGAGGTCAGCTAGAGGGTCTGGAGACCGGCGATCCGCGTTTCGGTGGAAAAGCCGCTATCAGGATCGTAGCGGTGAAGGACGTAGGCCGGTCTTCCCTGCATGGACGCGGGATAATCACCGCGGCGAAGCGTCGTGGCGACGCAAGTGGCAATATTCACGGGGATCGCCCCGACAAGGCCGGCATAGGGCCGGTGCACATGACCGCTAATGACCTGAATGACCCGGCCGGAGCGCGTCAACGCATTCCGCAGGGCGTGCATGGCGCCGAGGTCTTCGAAGTGAAAGCGGTCAGGGCCGACCAGAACCTCGATCGGCGGATGGTGGGCGAAGACGACAATCGGCTTTTCGGCTTCGGCGTCGATCATGGCAGCGAGGCGCTCGAGCCGTTCCGCGCAGACGTCACCCTTGTTGGAGACGGCGCTCAGCGTGTCGAGCATGATCAGCCGAACGGGAAACGTCTCCACCGCGTAGCCGATGAATGGGCTGCCGCTCTCCAGATAATGGTGTGTGGGAGAAAAGGTCTTGCGAAGATTTGAACGGTCATCCTTGTTGCCGGGCATCACGTAGACTGGCGCCCTCGCCCCCGCCAGGATCGCCGCCGCCGCCTCATACTCGTCCAGCCGGCCATTGTGCACGATGTCGCCGGTGTGCACGATGACGTCGGGCGCCGGATCGAGCGTATCGATATCATCAACGACACGCGAAAAGTCCTGCAACCGTTGTTCGGCGTCCGGCGTGTCGAGGGCGATATGGGTATCCGTGATCTGTGCGATGATCATGAAGCCGGATTCTATTCCGCCGCCTTGAGGCTCGCATAGTATTGCTTGAGGATTGCCACCACTTCCGGCCTGCTGAACTCGGCCGGAATGTCGGCATCCTCGGAGAGCATCTTGCGCTGCTCGGTGCCGGAAATCGAAATGTGGTGCTTGGGATCATGGGGACAGGTCTTGGCCGTCGCCATGCCGAAACATTTTCGGCAATAAAAGGTTACGTCGATCTTCAGCGGCTTGGTCTGTAACGCGCCATCCCACAGCTCGTCGAAGATATGGTGTGCATCATAGGGCCCATAATAGTCGCCGACACCGGCATGATCGCGGCCGACGACGAGATGCGAGCAGCCGAAGTTCTGGCGGATCAGGGCGTGCAGCAACGCCTCGCGCGGGCCTGCATAGCGCATTTCGATCGGGTAGCCCGCCTGGATGATGGTGCCGGGACGGAAGTAATTGTCAATCATGGCCTGGATGGCACGGGTGCGGACCTCGGCCGGAATGTCGCCAGACTTGAGCTTGCCGAGCACCTGGTGGACGAAGACGCCGTCCGTCACCTCGACGGCGATCTTGGCCAGATACTCGTGACTGCGGTGCATGGGATTGCGAGTCTGGAAAGCGGCGACCCGTGACCATCCACGCTCCTGGAACATGGCACGGGCCCGCGCCGGCCGGATATAAAGATCGCGATACTTGACGGGATAAATTCCTTCCGACAACACCAGGACACGGCCGGCAAGGTTCACCTCGCCCTGGGCGAGGACCTTGGCGACGCCTGGATGCTTCGGGTCGATGGTGCGGTAGACGTGCTCAGCTTCGAACTGCTTGTCGATCGCATACTTCTCGCGCACTTCCATGAGCGCGAGAATTTCGCCGGTCTCCGCATCCGCCAGAGCCACCTCTTCGTCGGCGCCAATCGCATCGGCAATATCTTTGCCGACCGGCAGGGTGACGGGGATCGGCCAGAACAGGCCATTCGAAAGTTTCATGTCACGGCATGAACCGTGCCAATCATCGCGGCCCATGAAGCCATCGAGCGGCGTATAGGCGCCCATGGCGAGCATGAAGACATCGGACACCGCACGGGAGTCCAGGGGAATTGTCTTGAGAGCCGCACCGCGGCGAAGTTCGTCAGCCCGCTCGACTTCAGGCACCAGCAGCGGCTTCAAGGAGCTTGAACCGTGCGGCGGAACGAGTTGGGACATGACGCGTCCTCCCTGAAATCATACGGCCTGGTTCACCGGCCTTGCAGCGCGAAGCCTACGGCTTCTTGGGAGTCTCGTAGGGCACTTCCTTCTGGAAGGACTCCCATACGGTTTCGTAGCCGACAAAGCCCTTGTCATTCGGCGCCATCTGGCGCGTGGTCAAAAAGCGGGTCTTGCCGTCGGGAACTTTTGTCGGGGGCTTCTGCTCGCTCATGGGTCACCTGTTGCCGTTGCACTCATCTTTTTCATGTCTGCTGGTTCAGACCGGACGCATCAGGGACGGATCAATATCTGCGGCGCCACCCTGCATGCCTCCCGTCCTGATCTCTTCATCGCTTGCGTCCCGCACGGTCAGAATGCGAAGCGCGAAGACGACCTCCCTGCCGCACAGCGGGTTGTTGCCGTCGACCGTCAGCGTCTCGTCGTCGACGCGCGTCACCAGAAAGCTCCGGGTCTGGCCCCAGTCGTTCTCCATGAGGATCGAGGTTCCGACCT
>CAZECZ010000180.1:0-7935 GCA_964510815.1 uncultured Aestuariivirga sp.
TCGCTAAGCTGGCTGCCATCCGCCTGTGGCTACGATTTTATGAGTCTGCAGCCTAATTGGTGTCAGTTTGGTGGATTCATCTTACCTAGCCGCAGCACTGAGTAGAGATGGGCGGAATGGCGAGAGCATCACACTACTATGGAGTGTCTGCGAACAGATACTGCATGAATTGTTCAGAGAAGTTCAGAGCAACATTTTGAGTAGCAGTACCCACCGCATGACGAAGAGACGAAGGGAAAAACTCGAGGGCCGCGACTACACCGCTTCCGTTATTGTCGAGATGCTTGAAATAGCCGGGCTTCTCGATCAAAAAATCTATGTTAAATTGGAGGCGTGCAGAAAGACAAGAAATAATTGGATTCACCGTATGTTGGTGCCCTCGGAGTCAGACTGTTTCGAGGCATGTCAGGTGGTCACAGATCTAATCAAGAGACATTTAAATGTGCAATTGCACTTACGTCCAGGTGGTGCAAGTAGTCCCCGGATGTACGATGTTTGGCGTCTGAGAACCAGCGGTGGAGAGTCCGACCAAGAACTACATGAAGGCGATTGAGCTGTAAGTCGACGCGTGTGCGGTGTACAAGGCTTGCCAATGTAATTGTTGTTCTCACTTGGGCACCTATTGCGAGAGGCAGGAAGCAGGACCCCAACCTTCGTCGGGGTGACGGTTCCGCGGAGCGCCGTTTGAAACATGATTACCCTACCATTCCATTCACCGTCGCCGCTGCTACACTCTGCCCTCCAACCGGAAACCACGCCCATGATCTGCCGGACCATCTTCTGGATTTTCATCGGCCTCTATGGAATCGCCATCCTGCTGTGGCTGGTGGGCACCTATGGCTGGTTCGGCGCCGAGAGGGACCCGCTGTCGGGCGTGTTCCTCGTGATCCTCGGCCAGCCGTGGGCGCGATGGGTGGATATCCTGCCGGAAAGGCTCTGGCCCCTGGGCGGCGCGGCGGTGCCAGCCATCAACGCCACCATCATCTATGCGGTCTGCCGCGTCGTGCGGCGCGGCGCCTAGTCGCCCCTGACCGCCTTCTCGATGGCGGCCACGTCGATCTTGCCCATCTCCATCATGGCGTCGAAGGCGCGCCGCGCCGGTTCGCCGCCTTGGCGCATCGCGTCGGTGAGGACTTTCGGCGTGATCTGCCACGAGATGCCCCACTTGTCCTTGCACCAGCCGCAGGCACTCTCCTTGCCGCCGTTGCCGACGATGGCGTTCCAATAGCGGTCGGTCTCTTCCTGGTCCCTGGTCGTGACCATGAACGAGAACGACTCGTTAGGCGTGAACTGCGGCCCGCCGTTGAGCCCGACGCAAGGCCGGCCCAGCACAGTGAACTCGACGATGAGAGGATCGCCCTTCTTGCCGGACGGATAGTCGCTGGGCGCGTGCCACACCTTGCCGACCTTGCTGTCGGGGAAGGTGCCGGCATAGAACCGGGCGGCGCCTTCGGCGTCGTTGTCGTACCACAGGCAGACGGTTACATCGGACATGGCTTCGCTCCTCCGTTATCCTTGCCGCTACGGCCGGGGAACACTCGGCTTCCCGGCCACGGGGCAGGTTATGACGTAGGACAGCGAAAAGGCAGACTGATGGCACGGGGCCACGCCGGTCGCTGGCGGCGCTCGCGGCCTGCTACGGCCCCAGCATTCCCTTCACCGCCCCGGCGAACCTTGCGGCACTCAGGTCTTCCACCTCGTTGGCGTCGTACCAGGTGATGTAGCTTTGATCGCGGAACTTGTCGGGGCGGGTGTCGGCCACCGGGCGGCCGCGTTTCAGCTTCTGTTCGGCCTGGGCGCGGGACTTGAGCGCATAGTGATGCACCGCCAGCCCGCCATAACGCGGCGGGCTCACCCGTGAGGCGAACGGCACCACTCTCTCCCCGTTGCCATCCTCGTAATGCCCCAGCACCAATTGCTCATGGGGGCTGCGCCAGCGCATAACGCTGTGCGGCCTCAGGATGCACTTGATCAGCGTATGGGCGGCATGGTCGTCGGCGCCCCGCCGGGTGAAGGCGGAAATGCATAAATCATCGGGCCTGGTGGCGTGGCCCGCCGTGCCGAACACCCGCCAGTTGATGGCGATGGCGGCGCAGTCGGCACTGCGGTCCAGATAGGGAAGCAGGCTCTCGCCCTCGGGGACGAAATATTCGTCGCCGTCAATCAGCGCCACCCATTCGGCCTCGAAGCGGTGGGCCTCGAAGAAATGCTGATATGCGAGCTTCTGGGCCGGCTGGCGGGCAAGATGATAGTGGGTGATGTTGAAGCGGGGCGCCAGTTCGCGGAGGATCTCCTGTGTGCGGTCGCTTGACTCGTTGTCGTAGAGATAGAAGGCATCGACGCCGAGGTGGGCATGGAAGGCGATCCACTCGGCGAGATCGTCGCCCTCGTCCCTGATCGCGGCACAGATGGCGAGCTTGTGGCGGGCGGGAAACGCCAGCCCGTCACGCATGCCGCGTGACAGCAGAAACCGGTGCTGGATCATGGCGGCGAAATTGCTGTCGTCCTCCGGCTTGCGGCCGGCCAGCGCATTGGCCTCGGCATGGGCCGCGATCGCCCGGTCGAGATCGCCGGCAAGAAGATGTGCCCGCGCCAGGAGCCGGAGTGCCGGCGAGGACCGCTGCTCGGGTGACAGGCTCTCGCCCAGGGCGCGTGCGGCCACCGCATCGTGGCGCCGCAGCAGGCCCAAGAGGCTCACCACCGCCGAAAGCCGCGGCGCATGGGCGAAATTGCCCTCGGCACCGGCCAGGGCCTCGGCCTTGAAGTGGTTGCGGTCGAGGTCGATCAAGAGGTCGTCGACCATCATCGTATCGATGCGTTGGGCCAAGGCCGGGCCGATCCCCGGCAGGTGCAGCGCGTCGATCAGATCGGCAAACGCCATCACCGCCGCGCCGGCCGCCAGATGGGCGCGGGCGCGAACCATGTGGGCCTGGGGCGAATGCGGGTCTTGCGCCAGCGCAGCACTGGCTTCGGCGATGGCGGTGGATGGGTTTCCGGCGGCGAGCGCCTTGCGGGCCAGCGCCAGACGTCCGGCGCGGCCGGTCACGATGGGGCCTCAGCCAATCTTGACCGGGCGCATCAGGAAGGACGGCATGTTGCCGGCGTGGAAGCCCATGGCATCCGGCGCTTCGCCGACGTCGCGGGCCGGATGGCGGTCGCGCGGGGGCTTGGCCGGGCGCTGGGCCTGCGGTAGATGGGCCGATGCGGTCGGCTTCTGCACCGGCTTGGCCTGCTGCGGCGTCTCGGATTTCGCCGCCGGTTTCTCGGCCGCTCTCTCCGCTGCCTTCCCGGCTGACTTTGGCTTGTCGCCGCCGCGGGGCCTGCGGCTGCGCTGTTCGCGGCGGTTCTCGTTGGCGGCCTCGGGCGCGTCGTCAATCTCGACGCCGAGATCGAAATACGGCACGTCCTTCTTGATCAGCCCCTCGATCCCCTTCCAGTACTTGCCTTCTTCCCTGGTCACCAGCGTGAAGGCGTGGCCCTCGCGGCCGGCACGGCCGGTGCGGCCGATGCGGTGGACGTAATCCTCCGCATGGGTAGGGACATCGTAATTGAAGACGTGCGAGACCTCCGGAATGTCGAGCCCGCGGGCGGCGACGTCGGAGGCGATCAGATAGGTGATCTCGTTGGCGCGGAAGGCGGCCAGCGTCTTGATGCGGGCCGACTGGTCCATGTCGCCGTGCAGCGCGCCGGCGTTGAAGCCGTGGACGCGCAGCGACTTGTCGAGCAGCGCCACGGTGGTCTTGCGGTTGGCGAAGATGATGCCGTTCTTCACGTTCGTCTGCGTGCGTAGCAGCTTGCGCAGCAGGTCGCGCTTCATCTTGGCGTCATGCGGGGCCTTCACCAGCTTCTGCTCGATGGTGTCGGCGGTCGACGAGGGGCGCGAGACCTCGACGCGCACCGGATTGTGCAGGAACTGGGTGGTAAGCCGCTGGATCTCCGGCGGCATGGTGGCCGAGAAGAACAACGTCTGGCGGGTGAAGGGCAGCAGCTTGCAGATCCGCTCGATGTCCGGGATGAAGCCCATGTCGAGCATGCGGTCGGCCTCGTCGATCACCAGCATGTCGATGCCGGTGAGAAGCAGCTTGCCGCGCTCGAAATGATCGAGCAGGCGCCCCGGCGTGGCAATGACGACATCGGCACCGCGGTCGATCTTGAGCGCCTGCGGCTCGAAGGCGACGCCGCCGATGAGGAGGGCGACCGAGAGAGTGTGCTTCTTGCCCAGCGTCTCGAAGGCCTCGCGCACCTGGTCGGCCAGTTCGCGGGTGGGTTCGAGGATGAGGGTGCGGGGCATGCGGGCGCGGGCCCGGCCCTTCTCCAGCATCGACAGCATGGGCAGCACGAAGGCGGCCGTCTTGCCGGAGCCGGTCTGGGCGAGGCCCATGACGTCGCGGCGTTCAAGGGCCGGCGGAATGGCGGCGGCCTGGATGGGGGTGGGCGTGGTGAAACCGGCGGCGGTGACCGCTTCGAGTGTCCTGGTGCTCAGTCCGAGCGCGGAAAAATCCATGTGGTGTTACGGAACCATGTGGGCGATGTGAGTTGAAAACCAGCGCCCCGAGGCGGACTCGCCAAGATCCGGGGGCACGTTACGTTGCACCGCACATAGGGAGAAATGGCCAAAGAGTCAATTGGTGCGGGTTCTGTGGTGAATCCGGGCCTTACAGAGCAGACGCCACGCCGGACTCTTTCGGCCCTTGACTTGCCGCTGCACCGGTTCAAGTTGTGAACGGTAGTGTTGTCGACGGGGCTCCGGCCGGGCGGTGCCGCCGACAGTGTAAAGCAAGGGGGGACCGCCATGACGGCAACAATCGACACCTACCAGCCGGCGCTGGCGCTGAACCAGTTCGTGATGACGCAAGGCATCTATCCGTCGCCCAGCAAGCTGACTTCGGACGCCTATCTCGGCTTCTTCCGCACCTATGCCGGCGTCTACGCGCCAGAAGCGGGCGATGACGTGGCACTGGCCAACGGAAACCTTCTGGCGATTTCCAGCAATGAGGCGTTGTTCAGCCTGTTGGGCACGACATATGGCGGCGACGGCCGCACCACATTTGCGTTGCCCGATCTTGATGGCCGCACCGCCGTCGGCCCGGGCATCGGCCCGGGCCTCTCGCCCGTTATACGGGGCCAGAATATCGGCGCGCCGACGGCCGTGATCGGCCAGCAGAACCTTCCGCCGTCTACCGGTGGCACATACCAATCCTTCAACGAGGACGAGCCCGGACTGGGCATGAACTATGTGATCTCGATGCAAGGACTATACCCCTCGCGCGGCGGCGGCGGGACGGCAAGCCACACCATCGGCGAGGTGAGCCTTTTCGGCGGCAATTTCGCGCCGCGCGGCTATGCGTTCTGCCAGGGTCAGTTGCTGCCCATTGCCCAGTGGTCGGCGTTGTTTTCGGTTCTGGGGACCACCTATGGCGGCGACGGCCGCACCACCTTTGCCCTGCCGGACCTGCGCGGCCGCACCGTCGTCGGCGCGAGCAACGACGGCTCCTATCGACAGGGAGCCACGCTTGGGCAGCAGGGCGTCACGCTCACCAACGCCAACCTGCCCACGGAAATGGGCGGCGGCGGGCAGGCGGTGGATAACCAGGAGCCCTCGCTGGTCCTCAACTACCTGATCGCGACGAGTGGCCTGGTCGGCACGTTTGATCTCCAGACCGCCACCATCGGCGAGATCAACGTCTTTGCCGGGAACTTCGCGCCTGACGGATGGCTGATGTGCCAAGGGCAGACCCTTGCCATCGCCAGCTATCCGGATCTCTTCGCGGCCATCGGAACCACCTACGGCGGAGATGGCGTCACGACCTTCATGCTCCCCGACCTTCAGGGCCGCACGGTGGTCGGCGCCAGCGATGCCGACGGCGTAGGCCTTGGGACGGAACTGGGCGCTGCCACTTTCCACGTCACCCTGGATCACATCCCGGGACTGACCTACAACGGCACCATCGGCAATGATGCCCTCTATGGCGCCAACGAGAATGACTCCATCAACGGCCTTGCCGGCGATGATTCGATCCGCACCTGGCGCGGCAACGACACGCTGAACGGCGGCGACGGCGACGACGTGATGAATGGCGGCGGCGGCAGTGACGACCTGATCGGCGGCGATGGCAAGGATCGCCTGATCGGCTCGGCCGGCAACGACACCTTGCGGGGCGGTGCGCTGGACGACTGGCTGGACGGCGGCCGCCACAAGGACCTGCTGATTGGCGGGCCCGGCAGCGACCTGCTGACAGGCGGCGCCGACGCCGACGTCTTCATGTTCAAGCGCGTGACGGACGGCATCGACACCATCAGCGACTGGACGCCAGGCGAGGGCGATGTGATCCGCGTCGACGCCTCGGGATTCGGCGGCGGCCTGACGGCCGGTGCCCTGAACGCGAACCAGCTGGTTCTCGGCACCGCGGCGACGGAAGCCTTTGGCCAGTTCCTTTTCGATGCGGCGACGGGCGACCTGAGCTGGGACGAAGACGGCACCGGCGGAGGTGCTGCCGTCGTGCTCGCACATCTGATGAATGGCGGCGTCCCGGTCGCCACTTTGTCTGTGTCCGATTTCGAGATCATTGCCTGAGGGAGATCAGGCAGAACACGAAAAAGGGGCGGCCCCGTAAATGGCCGCCCCAGTTTGTTACACGCGGGAGGTTATTTGGAATCCCGTGAGTCGAAATCGAGTGTAACCTGTCTCTGCGCCCGGCGCCAGAGTTGCCGCAATGGTAATGCACCTGATTTTGCGTTCATTCGGCTGACGGCGCCGGCGCACGGTTTGGGAGCAGGGGCTGAAAGGTGAGTGCGGTTGACCCAAAGCGTGATTTGACCTCCTGGGGTGATCGGGGAATGATTAACCCAATCAGGAACGCGAGAGGTCTCGAAAACTGATGCCCCCGACGAGTAGGTGATCCACTCCGTCATGTCGACATGCGTGTCAGGGTGGAAGGACATTCAAACTGCAAACGGCGCCGTCTTATGGCGGTGGAATTGAGCCCAAGTCCAAGGGCGAAGTGCAAGATGCACGGATAGGTCCCGTGAGGTTCCCCTGCCTCCGGGACCTGCTTTTTTCGGTGCGAAGTGAGGGGTTAACAAAAGGTTAATAGCGCTGACGCAAAAGTTGATTTGACGTCACGACTACGTCATGAAATTTTTTCACTAGAAGCATGAGTATTATGCTTGCGTCCGGCGCGCACGGCATTAGCCCCGAATCCCCCGGTCGTGTGATGCGCACGGATCATCGATCCCATCGTCAACCCGCGGTGGAAGGGAACTTGAGAGCGAGTTCCAGTATCGAAGCGTATTGGCCCTGCAGCGGACTCCCCGGCCCTGCAGGGCCTTTTTGTGTCCTATTCCAGCCTGGAGGGGAAACCCGCGGCGCGGAGATCGGTGCCGAGCAAATCCTCCAGCAGCTTGGCGATCTGCGTGGACTGTGCGCCGCCGCCATAGGCCGCCTTGCCCTTCATGAAGGTCTGGTTGGTCATCGAGGCGAGATCGAGGGGAACGCCAAATTCCTTGCCGAAGCCCATGGCGAAGCCGAGGTCCTTCAGCGCCAGGTCCATGGTGAAGGCGATGTCGTAGCTGCCATTGAGGATCAACTGTCCTTCGGTCTCGTGCACGAAGGAACTGCCCGACGACGCGGTAATGGCATGCCATGCCTGGGCCAGATCGAGCCCGCCGCGCTTGGCCAGCATCAATGCCTCGGCATCGGCGACGAGATGGATGAAGGCCAGCATGTTGGTGATGACCTTGATGACGGCGGCGGACCCTAGCGGCCCCATGTGGAAGATTTTCCCACCGATGGCCTTGAGTGCGTCCTGATGCAGGTCGAACAGGTCCTTGTCGCCCCCCGCCAGCACCGTGATCTCGCCGCGTGCCGCCAGATGCACGCCGCCGGTGACGGGCGCCTCCAGCGTGCGGATGCCGGCATCGGCGGCCAGCTGCGCA
>CAZECZ010000181.1:0-7899 GCA_964510815.1 uncultured Aestuariivirga sp.
CACCATAGACGTCGTCGTCATCGTCGGCGATGACATCGGACAGGTTGATGCCGATGCGGAAACACATCCGCCGGCTTTCCGCAGCACCGGAATTGCGGCTTTCGCAGTTCGTTTGCAGGTCGACGGCGAAATGAACGGCGTTCACCACGCTGGCGAACTCGGCCAGGAATCCGTCACCCATCATCTTGACGATCCGGCCGCCGGACTTCTCCAGCAGCGGCGTCACCACCTCGTCCTGCCGCTGCTTCAATTCGGCAAGCGTTCCGGCCTCGTCATCGCCCATCAATCGCGAATAGGCTGCGATGTCGGCTGACAGGATCGTTGTAAGCCGCCGCTCCACGCTAGCACTCCAAGAATTCTAAGGCCCCTTTGTAACTTCAAGTGATGTTAGCAACTCCGGCCCGGAACGGAAACAGAAACAGTTGCCACATGGCAAACCCTGCATTGACACCCGCAATGGCGTGCGTAACATTTGAATCCATTGGCAAATCAACCATGGGGAAACGGCCTTTGTATGCCCGGCCGCACAATGTCGAAGACGCGGTGGCATTGCTCGCTGCCGCGCCTCGGCGCTTGATCGCAGGGGGAACGGATGTATTCCCGGCCCATGTCGGCCGTCCGCTCCCATCATCTGTGATCGACGTCACAGCGATTGAACCCCTGCGCACGATCACCGAAACGGAAGATATCATCCGCATCGGGTCTGGCGTCACCTGGAGTGCCATTGCCGCGGCGTCCCTGCGGCCGGCGTTTCATGGCTTGCAGGCGGCAGCGCGCGAGGTGGGCTCGATCCAGATCCAGAACCGCGGCACCATCGGCGGCAACCTCTGCAATGCCTCGCCCGCGGCCGATGGTGTGCCACCGCTACTAACCCTCGATGCCAGCGTCGAACTGATGTCGGTGCACGGCAAACGCATCCTGCCATTGTCGTCCTTCATCACCGGCTACCGGCAGACCGCGCTCGCGCCGGATGAAATGCTGACCGCTGTCCTCGTGCCGCAACCCGTTGCCAACGCGCAAGCCACCTTCGGCAAGTTGGGTGCGCGGCGCTATCTCGTCATCTCGATCATCATGGCCGCCGCCGTCATCGCGCGCGGTGAGGATGGCCGCATCGCTCGCGCCGCCGTGGCCATCGGTGCCGCGTCGCCCGTTGCCCGCCGCCTGCCAGACCTGGAACAGGCATTGCTGGGCCTCGACGCCACGGCGCAGCCCTCGACCGCCTTGCAGGCCGCGCATCTCGCAGGTTTATCGCCCATTGATGACGTGCGCGCCACGGCTGCCTATCGAAGCGACGCAGCACTGTGTCTCCTCGCAGATGTGATTGACCGCGCCGCCGGAGTGCCATCACGTGCCTGAACCCATTGCCTTCGTCCTCAACGGCGCACCGGTTCACACGGAAGCCAATCCGGTGTCGCGGTTGAGCGACGTCCTGCGCCGTTCCTTCAAGGCCACAGGCACCAAGAGCGGCTGCGATGCCGGCGATTGCGGCGCCTGCACGGTCCTGCTCGATGGCGAACTGGCCTGTGCATGCCTGGTGCCCATCGCCCAGGCCGAATGCTGCTCAGTCGTCACGGTGGAAGGTCTCGACAACACGACCCACGGAGCGGCGCTGCGCCGCGCCTTCCTGGCGCGTGGCGCCGCCCAATGCGGCATCTGCACGCCCGGCATGCTGGTGGCCGCTGCGGCGTTGCTCGATCGCCAGTCCGACCCCACCCGCCAGCAGGTGGAAGATGCCCTGGGCGGCGTGCTCTGCCGCTGTACCGGCTACACCAAGATCATCGATGCCGTGCTGGATGCGGCGAAACAGACGGTCGCCGAACCCGTCAGCCCGGACACGGGCCATGCCGTCGGTGCCCCTCTCATGCGCCTCGATGGGGGCCCGAAAGTCATGGGCACGGAATCCTATGGTGCCGATGCCATTCCGGGCGATGCCCTGTGGGTGCGGGCCGTCCGCTCGCCCCATCACCATGCCGCCTTCCAATTCGGCGACCTCGACGCCTGGGTGGCGGCCCATCCCGGCATCATCCGCATCCTGACGGCCCAGGACATCCCCGGCCGCAACATCTTCGGCGTTATCCCGCCGTTTGCCGACCAGCCGGTCTTTGCTGAACAGACCGCCCGCTTCCGGGGTGAGGCCATCGCGGCGGTCGTCGGCGGGCGCGACGCGATCGAAGTACTCGACCTCTCGAATTTCCCGGTCGAGTGGACGGAACATGAGGCGCTGCTCGGCATCGAGGCGGCCGTGTCGGCAGGCGCAGGCGATGTCCATGAGAAGCGGCCGGGCAATGTCCTGATCAGCGGCCATGTCGCCTGCGGCGATGTCGGTGCAGGGTTCCAGTCGGCCGACGTCACTGTCGAAGCCGTCTTCGAAACCGGCTTCGTCGAGCACGCCTATATCGAGCCCGAGGCCGGCTGGGCGCGCCGCGTCGGAAGGCGGATCGAGATCACTGCGTCCACCCAGGCCCCCTATATGGACCGCGATGACGTCGCCGCCATCATGGGTCTCGCGCCGGAAGATATTCGCATCATTCCCTCGGCCTGCGGCGGTGGCTTCGGCTCCAAGCTCGATCTGTCGCTCCAGCCCTTTGTGGCACTGGCGGCATGGCTGACAGACCGCCCCTGCGCCATGGTCTACACGCGCCCCGAGTCGATCCAGTCAACCACCAAGCGCCATCCCGCCCGCATGCGTTCGCGCATGGCGGCCACACGCGACGGGAAGCTCGCGGCCATGGATTTCGAGGGCGATTTCAATACCGGCGCCTATGCCTCCTGGGGCCCGACGGTCGCCAATCGCGTCCCCGTCCATGCCTCGGGGCCCTACGTCGTGCCTCATTACCGCGCCAGAAGCCGCGCCATCCACACCCATTCAGCACCTTCTGGCGCCTTCCGCGGCTTCGGCGTGCCGCAGACCGTCATCGCCCAGGAGCAGATGCTCGACATGCTGGCGGAAAAGCTGGGGATCGATGCCCTCGAGTTCCGCATCCGCAACGCGCTCGGCAATGACACGCCCACCGTCACCGGCCAAATCATGGGCGACGGTGTCGGCATCCGTGATTGCCTGGAAGCGCTGAAGCCGGCGTGGGAACGAGCCCGCGCCGCCGCCGCGGATTTCAACGCCACTGCCTCCGCTCGCCGCCGCGGCGTCGGCGTGGCTGGCATGTGGTACGGCTGCGGCAACACCTCGCTGCCCAATCCCTCCACCATCCGCATCGGCCTCAAGCCCGATGGCCGCGTGTCGCTGCACCAGGGTGCCGTCGACATCGGGCAGGGCGCCAACACCGTCATCACCCAGATCGCCGCCGATGCCCTGGGTCTCCCCATCGCACGCTTCGATCTCATCGGGCCGGACACTGACCTGACCCCCGATTGCGGCAAGACCTCCGCCTCGCGCCAGACCTTCGTCACCGGCCGCGCCGCCGAAAAGGCCGGGCGTGTGCTGCGTCAGAAATTATTGCGCCTCGCCAACGCCGGCGGCACTGCCGAACTGGAAATCGCCGACACCCGGCTTCTCGTGCACGAACCGCACCTCATCCGCTCGATCGAATTGTCCCATCTCGCCACTGACCGCTTCGGCTATGTCGAATGCGCCGAAGAGACCTTCGATCCGCCCACCAGCCCGCTCGACGCCAACGGCCAGGGTGTGCCCTACGCCGTCTATGGCTATGGCGCCCATCTCGCTGAAGTCGAGGTCGATCTTCGCCTGGGAACTGTGAAGGTGCTGTCGATCACCGCCGCCCATGATGTGGGCCGCGCCATCAATCCGGTGCTGGTCGAGGGCCAGATCGAGGGCGGTGTCGCCCAGGGCATCGGCATGGCGCTGATGGAGGAGTTCATCCCCGGCAAGGGCGAGAACCTCCACGACTACCTGATTCCCACCATCGGCGACGTGCCGCCCATCACCTCCATCCTTGTGGAATGCGCCTCCTCGGTCGGTCCCTTCGGTGCCAAGGGCATCGGCGAGCAGGCCCTGATCCCCACGGCCCCCGCGATCCTCAATGCCATCCACCATGCGACGGGTGCGCGCATCACCCGCACCCCGGCCACGCCGGATCGCGTTCTCGCCGCAATCCGTGCTATGAATGGGCCCTGATGGACCAGGTTCCTGACAAGATCCGCTGCGATGCCTGTCCCGTCCTCTGCTACATCCGGGACGGACTACGCGGCGCCTGTGACCGCTATGCCAACCAGGGCGGCGAGCTGATCCGTGTCGATGCCCATGTGCTGCTGCAGAAGACGGTGGAGCAGGGCGGCAAGCTGGTGCATTTCCTCGATCAGGGTGCCGATTGGGATGGCCGCCTCGTCGGCCAGGACGAAACCTTCGTCACCGCCATCGGCGCCGGCACCACCTATCCCGACTACAAGCCAGCGCCCTTCATCGTCTCGTCCGAGATCGAAGGCGTCGATATGGTGACCGTCGTCACCGAGGGCATCTTCAGCTATTGCGGCGTCAAGGTGAAGATCGACACCGACAGGCATCTCGGCCCCGAATGCGCTCCGGTCCGCGTGGAAGGCGAACAGGTGGGCCATGTCACCACCGCCGAATACGGCTCGCAGATGCTGTCGCTCGGCGGCGTTCGCCATTTGACCGGCGGCTCCAAGAAGGAAGGCCGTGTCACCTGCGATGCGCTCCTGAAGCTCTGCAACGGCGAGCCGGTCGAGGCCGAGATCGACGGCGGTGCGAAGATCGAGATCGCCGCCGGCAAGGCCCCGGTGATCAATGGCGTGCCGGAAATCCGCATGCGTGTGGGCTGCGGCTCAGCCACCATCGGCATGTTCGCCAAGCAGTGGCTGGGCCACGTCGACGAGGTCGTCGTCGTCGACGATCACATCACCGGCATCCTTTCCGAGCATCAGGCCGGCAAGTTCCTCGGCGTGCGCGATACCGGCATCAAGATCAAGGGCCACCGCTCCACGCCGGGCCGCTATTTCAAGGTCGCCCATCCCGGCACCGGCTGGGGCGGCACCGACCTGACCGATCCGCTCGCCATCCTCAAGCCCTTCGATCCCAGGGAGGCCTGGACTGGCCTTCGCATGCTGATGGTCTCCACCACCGGCGAGCACTTCGCCTATTTCGAGCTCAACGAGGCGCTGCAACCCGTCCAGAAGGACCTGCCAGCCGCCATGGCCCTGTCGGTCGAACGCATCGCCGAGAATTGCGAGCCGGCGCTGTGTACCGTGCTGTTCATGGGTGGTGCTGGTGGCTCGCTCCGGGCAGGGGTCACCGAGAACCCGGTGCGGCTCACCAAGTCGGTGAAGGACGCACTCACCCGCGTCACCTGCGGTGGCGCGCCTGTCTATGTCTGGCCGGGCGGCGGCATCACCTTCATGGCCGACGTGACCAAGCTCCCCGCCAACGCCTTCGGCTATGTGCCGACCCCGGCGCTGGTGGCCCCCATCGAGTTCACCATGAGCCGCGCCGACTACGAGGCCATGGGCGGCCACATGGACGAAGTCCGCGCCGCCGCCGACATCCGCGCGGCGCAGGGCCAGCGCCGCGTGCCCCGCGTCGGCGGCAACCCCTGGCCGCTGGAGCGCCGGCCGTGAGCCGCATGCAGGTCGCCATGCTGCCGGATGGCAAGCGCCTCCATCTGCAGGATGGGCCCATCGACCTCGTCATCGGCGTCGAAGCCGCACCCGATCATATTGCCCGTGCCTTCGAGATTGCCGAGATCCGCTTCTCCACCATTCTCGAGGAACTCTGCACCGAACTCTCCCTGCTGCGTCAGCGGACCGAGCGCCAGCCCGATGGCGCCATCGCGCGGCGCATGTGGCGTGCCACCATCGACCTCGCGCAGGATACGTTCATCACCCCCATGGCGGCGGTGGCCGGTGCGGTGGCGGAGGAAGTCCTCTACGCCATGGTGACCGTGGCGAATGTCAACCGCGCCCATGTCAACAACGGCGGCGACATCGCCATCCATCTCGGCCCCTGGACCGACTACAACGTCGGCGTGGTCGACCGCCCCGACAATCCCTCGCTCTTCGCCAAGGCCCATATCGACTGGACGGACGCCGTGCGCGGCATCGCCACCAGCGGCTGGCGCGGCCGCAGCTTTTCGCTCGGTATCGCCGATGCCGTCACCGTCCTCGCCGCCAATGCCAGCACGGCTGATGCCGCGGCCACCCTCATCGCCAACGCCGTCGATCTCCCCGGCCATCCCGCCATCACCCGCGTGCCCGCCGAGGAGGTGCAGCCCGACAACGATCTCGGCCGCCGGCTCGTCACCCGCGATGTCGGAAAGCTCACGGCCAGCGACATCGCCGAGGCGCTCCGCCGCGGCGAACAGGAAGCCCGCCGCCTCTTCGCCAAGGGCACCATCATCGCCTGCGCCATGCATCTGTGCGGCGAAACCCGCACCGTCGGCTCGGTGCCCATCGACCAGCCAAGGAGGCTCACGGCCCATGCCTGACCTGAAGGTGAGAAAATTCCTGTTATCCCTCGAGGACGTCTGGCATGAGGGCGGCCCCGTGGCCGAGAAGCCCCACCGCCGCGGCGCCATCCTCGCCGTCATCCACAACCCCTATGCAGGCAAGTACCACGCCGATATCCAGCCCTTCATGGATGATTTGCGTCCGCTGGGGCTGGAAATGGCGCAGCGCCTTCTGGCGGCCCTCGGCGGTGATCCCCTCACGATCGAAGGCTATGGCAAGGGCGCCATCGTCGGCGAGGCGGGCGAACTGGAACATGCAGCACTGTGGCATGCGCCCGGCGGCTACGTGATGCGCGACGTGCTGAAGGGCGCGAAGGCCATCGTGCCCTCTACCAAAAAAGTTGGCGGCCCCGGCACGCGGCTCGACGTGCCAGTGACGCATGTGAATGCCTCCTATGTGCGAAGCCACTTCGATGCCATCGAGGTCGGCGTCACCGATGCGCCGCGCAGCCACGAGATGGTGGTGGCGCTGGTAATGACCACGGGCCCGCGCGTCCATGCCAGGGCAGGGGGCCTCGCGGCCAAGGATATCAAGGGAGAGGATGGTTTGAGATGAAGGCGAAGATCCGCAAGGTGATGATCGTTGTCGACGAGACGCTGACCGAACAGGACAAGGCGATCGAACCCGCCATCCGCCGCGCCGCCGCCGTGGCCGTCATCGCCAATCCCTTCGCCGGCAAGTACCAGGAGGATCTCACGGAGCTGATCGACATCGGCGAGGAACTGGGCGGCTATCTGGCGGAAAAGGCCGTGGCGGCGCTGGGCGTCGATGGTGGCGCGGTCGAGAGCTACGGCAAGGCCGCCGCCGTGGGCGAGAACGGCGAACTGGAACACGCCGCCGCCATCCTGCACCCGAAGCTCGGTGCCCCGTTCCGCAACGTGATCGGCGGCGGCAAGGCGCTGATTCCCTCATCGAAGAAGCGCGGCGGCATGGGCGTAGCGCTCGACGTTCCGCTCGGCCACAAGGACGCGGCTTACGTGCGCAGCCACTTCGACGGCATGGAAGTCAGGATCAACGACGCGCCCCGCGCCAACGAGATCATGGTCGCCGTCGCCGTCACCACCGGCGGAAGGCCACTGCCGCGCGTCGGCGGCCTCAAGACCAGCGAAATCAAGGGAGAGGATGGGCTGCGCTAAGCGGCATAGCGCCCACCGCAGTCAAAGTCTCTCTATCACCGGCCCTGAGCCGGTGAACCAGTGCGGACTACGAGCACCGCCATCGCCGTACCACTGGATGGCCGGGCCGGTGCCCGGCCATGGAGAGAGAAAATGCCCTCATCCGGCCTTCGGCCACCTTCTCCCATCCTGCGGACGGGAGAAGGTCCCGACAGGGGGATGAGGGCCTCTGGCCGCGAGTTCGTTATTGACTTTATTCCTAGTTCATGTTATCCATTCAACCGTTCACCCCTTGACGGGGTCCTGCTCATGACGGTGAGCTCGGATGGGGTGGATGGCAGGCCCGCGGGCT
>CAZECZ010000182.1:0-7882 GCA_964510815.1 uncultured Aestuariivirga sp.
CATCAGCGGCAGCGTGATGTGGAAGAAGGACTGGAACATGCTGGCGCCATCGACGCGGGCGGCTTCATAGGGTTCCCGCGGCAGTGCCGCCAGCCCGGCGAGCAGCAGCACGATCATGAACGACACCTGGTGCCAGATGTCGACCATCACCAGCGTCCAGAACGCCACCTTGGTGCTCCCAAGCCAGTTCACGGGCGCGATGGAAACCACACTCAGCAGATAGTTCACGATGCCCAGCGAAGGATGCAGGAACATCCGCCAGATGAGCCCCACGATCACCGGGTTCATCAGCAGCGGGCAGAGCAGGATGCCATAGTAGATGGCCTTGCCCCGCTCCACCGTGTTGAGCATGAGTGCAACGATGAAGCCCAGCAGGAATTCGAAGACGACGACGCCGAACACGAAGCCGCAGGTCAGCAGCAGGCTGTGACGGAATTCCTTGTCTTCGATCGCGGCCTGGTAGTTGCCGGCACCGGTGAAGGTATCGAAGCTCGGGTTGATCAGCGTGTAGTCATGAACGCTGGTGAACAGCGCCCAGAACACCGGGAAGAAGATCACAAGAAGAAGCAAGGCAATCGTCGGCGCGGACATGAACCAGCCGAACCGGCGGTCTGCCGTTTCGATGGAGAGTTGCTGGTTCATGCCGTGACTCCGACTGCCTTGCTTTGGCGTTGTCTACTTCAGCTTGCCGTCCTTGCGGGCGAGCTCGTTCATCTCGGACTCGATGGTCGCAAGCGCGTCAGCCGGCTGCTTTTCGCCGGCCACCGCCAGGCTCAGTTCGCGGCCCAGCACTTCGACCAGTTGCGGCGTATAGGTGAAGACCGGGAAATTGTGGCTGGTCAGCAGCATTTCCTTGAGCGCCTGTGCGTAGGGATACTTCGCATTCACATCCGGATCGTCGAACACGTCGGTGCGCGTCGGCGAGCCGCCCTGCAATGCACGCTTCTTGGCGATCTCGTGCGATTCCACCCACTTCAGGAAAGTCCACGCCGCATCCGGGTTGGGGCTCGATTTCGGAATGGCCCAGCCCCATGCGCCGTTCAGGCTGCCGCCTTTGCCGGGCTCGGTTCCCGGCACCGGCATGATCTCCACCTTGCCGACCACCGCCGACTTGGAGGGATCGTCGATGCCCGCCCGGAAGAAGTTGTAGGTGATGTAGCTGTAGGCCTGTCCTTGCGCCATGACGTTGAACGCCTCGTCGAAGGAGAAGCTCGCCGAACCCAGCGGGCCATACTTGTTGACGTTCGTCGTATATTGCTCGATCGCCTTGATGCCGGCCTCGTTGTTCAGCGTCGCATTCCAATTGTCGTCATGGTATTCGCCGCCATTGGCAAAGAGGTAGTTCGACCATTCCATGGCGATCGGGTCGGGCCGAAGACCCTGGTTCACGACGCCATGCATGCCATCCTTGGTGAAGAACTCGACCTGCTTCAGATATTCATCCCAGGTCTTCGGCACATCGAGGTCCATGCCATACTTGGCCTTGAAGTCGGCCTTGTTCTTCTCGTCCGCCAGCATGTCCTTGCGATAGAGAAGTCCCATCGCATAGTTGTAGAATGGCAGCATGTAGGTGACACCATCCACCTGCCCGACGAGGTCCATCATCTTCGGCACATAGACGGATGTATCAAAATTGTCGGCCTTGATGCGGTCGTCCAGCGGCTGCAGCCAGCCGGCCTTGGTGAATTCACCCACCCAGTAGAAGTCGACCACAAGGGCCGAATAGCTGCCCTTCGGCGCCACCAGCTGCGGCACCAGCTTGGTATGCATTTCGGCGTAGTTCACGACTTCAAGATTGACATCGATGCCGGTTTCCTTGGTGAATTCCGGCAGCAGGGTCTTCACGTATTCAGTATCGGGCACGCCCTCCATGAGGATATTGACCGTCTCGGCAGAAGCCGTCGCAGCAAGGCTGCCGGCCAGAGCGGCGCTCAACAACAATCGTTTCAACATATCCGTCTCCCTCCTTGGCCCATGACTGGTTTGATCGTCACTTGAGGGCCCCAAGCGACAAACCCTTGATGAGATGCTTGCGCAGGAATGGCAGCAGCGCAAACACCGGCAACAGCGATACGACCGTGGCCGCAGCCAGCGGCGCAATCTCGACGCCGGCATGTGTCTCGAGGCTGGCAAGCCCCACCGGCAGCGTTTGGGATTTCGGGCCCGACAACACCAGCGCGAAGAGGAATTCATTCCAGCTCAGGATGAAGCCCAGAAGCCCCGCCGCCAGAATGCCGGGTGCTGCGACGGGAACTGCGATATAGCGGAACGCCTGCCAGCGCGTCGCGCCATCGACGCGGGCCGCCTCCTCCAGGCGGGCGACGTCGCCTTCAAAAAACGAAACAAGCATCCATGACAGGAAGGGCAATGAGATCGTCAGGTGGGCGATGACGAGCGCGGTGCGGCTCTGGGTCAGGTGGGCCGCCAGAAACACGACGAACAGCGGCAGCACCAGAATGATGGGTGGCAGCATCTGGCTGGCCAGCACGCCGAGACGTAACAGCGCGCCCCCTGTGCTGAAGCGTGCGAAGGCATAGGCCATCGCCGTCGCAAACGGCAGCGCGATGATGGTGGCGGCAAGCGCGATAATCAGGCTGTTGGCGAACCAGGTGACAAAGGGATAGCGCTGGAAGATCTCCACATAGTTCATGAAGCCCAGCGTGCCGATCTCCGGCGGAATCTTGTAGGCCGTCAGCCGGTCTGTCAGGCTCACCCGCACGATCCACACCAGCGGCAGAAGGATGATCAGCGAGAAGATCGCAAGGATAATATGGGGAATGACCAGTTTGGCGAAGTTCTTCATGGCCGCTCAGTCCATCCTCACGCCGCCCGTGACGTTCAGCGATTCCCCAGTGATGAAACTGCTGAGATCGCTGGCGAGGAACAGTACGCTGCGGGCCACGTCTTCCGGCTCTTCCAGGCGTCCCAGCGGGGTCTGGGAAATATAGTCATCGATGACGGCGGTCTCTGTCATGCCACGCAGTTTCGCTTCCCACGCCACCTCGCGTACCTGCATTGATGTGCGCACGAAGCCAGGGCACACGCAGTTGACCCGGATGCCTTTGCCGGCCACTTCGCGGGCCAGCGCCTGGGTAAAGCCCATGACGGCAAACTTGCTGGCGGAATAATGCGCCAGCCACGGCGCGCCCCACTTGGCGGCGAGTGACGCCGTGTTGACGATCACGCCATTGTTCCCCGTGGCCTGGAAATGGCGCACCGCCGCCTGGTTGGTGAGGAACACACCACGTGCGTTGACATCGAAGTTGAAGTCCCAGTCCTCATCGGTGAGGTCCACCACCAGTTTCATGCTGGAGACGCCCGCATTGGCGCACAGCAGGTCATAGCCGCCAAAGGACGCTGTGACGGCGTCGAAACAGGCGGTGACACTGGCCCGGTCACGCACGTCGATGGCAAACCCCTCTGCCCCGCCGCCGATGTCAGCGGCCAACGCCGCGGCGGCGTCGCCGTCGAGATCCGCAACGGCCACCCGCACGCCTTCGGCTGCCAGTGCACGGCAGATGGCTGAGCCGATGCCCCGCGCCGCCCCCGTTACGATCGCCCGCTTCTGCGCCAAACCCGGTAGCATGGCCATCCTCTCTGATCGATATCGATCAGTATTCACAAATAGGCTATCTGAAGCAAGTGAATTCAGCTAGAATTCAAATGATCAATACTGACCTTAGGAATGATTGATTTCGATCAATGACATCTATGATGGACCTGTCCCGCAATCCCGAGGCACGTCAGGCCGAACTCCTCACGCGCATCGCGCGGTCCGGCTTCATGACGGTCAAGGACCTCGCCACTGCCGCAGGCGTGTCCGAAATCACGGTTCGGCGCGATCTCGCGGCGCTGGAAAAAGATGGGGCCGTGCGCCGCACCCATGGCGGCGCGATCGGCCTGACGGTCAGCGACAATGATGTTTTCGACGCCTTTGAACCGAGCTTCGCGGCCCGCCGCCGCAGGAATGGCAATGCCAAGGCGGCCATCGCCCAGGCCGCCATGCGCCTCGTTCGCCCCGGCCAGTCGCTGGCCATCGACACCGGCTCCACCACCTATGAGTTTGCCCGGCAATGCGCCGCCCTGACCGGCCTGACCATTGTCACCAACAGCGCCCGGGTTGCGGGAGTGCTCGCCGACACCGGCAATGCCGTCTATTTGCCGGCCGGACGGCTGCGCGGCGGCGAGCTTTCGATCTACGGCTCCATGGCGGTCGAGACCATGTCCACATTCAGCTTCGACCTGTGCTTCATCGGCGTGTCCGGCATCACCATCGATGGCTTCTATGACTATTCCCCGGAGGACGCGGAATTGAAGCGGGCCTTCATCAACCGGTCGAACCGTGCCGTGGTGCTCGGCGACGCGACGAAATTCAATCACCGCGCCCTGGTCAAGGTGGCCGGCATGGACCAGGTCCACACCATCGTGACCGACCGCGCACCCTCGGAGAGACTCGCCGAACAACTCGCAGCCTCCGGGATCGACGTCATCGTGGCCAAAGCCTCATCATGACCGAGCCGGCGAAGACTGCCAATCTGGCCGGCGCGGGATCTCTGACGTTGCCGGTGCTCATCTGCACGCTGGGGATCTTCATCCTGTCCGGAATGGACGCTGCCATGAAGTCCCTGGTCATCGCCATCGGCGTTTACAACACCGTTATGTGGCGCAGCGTCCTTGCTACGGCAACCGCAGGCGCCATCTGGCTGTCCGGAGCCCGGAGCTGGCCCACCGCTGCCGTGTTGCGGTTGCATGCCCTGCGTGCCGTCATCATCGGCATCATATTGATCCTGTTTTTCTGGGGGCTGGCCCGCGTGCCCCTCGCCGAGGCAATCGGGCTGAGTTTCATCGCACCGCTGATTGCCCTCTATCTCGCGGCACTGCTGCTTGGCGAGCGGATCCGCCGCCAGATCATCTGGGCGTCGCTCTCGGGCATCGTCGGCGTGGCAATCATCATCACCGGCCAGTTCGGACAGCTGGATTATTCGCAGGACGTTGTTCTGGGGTCGATGGCCGTTTTGGCCTCAACCGTCTTCTACGCCTACAACCTGATCCTTTCGAGACGGCAGGCCATTCTTGCCACGCCGGCCGAAATCATGTTCTTCCAGAATCTGACCCTCGTCGTCATCTTGCTGCTTCCCGCGCCCTGGCTGGCAGCGGTTCCAGCGGGCGATCTCTGGCTGCCGCTGGCCGGCGCGACCGCCCTCTCGCTTGGCGGTCAGTTTCTGATGATCTGGGCCTATGCCCGCGCCGAAGCGCAATATCTCATTCCGACGGAATACTCGGCCTTCATCTGGGCCATTGCCTTCGGCTGGTACTTCTTTGACGAAGTGGTCGGCTGGACAACGGTCGTCGGCGCCGGCCTGATCATCGCCGCATGCCTGATCGCCGCGCGCACGAAATAACGGCCAGCACCTGGATTGAGCGCGCGGCAAGAGGTAGACCTGCCTTGACCGCTGGCTGAAATGGCGTCCGCCATGAGCAAGCCCCCCGCCAACCCCACGGGTTCTGGGGTCACCAACCAGTCGGTGAACGTGCACACTCCCAGTGCGCACTGACGACAAAGCTGACGTCAACGTCCTCCGTCGTGATAGACCGGTAAGTAAGGCAACCGGCCTCAAAGCCGCCATCGCCACCTTCATACATACTCAGCGTTGCGCGTGATTGCGGACTGCCCTCTTCGCTTGTTTAAATCCCGACTTTCTTTTTACAAAGCAGAGCTCAGGTGTTGACCAAATTCGAGATTGCGATCACGATGAAATGCAAACGATCGCCCAGCACGTAGCTGTTGGGTGTGACTCGTGTCGGACGGCGAAATCCGGCAAAGCGGCAAACATCAGAATATGACCTTATGTGAAGCGAGAGGAATTCATCGCGCCGTACGATTAACCACAAGAAGGAAGGGAGCAAGCTGATGCCAAACTGGAAACTCAAGGCGATTGAATTGGCCAACTGCAATTGCAACTTTGGTTGCCCCTGCCAGTTCAGTCAACCTCCAAGCGACGGCACGTGTGAAGCGGTCGCCGGATTTGCTTTCACCGAGGGTCATTATGGCGATGTCGATCTGGCCGGCTTGAAGGCGGCTGGCGTCTACAAATGGCCAGGGCCGATCCACGAAGGCAACGGCCACATGCAACTGATCATCGACGAGAGCGCCAGCCCCGAGCAACGCAAGGCACTCGAAGCGATCATGCATGGCAAGGACACCAACGAAATGGCCACCATGTGGTACATCTTCAATGCCATGGCCCCCAACAAGCACCCGACCATCTACGCGCCAATCACGATAAACTACGACGAAACATCAGGGATCGGCAGCGTCAAGGTCGGCGGCATATTGGAGACCGAGGTCAAGCCCATTCCAAACATCGTCAGCGGCGAGCCGCATCGCATCAGCATCAAGCTTCCTCACGGCTTCGAGTTCGAGGAAGCGCTCATGGCCTGCGGCAGCACCAAGACCAGGGGTGGCGAAATCCAGTTGCTGAAGAACAACACGACCCATGCGCATATGGCGAAACTTCATCTCAGCAATGAAGGCGTCGTTCGCGCTGCATAGCGGCGTAGGCGGGATGCAGAGTCAGGCGAGTCAGCGCACACTGGTCGAAAGAGTGGTGCGCAACGACCGGATCATCGTCATCGCCTCGGTGACGGTGATCGTCATTCTGTCTGCGTTCTATACGGTGTTCGGCGTCGGCATGAACATGACGGCGCTGGACATGACCCGCATGGCCCGCCCCATCGGAGAGCCCATGACGATGGGCATGCAGCCACACTGGACCGCGGCCTACGCAGTTCTGATTTTCCTCATGTGGTGGGTGATGATGGTCGCCATGATGACGCCCAGTGCCGCCCCGATGGTGTTGCTGTTCAATGCGGTGAAGAAGGCCGGCACCCAGCCGCCTGCCGCGTCGCATCTCAGTCTGGTTTTCCTGTCCGGCTATCTGGCCACGTGGGCCGGCTTTTCGGTCGCTGCTGCAGCGCTCCAGTGGTCATTGGAAAATGTCGATATCGCCGACGGCCCGATGATGGCGTTGAAGTCGCGGTCCTTCGCCGGACTTGTCATGATCGCGGCCGGACTGTTCCAATTCACCAACTTGAAGCGTGCCTGCCTGAGTCATTGCCGCAGTCCGGCCCTGTTCCTGGCCGAACACAGCCGGCCCGGCATTGGAGGCGCGTTCGTGATGGGTGCCCATCATGGCCTCTACTGTCTTGGTTGCTGCTGGGCCCTGATGGCGCTGCTCTTTGTTGGCGGCATCATGAACCTCTACTGGATCGTCGGGTTGGCCATCTATGTGCTCATCGAGAAGGTGGTACCGAACGGCGAAGTGATGGTGAAAGTCGCAGGTGCCGCACTGGTTGCGGCAGGTGCTTATGTGTTGGTGACTGGACTCGGCAACTGAATTCAGGCGCACGGCGCCCTCATTGAGTGCTGTGTGAATTGACAGGGTATCATCCAATTGGAGGAAGCAGGAGGGAACATGGCAATCTTCGAGAAGATGAATGCGGCCATTGAAAGCCGCGATACCGATGCGTATCTCGCGCTTTATCGCGACGACGCGGTGTTTGTCAGGCATCAATCGGGATCGGAAATGAGCAAGGCCGATTTCGGCGACATGATCCGCAAGATGATGGCCTCCGGCAAGGTGAACATGGGCTCGCGGCGTTGCATCTACGAGAATGACGACATCCTCGTCGTGCATTCGGTCAACGACTATCCCGATGGAAGTCGCGAGGCGGTGCTGATGGCCTGCACCAAGAAGGATGGCAAGATCGCGCGCGTGGAGACTGGGGCCACCCTCCTTCAAAAGTAATCCCGCTCGAGTGACGCAGGCGTCGACTGCGAGCCGGATGACGTTGTCGCGAGCTGTGCATTCAGGGCTGAGGC
>CAZECZ010000183.1:0-7714 GCA_964510815.1 uncultured Aestuariivirga sp.
CTGCGTGCCTCCGCCAGCGCCTCTGTCACGAGGCGGCGGCCAATGCCGCCGCCCCGCCAGCGCGGTTCCACCGCCAGTCCCCTGATCCAGGCGGTGCTGGCATCACCGGAGGTGTCGAGCCGGGCTGTGCCGATCAAGGTTGGGCCATTGAAAGCACCGACGACGCCCTCAGCGATCCGGGTCCGATACCAATCAAGGGGCAGGCCTGCCGCCTCATCGGCGGTGGTCGTGAAGGCATCCGGTTCGGCGGAGATGGCGGCGATGCGAAAGCGGCGGTAGGTCTCCGCCTCATTGGCATCGAACAGCCTGATGGCAATACCATCCGCTCGGCCGTGACTTGCGCCAATCGGACTCATCGCCGGTCACCATTCTTCTCTGTTGGACCAAATCATGTTCTGAATCCTCGGTAACTTGGGACAACTCATGTCACGGTCAAACCCCTTTCTCAACGCCATGGCGCGCCGCCGCTTCCTGGCTGCCGGCCTGATGGTGCTGGCCCACGCTTGGCCGGTAGCGGCTCAGGAGATCGGGGCCAGCGGCGAACCATCCGCCGCACTGGACCAGCCGCCGCTGGCCGACATGGCGCTGGGACCGGCGAATGCCCGGGTCACCGTCATGGAATATGCCTCGGCCTGATGTCCCCATTGTGCAGCTTCCACATCTCGCATTCCGGCGCGCCCAATGCTGCTTATATCAAGACGGGAAAGATCCGTTTCATTCTTCGCGAATACCCGCACAACGGCGCCGCGCTGGCGGCCTTCATGGTGGCCCGCTGCGCGCCGCCCGAAAATTATTTTGCTTATCTCGACAGATTCCTGACGACCCAGGGCGATTGGCTGCGGGCGCCCCATCACGGGCTGTGGGCCATCGCGCAGGGGCTGGGAATGGATATCGTGACCTTCGAGACCTGTCTCAAGAATGAGAAGCTGGCGAAGGCCATTCTCGAAGGCCGCAACCTCGCAAGGTCCCATGGCACCGCCGGTACGCCCACCTTTTTCATCAACGGCGAACGCTACACGGGCGACAGAACCTATGAGGGCTTGAGCGCGGCGATCGACAATCGGCCGGGAAGATAGCAAGAACGCCTGCAATCCGGAACGTGCCGTTCAAAACCACCAGCCGGTCCTGAAGGGGACCGGCCGGCAACTGAAAGTTCATAAACCTGGAAGCGCTAGACCTATGCGGCCTTCGCGAAGGCTTCCTTTCTGCGCCGCCAGCCGAAGAAGCCGAGCATGCCAAATCCTGAAAGAAGCAAGGGCATCGCCATGGGAACCGGCACTGGCGGGGCATTCGAGAACGGCAGGTCGATCTGCAGCACAGCAGGACCGCCGCAGCATTCCGCGTAGACCAGCTGGAACGCGAAATTGCCGCTCGGACCAGTGTAGGTCGCAACCGACTGGGTCGGAGCGGTCGGCCCTGGGTTGAAGTTGAGGTCAATGCCGCCAATGATCAACGAAAGACCATCGTCATGGGTCACGGTGAACTGTTGCCCCGTGACAACGGACACGAAGCCGGTGAAGTTCAAGATCGTGCCGATGGTGCTATTGTCCATGAGCGACGCCAAGGTGCCCGCTGTATTTTCGACGATGTTGAACGCCGACCCTGACGCAAGCCAGTCTCCAACCGTGGCGTTCGTTGCATTGAAGTTCATCGGCGAAAGGACGTCGAACACCACGTCGGGCGTTGTGCCCGGCACATTGCCCGGGACCGCATTCAGTGTGGTTGCTTCCGGGACATGCCAAAGCTGTCCGGTAATGGTGTTGGCGTGGGCGAGTGTGGCTGAGGCGACAAACATGATTGCGCCCAGAACGAGTTTGAGTCTCATGGAAGTCCCTTTCCTCTACGGCAACTGCTATTCTGGCCCCAATTAACACTATGTTAAATACTTTGTGATCGCAACAGCCAGCCGGCAAGGGCTCGATCACAATAGTTGTTACAAAAAGTGACGTTTGGGTCATTCTTCGCTCCGCCGCCACCGGATTTGGGTGTGGATATCGAGGAAAATGACCTTTGCCGGTGGGCATTTCAGTTGACAAATTGGCAAATCATTATCGGTTCTGACCCTAACAGGCCATTTTGAGGCCCCATTCTTGCTTCAGCCTCCGCCATAAGGTGGGAGGAAGATGAAACTCGTCGAAGTGGTGTTTCTGGTTGGGACCCAGTGTATCAGTCCGGTACAGACGGTTCCCCATGTCACGGTCGCGGGCAAGGTCCAGTGTGCCGTGGTCATTCATCAGGATACGGAACAAAACAAGTTTTATGTAACGCCGGGGTCAAAAGCCAACCATCCATCCGTCCGGTTGGCCCTCAGGCGCGCCATGCAGGCCACAGGTACCCCGGCAGGCACCACACGGGTGGTCGTCGATGCGACACCGGTGACGTCTACCAAACTTACACCGCGCCAGCAGGTGGCTGTCGCCGCCATTCCGTCCGGCGGCGTGATCCCGGCGAATGGCAAGCAGGGCATTTTCACCAGCCTCCTGCGGGAGAAAGCGGCAGCCCGGTCCGCCGCGGAGCAGCCAGCGGCCCAGCCGCAACTTGACATCAGGCCGACGTCGGCGGGGCCGGATGTCAATGGGCCTGCCGATGAGCTTGCGGCCAACTCCTCAACGGCGGGCTCGCTGAGTCCCGGTGACCGGCAACCGGCCCCGAAGGCCGTTGACGACATGGCGGACCAGCCGGAAGCCAGTCCGTCCAAGCCCGAAAAGGCGCGGAGCGCCAGGCGCTCGACATCGGCTGATCCCAAGATCGCAAAGCTGACGCGGAACATGAAGACGGTCTGCCGCTATCCACGCACCGCAAAGTGGTACAAGAACAAGAGCGGCCACCTCAAATACCGCTGCGTGAAGTCATCGAAGCAGGCGGTTTACTAGAGCAACCTGACTTTTGATGGAACCATCAAAAGCCAGATCAGTTGCTCGCCGATCAATATCTTGGCGCCTTACGCACCAGAGCCGCTGGGCCATCAGTAGTCGTCGCAGGACAAATCCTCGTAATCGGCAATGTCGCACATCTCGGCGATGCGGTTGCGGTAGCTGCGGCGCAGGCAGCTTTTGTTGAAGCCGCAGTCATCACGTTCCGCCAGCCAGTCCGTCTGGCCGCGCTTCAGCTGTCGGGCGCGCCGGGATGAGAGATCGTTCTGCAGGCCAAAATAGATTGAAGCCATGCGTTCATCTTGCCGGCTGAGGCCCCGGTCCTTGCAGATCGCATTTTCGGCGGGCGTCTTGGCGTAACGGCAATTGAATGAGGCTGCTTCGACCGGCGTGTGGGCGAATATGACCGACAGCGCCGTGATGGCTGCGAGCCAGGTTGCTCGTGTTGTGAGGGTCATGGGGCATCCTTCCTGTTCCAGCATGACGGGGCCGACCAAACCACCAGTGGTTGATGTCGATTGTATCGCGGCACAGTAGAGCAACCTGACTTTTGATGGAACCATCAAGAGTCGGATACTTTACTGGCCGAGTTGAATTTGGTCTCAGCCAGCACAACTCGTCAGTGTGCGGAATTGATCTTTACGTAATGGTTCACATGCGGGCGCAATGCGGTGCAGAATGGCCCGCCGCTCGCCTGATCGGAGCGTCAGGCCATGTCCGCGGTTCGGCCTATTCGGCGACGCTTTCGCCACTTCCTCCCATTTCAGATGGGAAATCTTTCATTTTCGGCAGCCCGTCCTTCATCGGCAGCACGGTTTCGGCATAATTGACGTGGATGACGGGTGTGAATGTCTGGCTGGGGATGGTGGCCGCATAGACATCCATCAGCCCCCAGTGAGGATGATAGGTCATCAGATGCCCGCCGCACTTGATGCAATATTGGCGGTCGCTGCGCCCGGTCTTCTTGAAGTGGCCAATGTGTTCCTCGCCCTTCGTGACCTTCACGTTGTCGTTCTTGAACAGCGTGAAGGCGTTGACCGGCCCGGCCGACCAGGACCGGCAGGATTCGCAATGGCAGTAGCCCATGGCTTCCGGTTCACCGGTCACTTCGACTTCGACTGCCCCGCAGAAGCATTGACCCGTTTGTGTCTTGGACATTGTCGTTCCTCCCGTCGTCGGCAGGTTCCGCGTGATGCGAACCCCGCAACCGAGTTGAACGTTATCACGCAGCGATATGTCCCGTTACGTATCCGGGGGCGTAGCCCGCGCCCGGCTTCCTGTGCAGGTTGATGGCGCCGGGTGGGGGTTGGCCGTGCACCGCCGCCTTGTGGCGTGTGAAGGCGCTGCGTGGCTCACCGCTGGAGGCATGTTCAGCGCCTTTGCCCCGCCGCCCGTTCTCCCCTAAAACACCCCCATGCGGTTTCCACCTTCATTCCTGGACGACATCCGTGGCCGGGTGTCCATTTCGTCGGTCGTTGGCCGCAAGGTGGCGTGGGACCGGCGCAAGACGAATGCGGGGAAGGGGGACTACTGGGCCTGCTGCCCGTTCCATGGCGAAAAATCCGCCTCCTTCCATGTCGATGACCGCAAGGGCCGCTATCATTGCTTCGGCTGCAAGGCGAGCGGCGACATCTTCACCTTCCTTGTGGAGAAGGAGGGCCTGTCCTTCCCGGAGGCGGTGGAGCGGCTGGCGTCCGAGGCAGGGCTTGCCATGCCACAGGTGTCGGAAGCTGACCTCCAACGCGAGGAGCAGCGCGCCAGCCTCTATGACGTCATGGAGATCGCCGCCAAGTTCTTCGAGGCCGAGCTTCAGGCGGCGCGCGGGGCCAAGGCGCGGGGCTACCTCGCCGACCGCCAGCTTTCGCCCGCCATCCAGAAGGTGTTCCGGCTGGGTTACGCGACGGAGGACCGTTCGGCGCTCCGCAACCATCTGGCACAGGCCCATGTCGCGCCTGAGCAGATGGTGGAGGCCGGCCTCATCATCCAGGGCGACAACGCCAGCTACGACCGGTTCCGCGACCGCGTCATGTTCCCGATCCGCGATCCGCGCGGACGGGTCATCGCGTTTGGCGGCCGGGCGCTGTCCAAGGACCAGCCGGCCAAATACCTGAACTCGCCCGAGACCCCGCTCTTCCACAAGGGCCGGGTGCTCTACAATCTCGATCTGGCCCGCGGCCCCGCCCATGAGACGGGAGCGATCATCGCGGTCGAGGGCTATGTCGACGTCATTGCCATGCACCGTGCCGGTTTGCCGCATGCGGTGGCACCGCTCGGCACGGCGCTGACGGAAGATCAATTGGCGCTGCTGTGGAAGGTGGCGCCGGAGCCCATCCTGTGCTTCGACGGCGATGCGGCCGGCCTCAAGGCGGCTTACCGGGCGCTGGATCTGGCCCTGCCATTGCTCAAGCCCGGTCACTCGCTCCGCTTTGCCTTGCTGCCCGAGGGGCAGGATCCGGACGACCTGCTCAAGGCACAGGGGCCGGATGCGGTGCGCGCCGTGGTCGACGGCGCCCAACCGCTCTCCGCTATCCTATGGCAGCGCGCCCTCGCCGAAAATGACCGGTCCACGCCCGAGCGCCGCGCCCTGTTCGAGCGCGATTTGCGGAATCATATCAACCAGATCGGCGATGATGTTGTGAAAAAGCATTATCTTGCTGATGTGGGTGACAGGTTGAAGGCACTCTTCCAGCCGCAGGGCCAGTCCCGAACACGCGGCACCGGGTTCAGGCCGCAGGCCGGCAGCGCCCGCCGGGGTCCCCGTGGCGCCTTCCGGCCATGGGAGGTGCCGCAGCCGGCGTCGGCGTCGCTCAAGCGGCTGGTGGCGTCGGGCACGGTCAACCAGGGGGCGGAGCGGCGCGAGCGGCTCATCGTGCTCACCGTCATCAACCACCCGGACCTGCTGCACGAGTTCCTGGACGAGCTGGCCCATCTCGAACTGACCAGCCGGGAGCTTGACTCCCTCCGTACCCAGATCATAGATAGCGCCGCCTTGGGATCCGGCCTTGACGGGACGGGTCTCAAAGACCATTTGAAGGACAAGGGTTTGGGTCCGCTGTTGGACCGGCTTGAAACCCAGGCGAGACGACTGAACGAATGGTTCCTTGGGAGCGGGGCGGCACAGGATGATGCCCGCACAGGCCTTCGTCAGATGATCGCGCTTCACCGGAAAACGATCACCCTCGAGCGGGAGCTCAAGGCGGCGGAAGCGGCCTTTGCGGCCGAGCCGACGGAGGAAAATCTGAACGCGCTCAAGGCGGTGCGCGAACAATTGTCGTCCCATGCGGGATCGGAAGCCCAGATCGAGGGCTTCGGTGCGGCGTCGGGACGGCCGGTTGACGCGATCGGCTAGCGCAAAGGCGGGAAAACAGGGTTAATCGGCGCTTAACGCCGATGGCCTTAGTTTTGACCGCGAATCACAATGCTGCTATGGCGAGCGATCCTCGCCCCGAAAATCAAGGACTTGACACCCATGGCCCGAGCCCAGGTGCGCGCTGCGCAGACCGAAGATCAGGAACCGCAGACCTCTTCCGACGACACCGAGGCGCCGGAAGCCCAGGGTGGCGACGGTTCCGACTCGCCGATCCTCGATCTCTCCGATGCCGCCGTCAAGCGGCTGATCAAGGCGGCCAAGGCGCGCGGCTACGTCACGCTGGACGAGCTGAACGCGGTTCTGCCGTCCGAGCAGGTGACCTCCGACCAGATCGAGGACATCTATGCCATGCTGGCCGATATGGGCATCACGGTCGTGGAGTCCGAAGAGGAAGGCGACGCCGTCGACGTCAAGGCCGAGGCCGAAGGCGAGGCTGAATCCTCCGAAACCGCGCTCATCAAGGTCGAGGCCGCCAAGGTTCCGGCCGACCGCACCGATGATCCCGTCCGCATGTATCTGCGCGAGATGGGAGCCGTCGAGCTGCTGTCCCGCGAAGGCGAAATCGCCATCGCCAAGCGCATCGAGGCCGGCCGCGAGGCGATGATCGCAGGTCTCTGCGAAAGCCCGCTCACCTTCCAGGCCATCATCATCTGGCGCGACGAACTGAACGAAGGGAAGATCCTTCTCCGCGACATCATCGATCTCGAGGCCACCTATGCGGGGCCCGATGCCAAGAAGCAGGGCCCGGTGCAGACGCCGGCACCTTACGTTCCACCCAAGGAAGAGGTGAAGAAGAAGGCCGAGGCCAAGCGCGCCGAAGCCAAGCGCATGGCCGCCCGCCGTTCGGATGACGAATATGGCGACGTGCTGAGCCCAGAGGATTTCGACAAGCCCCAGGTGGAGGAGGAAGAGGAGGACGAGGGCGATGATCTCGGCGTCTCGCTCTCCGCCATGGAGGCCGAGCTCAAGCCGAAGGTGCTGGAAGTCTTCGACACCATCGCCAAGAACTACAAGTCGCTCCGCAAGCTGCAGGACCAGGAAGTCGCCGAAGGCACCGAACTGTCGCCGTCGCAGGAGCGCCGCTACAAGAAGCTGCGCGAGGAGATCGTCGCCGAGGTCAAGTCGCTCTCCCTCAACAACGCCCGCATCGAGGCGCTGGTGGAGCAGCTCTACGACATCAACAAGCGGCTCAACGCGCTTGAGGGCCGCCTCATGAGGCTGGCCGAGACCTACAAGATCCCGCGCCCAGAGTTCCTGCGCGAATACCAGTCGAACGAGCTCGATCCCGACTGGCTGAAGCGCGTCGGCCGCATTGCCAAGCATGGCTGGAAGAAGTGGGTCAATGACGAGAAGGATTCGATCCGCGTGATCCGCGACGAGATCTTCGAACTCGCCACCGCCACCGGCCTGCAGATCCCGGAATACCGCCGCATCGTCGCCATGGTGCAGAAGGGCGAGCGCGAGGCCCGCA
>CAZECZ010000184.1:0-7694 GCA_964510815.1 uncultured Aestuariivirga sp.
TGAGCGAGCAACTTATCTGACTTTTGATGGTTCCATCAAAAGTCAGGTTGCTCTAATGGCTGACCCTTCGCGCCGTGTGGGCGTCGATCGCCTGATTGAGCTGTTGCGGCTCCCAGGTCTCGGCCAGCGCTTGGCGCAGAATGTCCTGCTGGCTCGGCGGCGCCATGCCGCTCAACGGCGAGTCGATATCGAGATTGCAGGGAAACGGATAACCTTCGGCCGTCGCCGCGATCAGTGTTTCGACGGTACGGCCTGACAATCGCCCATCCTTCACCATGGCCAGCATGGTGGGGTAGACGTGCTTGGTCATGCGGGCGCGATCGACGATTTCGATGGAGCGGCCATAGCCGGAACCGATCTGCATCAGGTTGGCGAGACGTTCGACATCTTCCGTCACATTGGCGCCAGCCGCATGAAAAAGCGCCGGGTTGAAGAACAGGGCATCGCCCTTGGCGAGCGGAAGCTGCACGAAATGCTCTTCGAAATAGGCGCGGAACTCAGGCCTCAGTGTTGCAAAATAGCCAGGTACATAGGTTTGCGAATAGGGCAGGAACTTGGTTGCGCCGCTCTCGATCGTCATGTCGCAGTGGGAGATGCCGCCCTGCAGTGTCAAGGCGGCGGACAGGCGGTGGACAGTGACGGGATAATCGCGCAACTGGTGTTCCTGCTGGAAGCCCATGTGGTAGTCGCGATGCGGCACCTGCGCCTTTCCGCCGGGATAGACGAGATTCACCTGGCAGGTGATCTGATAGAGTGGTCCAAGCCAGGAGCGGCTGACGAGATCGACCACGTCGTTGGCGGCATAGCGTGAATAAAGTTCCGGCGCCCGCATGCACAGTTTCTCATGCGAGTTCCAGACGCGGGCGTTGGCACCGGCCTTGGCGAAGTGATCGCCCTTGCCGCCGGTGGCTTCGCGTTCTTCATCGATGATCTGCCGAAGCACGGCGCTCACCGCGTCAAGGAGTGCCATATCGCGGATGGCGCCGCGGAACACAACGATGCCCGGTCCGTCGAGGAAGACCCGATGCCATTCCGCCAGGTAGCCCAACAGGTCTTCGCGGTCTCCTGCCACCGCCTCGACCTTCGTGGCGTCATAGATCGGCACATTCCGCTCGATCGTCGAGGCCAGTGGATAGTCGGTCGATGTCGCCCGTCGCTCCACCATCGCGCGAAAATCCTCAAGCGAACAGCTTTCGCCAGTGAGCCACACGTTATCTCTTGCAGGCGGAGTCAAAGCCGGTTTGTCCATCTCACGTGCTCCTCAGTGATGGTGGGCGCGCATCGGTCCATTCGCCGCCGCGCGAGGCCGAATTGACGGCGGCGCGAATGGCCGCAATCGAGCGCATCCCGTCGACGGCGGTTGGATACTGGCAGGCAAGCGGATCAGGCGGGCGGCCTTCGCGGCGGGCGCTGATGTGTTCCGCGAGGTCGGCGTAAAGATTGGCGAAGGCCACCAGCATGCCCTCGGAGTGTCCGGTGGCGATCCGGGTGGCCCGTTCCGCCTCGGGTGAAAGATTGCCCATACCGCGCTCGATCACTTCAGTGCGGCCATTCACCGGAGTCCAGTACAACTGCTCTGGCCACTGCTGGGACCAGCGCAAACCGCCCCTTTCACCGAAGACGCGAATGTTCAGGCCGTGAAAGCTGCCAACGGCGACGGAACTGGTCCAAAGTCGCACCGTCGTGCCGCCGTCCATCCGCACGTTGACCATCGCATCGTCCTCAAGCTTGCGGCTGGCGATGGCCGATACGAAATCGGATGAGAGTTCACGCGCATTTTCACCCGATATGTAGCTTGCCATATGCAGGGCATGAATGCCGCAATCGGCGAACTGGCCGGAAATGCCCGCCTGCGCCGGATCGTAGCGCCAGCGCATGCGCGGGTTGTCGGCATCGGCCGCATCGGCGTGGAAGCCGTGCGAAAACTCGACGACGATGAGCCTGACCTTGCCAAGATCTCCACGCGCCACCATGGCGCGTATGTGACGCACGAGTGAATAGCCGGTGTAGCCATAGTTGACGGCACAAAGCGCGCCGGTGCGTTGCGCGGTCGCGGCGATATCTTCCGCTTCCTCGACCGTCACCGTCATCGGCTTTTCGCACAGCACGTTGATGCCGGCGTCGAGAAACGCCTTGGTGATCGCGTAGTGGGTGGCATTGGGTGTCGCAACTGTGACGAGGTCAAGTCTGTCGGGCCGGTCCCTTTCACCGGCGAGCATCTCGCGCCAGTCGCCATAGGCGCGGCCGGGCGCAATGCCGAGATGCTCTGCGAAAGCCTTGCCGCGTGCCGGGTCGGCGTCCAGCGCGCCGGCAACCATTCCGAAGCGCGCGTCAAGGGCGGAACAGATGCGATGCACCGGCCCGATCTGGCTCCCTTCGCCGCCGCCGATCATGCCCCAGAGAAGTCGCGCCATTTGAAGTCCTGTCAGTTGAAGCCGATAGTGTAATGATAGTCCCGGTTCGTGCCATCGTCATCCGCCGGCTCGTCCCGTCTCGCGGGATCTTCCGGCATGACAACGGCACCCCACCAAAAGGGCACATGTCCGACCCTGATGGTCATGAAGTCTGATGGTCCAGTTCGAGAGAATCGATATCGACCCAGCCCCGACGCGCCTGCGATACCCACGCGGCCTCGATGATCTGGCTGACCATGTGGCCATCCTCGAAGGTCGGCCAGCGCGGCTTGCCATCGGCGATGGCCTCGAGGAAATCACGGGCCTCGATGATGATCTGGTCCTGGTATCCGGTGCCATGGCCCGGGCCCAGGCAGAACGCCTTGTAGTCAGGGTGCCCGGGGCCTGTGAGGATCTTGGTGAAGCCCTGACGGCTCGCAGGGGCATCGGTCTTGTAGAGCCAAAGGGCGTTCTGGTCTTCCTGATCGAAGCGGATGGCGCCCCTTGTCCCGTAGATGTCGTAGGTATAGCCCATCTTGCGGCCGGTCGCGACGCGGCTGATGAACAGGTGCCCCATGACGCCATTCGCAAAGCGGCACATGATGTGGGCCTGATCGTCGTTGGTCACCGCTTCGGGTCCAGACGGTGAGGGCCGTGACTTGTGTACGGTCTCGATATCGGCGCAGAGGCTCTTGATCGGCCCCATCAGCGCCAGCGCGGCATTGATGATGTGTGGCGAGAGATCGCCCATGTTGCCGTTGGGACGGCCGCGGGTGCGCCACGAGGCGGGCTGCATCGGGTCGGCGCAGAAATCCTCCGTGTGTTCGCCGCGGAACCACGTGATGTCGCCGATTTCGCCAGCTGCAATGATCTGGCGGGCCAGCTGAGAGGCCGGTGTGCGGATGTAGTTGAAGCCCGTCATGTGAACGAGGCCGCTGTCGCGGGCCGCATCCGCCATCGCGCGGCTGTCTCCGATCCCCAACCCCAGTGGTTTCTCGCAGAACACATGCTTGCCGTGCGCGAAAGCCGTGAGCGCAATCTGCTTGTGGGTCTCCTGCGGGCTGGCGATGACAACCGCCCCGACCTTCGGGCCGGCAACGAGTTCGCGCCAGTCCGTGGTCCAGCGCGCAAAGCCGAACTGGCGCGCCTTTTCTTCGGCGCCTTGCGGTGTCGTGGTGCAGACCATTTCGAGCACCGGCCTCAATCTTGTATTGAAGACAGCTCCTACCGCGGACATGGCCACCGCATGGGCCTTGCCCATGTAGCCTCCGCCGACGATACCGATCCCAATGTTTGTCATGTTGGCGGCCCGAATTGCAAGCGCTTGCAAACAGAATACACACCAACTACACTGCGCCGTCAAGGGCACTTGGAGGCGATCATGGCAGCGCAGTCCCGCACCATAAGATTGACGATGGCGCAGGCATTGGTGCGTCATCTCGCCAATCAGTTCATTGTGATCGACGGCGTGAAGCAGCGCCTGTGCGGCGGCGGATTTGGAATCTTCGGCCACGGCAATGTCATCTGCCTCGGCGAAGCCCTGCAGGAATTCCGCCACGAGCTACCCCTCTGGCGCGGCCAGAACGAACAATCCATGGCGCTCGCCGCGGTGGCCTATGCCAAGCAGAAATTGCGGCAGCGCTTCATGTTCGCAACCGCTTCGGCAGGGCCCGGCACAACCAACATGGTGACGGCTGCGGCCGTCGCTCACACCAACCGGCTGCCGATCCTCTTCCTGTGCGGCGACACCTATGTCAGCCGGTTGCCCGACCCGGTGCTGCAGCAGGTCGAGCATTACGGCGATCCCAGCATTTCGGTGAACGACGCCTTCAAGAGCGTCAGCCGCTACTGGGACCGCATCACCCATCCGGCACAGATCATCCAGTCGTTGCCGAAGGCCATTTCTACCATGCTGGACCCTGCGGATTGTGGACCGGCATTCCTCGGCCTGCCGCAGGACGTCCAGGGGTGGAGCTACGACTATCCGGAAGAATTCTTCGCCGAACGCATCCATCACATTCGCCGCCAGTCGCCCGACGTGCGAGAGGTCGAGGCGGCGGCCAACATGCTCCGGTCCGCGCAACGTCCACTGATCATCGCTGGCGGCGGTGTACAGTATTCCGGTGCCACAGAGCAGCTTCGCGCCTTTGCCGAAGCCCACAACATCCCGGTGGTCGAAACCATTGCGGGAAGGGCCAATCTCCTCCACGGGCATGCCTTGAACATCGGCCCCATCGGCGTCACCGGGTCGAACTCCGCCAATGCGGTCGCAGCGGCCGCGGATTGCATCCTGGCCGTCGGAACCAGGCTGCAGGACTTCACGACGGGATCGTGGACGGCATTCGACCGCGACGCGCGGATCATCTCTATCAATGTGGCGCGGTTCGATGCAACCAAGCACATGGCTCTGCCTGTGGTTGGCGATGCACGTCTGTCGCTGGCCCAGCTGACCACCGCACTCGGCGGCTACCGCGGCGCCGATGCCTGGAGCGCAGAAGCGGATGCGGCACGCAAGGCGTGGGATGGGTATGTCGACGAGAACGTTGCGCCGACGACGAAGGCCGGCGCCAACCGTCCGATGTCATATGCGCAAGTGATTGGCGCCATCAACACGCTTTGCCATCCGCGTGACCGGATTGTCGCTGCCGCCGGCGGTCTTCCCGCCGAAGTCGCCGCCAACTGGCGCACACTTTCGACGGGTTCGGTCGATGTCGAGTTCGGCTATTCCTGCATGGGCTATGAAATCGCCGGGGGCTGGGGTGCGCGGATCGCCCAGATGGAAACCGAACCGGAGCGGGACACCATCATCTTCACCGGCGATGGTTCATATCTCATGATGAACTCCGATATCTATTCATCTGTCCTGAGCGGCCGGAAGCTCATCATCATCGTTTGCGACAACGGCGGTTTTGCCGTCATCAACAAGTTGCAGACCAACACCGGAAACGTGCCGTTCAACAACCTCATTGCCGACTGCAACATCGAGTCTGCGCCCTTTGCCATCGACTTCCCGGCCCACGCGCGGGCCATGGGTGCCCATGCCGAAGATGTGCATTCCGTCGATGAACTGAGGCAAGCCTTCGTCCGCGCACAAGCGGCAAAATCGACTTGCGTCATCTGTCTCAAGGTCGACGCATTCGAGGGATGGACAATGGAAGGTCACACCTGGTGGGAGATTGGAACGCCGAGCGTCTCGAACCGCGCGGACGTGACCAAGGCCCACGAGGAGGTTGAGCGGGGCCGCGCCCGCCAGCGTGCGGGCATCTGAGCGATGGACGTCCGGCTGCACAGCAACAGCTTTCTGGTCGTCGGACGGGCCGGCATGGATCTCTATGCCGATCCTCCCGGAACGCTCGCCGAAGAGGCTGTTCGATTTACGTCGGCGCTCGGTGGTTCTGCGGCGAATATCGCGGCCGGAATCGTGAAGCTTGGCGGGGCAGCAACGCTTCTTACGACCGTGTCCGACGATGCCGTTGGCCGTTTCGTGCTGCGCGAGCTTGAGCGCTACGGAGTGGAGCGCACCCATGTCCGCACCGTGGGCGGGCAGTTGCGAACCTCGCTGGCGGTTGTCGAAACCCGGCTCGAGAACTGCCAGTCGGTGATCTACCGCAATGGCGCGGCAGATTTCGCCCTGGCGCCGGATGATCTCTCTTCAATTGACTTCGCGCGCTACGCGGCGTTGATCGTGACGGGAACGGCACTTGCGGTCGAACCGTCACGAACGGCCACGCTACTTGCGATGTCACGGGCCCGCGCCGCGCAGGTCCCCATCATTTTCGATGTCGACTACAGGCCCTATTCCTGGGGCAGTGCCAAAGATGCGGCCTCGATCTGCCGGCAGGCTGCCGAGGTCAGCGACATGGTGATCGGCAATGACGTCGAATTCGACGTGATGGCCGGCGGTAGCGGTGGTTTCGAACTCGCAGGTGATGTGTCTTCACAAGGCAGGACGGCCATCTACAAGATGGGCGAGCGTGGCGCGATCACCCTCGCGGACGGCAAGACGTTCAAGACGCCCATCGATAGCGTCGTTGCGCTGAAGCCGACGGGGGCAGGCGACGCCTTCATGGCGGGACTGGTCACGGGACTTGCGGCAGGTCTCAACCTGCACGCCGCCGTGCGGCGCGGGACCGCGGCAGCTGCCATTGTGGTGACTCGCGTCGGTTGTGCGCCGGCCTGTCCAACGTCTCAGGAACTTGATGATTTCATCCAGCAGCATCCCAGGCCCGCATAAGACGAGAGGAGCGACCCTTGCACATTCCGCCCTTTGACAACCACAACGCGCCGGTCATCGATGTGAATGATGCGCGGGTGCCGCTGAATTATTTCAACATCGTGAAGCTCGCGCGCGGGCAGTCCTTCGAATACCAGGTGCCGCATTATGAAACCTGCATCGTGCCGGCCACCGGCACGGTGGATGTCGAGACGGGGGGCGTGGCATTCGCGGGGATCGGCCAGCGTGGTGTCGATGTGTGGGATGGCGAGCCCGAGGGCGTCTATATTCCTCCCGGCGCAAAGACGCGCATGGTTTGCACATCAGACGCCGCCGAGGTGTTCGTCGCGGGTGCAAGATATGAAGGCGAACTGCAACCCTTCGCCGTGCGTGCCGCCGATATCGATCTCGTGCAATACGGGTCGGACGGCACCAAGACCCATCGCAAGATCAAGCATATCCTCGGTACGAAGTATCGAGACAGGGTCGGCCGCCTTCTGGTCTCGGAGCTTTTCACCGTTGGGGCAGGTGGCTGGTCGGGCTTTCCCCCGCACAAGCACGACACCGACCGCCTGCCGCTCGAAACGCGGCACGATGAAACCTACAACTTCCGCTTCCGGCCCGCACATGGCTTCGGGCTTCAACTGGTGCAGCGCGAAGACGGCCAGGTTGGCGACGCCTATCACATCGTCGACGGCTCAACGATCATCCTCGACAAGGGCTATCACCCCTGCGTGGCGGCACCCGGCTACGAGATGTACTATTTCACCATCCTCGGCGGCCTCAGCCAGCGGCCGCTCGTCCAGTTCTTCCAGCCCGTGCATGCCTATCAGATCGAGACCATTCCCGGCATCAAGGACATGATCGCCAAGTTCAAATGACCGTCGCCACGCTCCGCCAGGTCCTCGACGATGCCACGCGGCGGCGCTTTGCCGTCGCGGGCCTCGTCGTCATCGGCTGGGAAGATGCTCTGGCCTTTACCCAGGCTGCCGACGAAACCGGCCTGCCCATCGTCCTGCAGGCGGGGCCGGGCTGCAGGCGGCATACACCGGTCCCCATCCTGGGCAAGATGTTCCGCCATCTCGCCG
>CAZECZ010000185.1:0-7639 GCA_964510815.1 uncultured Aestuariivirga sp.
GTTGTCCTTGATGGCAATGCCCATGGCCGCCAATTCGTCGCGGATGCGGTCGCTCTCGGCCCAGTTCTTGGCCTTGCGCGCTTCGAGACGGGAGGCGATCAGTGAGTTCACACGATCTTCGTCGACGTTAAGTAACTCCCGCTGTTGGTCGGCACTGAATCCTAAGAATTCCAACGAAGACTTCAGGCTGGCTGCGGCTTCATCAGGTTTCAAATTATCCGGCGCCGCGTCACCCCCCCGGCTGTAAGAAACGCTACCTTTTGCGTAACCTGTGAGAACATGCATGCGGGCGATGACATCTGAAGTGTTCAGATCGTCTGCAAGCTTACCCAACAAGTTTTGATCAACCGCTCTTGGTGGCAAATCCGAGAACTGATCAATCGCAGACCGCCAGCTACGTAAATTGGTTTCAGCTTCTTCGAGCTTACGGATGCTGAAGTCGATAGGTTCTCTGTAGTGCGTCTTAAGCATTGCCAAGCGCAACACGTCACCAGGCCACTTTCGACCCCCAAACTTCTCCGTCTCCAGCAGCTCATGGATCGTCACGAAATTCCCCAGGCTCTTGGACATCTTCTGTCCCTCCACCTGCAGGAAGCCGTTGTGCATCCAGACATTGGCCATCACGTTGTGGCCGAAGGCGCAGAGGTTCTGGGCCACCTCATTCTCATGGTGTGGGAAGATCAGGTCGATGCCGCCGCCGTGAATGTCGAAGACCTCGCCCAGATGCTTCCAGCTCATGGCGGAGCACTCGATGTGCCAGCCGGGACGGCCGCGCCCCCATGGGCTCTCCCATCCCGGTGTGTCTGCATCCGAGGGCTTCCACAGCACGAAGTCCATCTCGCCGCGCTTGTAGGGCGCCACGTCGACGCGCGCGCCCGCCATCATCTCGTCCAGCGAACGGCGCGACAGCTGGCCGTAGTTCTTCATCGACGGCACGTCGAACAGCACGTGGCCATCCGCTGCATAGGCGTGGCCGCTGGCGATCAGCTTCTCGATGATGGCGATCATCTCGGCGATGTGCTCGGTGGCGCGCGGCTCCACCGTTGGCGGCAGCACGCCAAGTGCCGCGATATCGGCATGGAACTGCTTTGCCGTGCGCTCCGTCAGCTCGCGGATGGGGACGCCTTCGTCCCTGGCCCTGGCGTTGATCTTGTCGTCGACATCGGTGATGTTGCGGACATAGGTGACGTGATCGGCGCCATAAAGATGGCGGAGCAGCCGGAACAGCACGTCGAACACGATGACCGGCCGGGCATTGCCGATATGGGCATAATCATAGACCGTGGGCCCGCAGACATACATCCGGACATTCGCAGCGTCGATCGGCCGGAAGTCTTCCTTCTGGCGGGTCAGGGTGTTGTAGAGGCGGAGTGTCATCAAGGTCCTCGGGGCTCGGCCGGCCCGGGGATCGCTTCGTCTTGGATTTAAGTCAAGCGGCGCCCTGCCAGCGGTGATCAGCTAGCTGCAAATAATGATGCCGCAGATGGCGGCGGATGGGCGGGCGATCGTCATGGGGCCGCACCATGCGTCAGGCGCGGGCTGGCGTCAAGTGGAGCCGTGCCGCACGGTTGCCATGCCGTTTCACCGCTTTCCGCCGCCCTCCCGCCGGGCTAGACCCGCACCATGCAGCGCCAAAGGATCGGGGAAGCCGCCATCTGGATGTCGGGCTGGCTGACGGCCACGCTCGGCATGACCATTGCCGGACGTGAACTCGGCAAGGTGGTGTCGGTCTATGAGATCATGATGCTGCGCAGCCTGATCGCCGTCGTCATCCTCACCCCCATCGTCATGATGAACGGCGGACTCCGCGGGCGCCTCACCCAGTGGAAGCTGCATGTGTGGCGCAACATCATCCATTATGGCGGCCAGTATGCGTGGTTTTCGGCACTGCTGCTTATTCCGCTGGCCGAGATGATCGCGATCGAGTTCACCATGCCGCTGTGGATCGCGGTGCTGGCAGCCGGCTTCCTCGGCGAGCGCCTGTATGGCGCCAAGGTGGCTGCCCTCATCATCGGCTTCGGCGGCGTGCTGATGATCGCCAAGCCGGGGGCAAGCCTGCAGGCGGGCCATCTGGTGGCGCTTGGTGCGGCGCTGCTGTTCGCGTGCTCGGTCACGCTCACCAAGTTCATCACCCGGCGCGACAGCGCGCTGACCGTCATCTTCCTCATGTTTACCATGCAGTCCGTGATTGGTGCAGTGCCGGCCTGGCTCACCTGGACCTGGCCCCCGGCATCCAGCTACGTGTGGATCGCCGTCGTCGGCTTGGCCGGAACGGGCTCGCATTATTGCCTGTCGCGGGCGATCTCGCTGGCCGACGCCACCGTGGTCATGCCGATGGACTTTCTCCGCCTGCCGCTGACGGCGGTGCTGGGCTACCTGATCTATCAGGAAGGCGTCGATGTCTGGTCGGTCGCGGGCGGCGTCATGATCCTCGCCGCCAACACGATCAATCTCATCATGGCGCGCGACGCAAAAGGTGCTGCAAAGTAGGTTTCGGCTTGCCAATGTGCCGTTGGTTCAACCTGCGATGATAGGCGCGCCAAAAATACAATTATAAAAGCAGCGTGCAGTCCGCAGCGTCACTTGCAGACTCGGTAGCTTTGGCATACTAAATAATTCGTTGCGGATCGATCTTCACTGGCGGCGAAGGAATTCATCGAGATGGCGCATCTTTTGCGGTACGGCGCATCGGACCTGACGTCGCTGATCAGGGGTAACACCCAGCACAACTACGCACACAAGCACGCGTTTCACATTTACGATACCAATTCCGTCTATTCGATGGTGCCGAAGAACGGGTGCACGTCGCTTCGCGTCTCCATTGCCTTGCAGAACGGCGCCATCGCCGACGAATCGCAGTGGGCGTGGATCCACAACAACAACGATACGTTCCGCCCGAGCTTGAGAGAGCTCGCACTGGCGCGTTACCGCTTCACCATCCTGCGTTGCCCCTATAGCCGGCTGGTGAGTTGCTTCCTCGACAAGATCCTCAAGCGCACGCAGGACGCCTGGCAGTTCCATGCGGCGACCGGCATGGCCGTCGGTCTCGAACGGCTGACATTCCGGCGCTTTTGCACTGAACTGATGAAGCCGCAGATCCGCACGGTGAACCTGCATTGGCGGCCGCAAATCGACTTCCTCGTCTACGATGACTACGATGACGTGTTCTGCTTCGAGTCATTCGACGAGATCATCCCGGCGCTGAAGAAGCGGGCCGGCCTCACCGTGATCGACGCGAGGCCATTGGCGCGGCACGACTCGAGCCACTACAAGGTGTTGCCGCTGGCCAAGCCATTTGCCGATACCGAGCTGTGGCAGGTCGAGCAGCTACAAATGAGCGGCATGAGGCCGGACCCGCGCAGCTTCTTCGACGACGAGTTGAAGGCGATGATTGCCGCGGCCTATGCCGATGACTTCCGGCTTTATCTCGAGCACTTCCCCGGTCAGAGCCTGTTCGAACCGCCCGCAAGGCCAAGCCTCGCCACTGTGACGGGCTGACGTTATCCACGCCGTACCAAAAGCGGCGGAACTTATTCCGCCGCCTCGGCTGCGTCGTCGTCATCGGCCTTCGGCCGCGATGCCATCTCCTTCTTGATCTCCTCGGCCACCAGGAACGACAGTTCCAGCGCCTGGGCGGCGTTGAGGCGGGGATCGCAGAAGGTGTGGTAGCGGTCGTTCAGGTCCTCGTCACGAAGGGCGCGCAAACCGCCGGTGCACTCGGTGACATCCTTGCCGGTCATCTCGACATGGATGCCGCCGGCGTGGGTCCCCTCGCCCTGGTGAACGCCCATGAAGCTGCGGACTTCTGCCAGCACGGCATCGAACGGCCGGGTCTTGTAGCCGGTCGCCGCCTTGACGGTGTTGCCGTGCATGGGGTCGCAGGACCACAGCACCACGCGGCCCTCGCGCTTCACGGCGCGGATCAGGTCCGGCAGGTGCTTTTCGACCTTGTCTGCGCCAAAGCGGGCAATCAGGGTCAGGCGTCCGGGCTCGTTCTCCGGGTTCAGCGTGTCGATCAGGCGGATCAGCTCATCGGGCTTCAGCGACGGGCCGCACTTGAGGCCGATGGGGTTCCTGATCCCCCGCATGAACTCGACATGGGCGTGATCAGGCTGGCGGGTGCGGTCGCCGATCCACAGCATGTGGCCAGAGGTGGCGTACCACTCGCCGCTGGTGGAATCGACGCGGGTCAGCGCCTGCTCATAGCCCAGCAACAGGGCCTCGTGACTGGTGAAGAAATCAGTCTGGCGCAGTTGCGGCGCAGTATCAGCGTTGATGCCACAGGCACGCATGAAGCCCAGGGCCTCGGTGATCCGGTCGGACAATTCCTGATAGCGCTCGAAGGCCGGCGAATCCTTGAGGAAGCCCAAGGTCCATTTGTGGACATGCTCGAGGTTGGCATAGCCGCCCTGGGCGAAGGCCCGCAGCAGGTTGAGCGTCGCCGCCGACTGCCGGTAGGCCATGATCTGGCGCTGTGGATCGGGCTTGCGCGCGTCGAGCGTCGGCTCGGCGCCATTGACGATGTCACCGCGATAGATCGGCAGTTCGACACCGTCGATCTTCTCGGTCGGCGAAGACCGCGGCTTGGCGAACTGGCCGGCGATGCGGCCGACCTTGACCACCGGCTGGCCGCCAGCGAAGGTCAGAACCACTGACATCTGGAGGAAGACGCGGAAGAAATCGCGGATATTGTCGGCCGAGTGCTCAGCGAAGCTTTCGGCGCAGTCGCCGCCCTGGAGCAGGAAACCCTTCCCTTCCGCCACCCGCGCCAGCTTGCGCTTCAGCTTGCGGGCCTCACCGGCAAACACCAGCGGCGGAAAGCCGGCAAGCTGGCTCTCGACGTCGCCGAGTGCCGTCTTGTCTTCGTAGTCCGGCACCTGCACGACCGGGAAATGCCGCCAGCTGTCAGGTGTCCAGTTCGTAACCATCGTCTCAACTCCAAACGGGATGAACCGCCCTGGGTTCATCGATCCTCTCTAACACGAGCCGCGGGCTTATACACGCGCTGATCAGGTGATTCCAGTATTTCCGGGCCTGTCAATCGACGGTTAACCAGATTGGGCCACACTGCGGTCTGAGGAGAACGCGGGAACCGGTCCGATCATGCTGGAATTATTCAGGCGAGCACAGTGGTCCCAGGCCTATGACTTCTTGTCATCGGGCGACCCGCCGATGATCTTCAAGCTGCTGGCCATCAATACGGTGTTTGTCGTCTTCTACGTCATCCGAAAGGTCAAGACGAATATGGCGCTGCGCGAATCTACGGTGCTTCAAGTGCAGGGCTTGCTCATTGTAGCTAACTGCCTGATCCTGTTCCAGCGCGACATCCAGAACTTTCTCAGCCGGTTTATCTGAGCGACTTCAGCAATTCCCCAAAGGCCACGTCGGCGGACTTGTAGGGGACCTGCCGGTCCACGCTCCAGTAGCGGAGATGATCCACCCGGATCGGGTCACCGGTCACGGCGCAGCGGACGAAATCGCCGCCTCTCACCACCTGAAATTCGGCGTCGAGGTAGCGAAGTCTGGCTTCGCGCTGCTGGGGAATGGTCTGGTCCAGGAAATTCATGGCCCCTAGATAGCTGTTTTCTGCGCGGTTTTGAAGCAGCTTCCATTGGACGGATTGCCGCCGCTCGCCTATATGCGCGGGATGACACATGATACCTTGCTTGACGCTTACGCCAACCTCACCATCCGCTCCGGCCTGAACCTGCAGAAGGGCCAGCAGCTTCTCATCACCGCACCGCTGGATGCCGTGCCGCTGGTGCGCCGGATCACCGAACACGCCTACAAGGCCGGGGCCAGCCTGGTGACAACCATGTATGGCGATGATGTAACGACACTCGCCCGCTTCAAGCATGCGCCGGACTCAGCCTTCGACACGGCGCCCGGCTGGCTGTTCAACGGCATGGCCGAGGCATTCAAGGCAGGTGCGGCGCGCCTTGCCATCGCCGGCGAAGACCCTGGCCTGCTCGCGGGCCAGGACCCAAAGAAGCTGGCGCGCGCCAACAAGGCCCGCTCCATGGCCTACCGTCCCGCACTCGAACACATTACCGGCTTTGCCATCAACTGGTGCGTCATCGCGGCGGCAACGCCGGCCTGGGCCAAATCGGTGTTCCCCGGCCTGCCGGAGCAGGAGGCCCTCGACAAGCTGTGGCAGGCGATCTTCGCCTGTACGCGCGCTGATCTCCCCGATCCCGTCGGCGCCTGGGAAAAGCATTCGGCCGACCTTGCGCGGCGGACGGACTATCTCAACGGCAAGCGCTATGCGGCGCTGAAGTACAGCGGTCCTGGCACCGATCTCACTCTCGGCCTCGCCGACGACCACGTGTGGAAGGGCGGTGCCGGAAAGGCCCGCAACGGCGTCGTCTGCAACGCCAATATCCCCACCGAAGAAGTCTTCACCTGCCCGCACAAGGACCGGGTGGACGGCACGGTCTGCTCATCGAAGCCGCTCTCCTACCAGGGCTCGCTCATCGATGGCATCAAGGTCCGCTTCGAGAAGGGCCGCATCGTCGAGATGACGGCCGAGAAGGGCGAGGATGCCTTCAAGAGCTTGATTTCTACGGATGAGGGAGCCGCAAGGCTTGGCGAAGTGGCGCTGGTGCCGCATTCCTCGCCGATCTCGAAGTCCGGCATCATCTTCAACAACACGCTGTTCGACGAAAACGCCGCCAGCCACATCGCCGTGGGGCAGTCCTACAGCGAAAACATCCGGAACGGCGGCGAGCGCAGCGCCGACGAGAAGGCCTCGCTTGGCGCCAACTCCAGCCTCGTCCACGTCGACTGGATGATCGGCAATGCCGACCTCGACATCGACGGGCTCACCGCCGACGGCAAGGCGGAACCGCTGATGCGGAACGGCGAATGGGCGGTCTAGAACAGGCTCCCCTGTTTCGGGCTGTCTTCCTTCACCTTCACCGAACCATCGGCGAATTCGATCTGTAACGACTGGCCCGGCTTGACATCAGAAGCGGCGTGCACGGACTTGCCCTTGGCATCGCGTACCAGGGCAAAGCCGCGCTGGAGCACGGACTTGTAAGACAGCGTCTCCAATAGCTTCGCCGTCGCTTCGTAGCGCTGGCGGCGCACCTCGACGATGCGGGAGAGTGCACGGGCGGCGCGCTGGGAGGTGGTGTCGAGTTGCTTTCGCTCATTGGAGATCATGGTGCGCACTGGCGCCAGGCTCAGGCGCGGCGCCACGCGGCCAAGCCTGACACGATGTTCCTGCGTGTTGGCCTTCAGCGCCTGCGCCAGCCGCCCCGAGGCCGAATCGAAGCGCTGTGTCGCGAGCGCCAGCAGTTCGTCGGGCCGCGGCAGTGCCCGGCCCGCTGACGTCACCCGCGTCCCGCGTTCGTCCATAGTGCGGCGCATGCCGCCGTGAAGCCGGGACGACAGCGAGGCCACCTCCGCCAGCAGGTCGACCCTGACCGGCACGGCCCTTTCCGCCGCCGCGGTCGGCGTGGGCGCACGCAAGTCGGAGGCGAAGTCGATGAGCGTCGTGTCGGTCTCGTGGCCCACGGCCGAAATGAGAGGTATGTCACTTGCCGCGGCGGCCCGCACGACAATTTCCTCGTTGAAGCCCCACAGGTCTTCCAACGAACCGCCACCGCGGGCCACAATGACAACGTCGGGCCGCGGC
>CAZECZ010000186.1:0-7617 GCA_964510815.1 uncultured Aestuariivirga sp.
CGAGCGCCAGCTCAACGACCCCTATGTCCAGGAGGCCCGCAAGCTCGGCTACCGGTCGCGCGCCGCCTTCAAGCTGATCGAAATCGACGACAAGTATCGCTTCCTCAAGCCCGGGGGCCGCATCGTCGATCTGGGTGCCGCTCCCGGTGGCTGGAGCCAGGTGGCCGCCAGGCGCGTCAGGGCGGAAGAGGGCCGTGGCAAGGTCATCGCCATTGATATGCACGGCATGGACCCCATTCCCTCGGTGACGATCTTCCACAAGGACTTCCTCGACGAGGACGCGCCGGACCTGCTCATTGAAGCATTGGGCGGCGAGAAGGCCGACTGCGTGCTCTCCGATATGGCCGCGCATGCCACTGGCCACCGCCAGACCGACCACATCCAGATCATGGCGCTGGCGGAAGCCGGCTACGAATTCGCCAAACAGGTGCTCAAACCCGGCGGAACCTATCTTGCCAAGGTGCTGCGCGGCGGCACCGAGGGCGAGTTGCTGAAGATGATGAAGCTGGATTTCGCCAGCGTCCGGCACGTCAAGCCGATGGCCAGCCGCGACGACTCGGCCGAACTCTTCGTGCTGGCGATGGGATTCAGGGGCTAGTTGTTCCCGCCGACGCGCGCGGCGAAGAAGGGGTTTGCCGCGGCTTCGTGGCGGATATCGGTCTCCGACATCTGGCCGCTGAGGTAGCATTCCCACAGCAGCGCCGCTTTCATCTTGCTGATACCGGAGTCGCCTCCAGCCCGGGGAGCGGACATAGGCCGGCGGGCAATCGCGATGCGATCCTGCGCGGCTGCCGCGTGGAACGTATTGTGCGCAATATAGCTCATAGTCTGCGTCCTTCATTGTTAGTATATAAAATCTATCGTTTTAATAGAGTATTGCAAGCGGCAATTTCGTCCGCCCTTAAAATTTCGTATATCCCATTGAAAATTCTGACTAAATGGCTATCGTAGCCGGTCTGGCGGCGTCCGCCTGCCGCATGACGTCGGCAAGTGTCAGGTGTTCGAGCGTCGCGAGATAGTCCGCGTAGGCCTTGTCAAAGGCGATGCGGAGTTCGCAGGCGGCTTCGTCACGGCAATCGTCGCAGCGCCGGTAGGCGGTACGCGACAGGCAGGGGAGCGGGGCAATCGGGCCGTCGACCGCCCTCAGCATCGGTCCGATCAAGATTCGGTCGGGCGCCTTCAGCAATTCATAACCGCCATCCCGGCCACGGCGGCTGGTGATGAACCCGGCTGCCTTGAGGCTCAGCAGGATCTGCTCGAGAAACTTGCGTGGCAGCTTTTCCTGCTCGCAGAGCTGGCGAATCTGCAGTCCCTCGCCGGGCCTGGCGCGGGCCAGGGCCACCACCGCCTTGAATGCATACCGGGCGCGCTGAGAGATCATGTCGACCGGAATAGTCGGAATATGGGGCGTCATGCAAGCACAACACGCGGGATTGGGCGCTTGCTCACGCCGCCACACGGGTGTTAAGGACAGCCGCCAATCTGTTAACGAGTCCTGTTTCCTGAGAGGTTGGCCCATGGCGCCGCGCCACATCCCCGAATATCTCACCTTCGACGACGTGCTGATGAAGCCCGGCGCGTCTTCCGTCCTGCCGGCCCAGGTCTCCACCGCCACCCGGCTGACCCGCAACATCCGGCTGTCGATCCCCATCATCTCGGCCGCCATGGACACCGTCACCGAGGCCCGGCTTGCCATCGCCATGGCCCAGGCCGGAGGCCTGGGCATCGTCCACAAGAACCTTGAGCCCATGGTGCAGGCCGATCACGTCCGCCAGGTGAAGCGTTTCGAAAGCGGCATGGTGGTGAACCCCATCACCATTTCTCCCAATGCAACATTGGGCGACGTGCTGAAGCTCAAGGAGCAGCACAAGATTTCCGGCATTCCCGTGGTGGACCACAACGGCAGGCTGGCCGGCATCATCACCAATCGCGACGTGCGCTTTGCCTCCGACCCGAATCTCAAGGTCGCGGACCTGATGACGCGCGAGAACCTTGTCACCGTCAAGGCGGGGGTCGACCGCGAAGAAGCCAAGCGGCTGTTGCACAAGTACCGGATCGAGAAGCTGATCGTCGTCGATGATGACTTCAAGTGCGTCGGCCTCATTACCGTCAACGACATGGAGAAGGCGGCGGACCATCCGCTGGCCGCGAAGGACGACCAGGGCCGCCTGCTGGTCGGTGCCGCCACAGGCACGGGCGATGCCGGCTTCGAGCGCGCCGAACTGCTGGTGGAGGCCGGCGCCGATCTCATTACCGTCGATACCGCGCACGGCCATTCGGCCAACGTCATCGCGCAGGTGAGCCGCATTAAGACGCTCTCCAACAAGGTGCAGATCATCGCCGGCAACGTGGCCACGCCCGAGGCCGTCCGTGCACTGATCGATGCCGGCGCGGATGCGGTGAAGATCGGCATCGGGCCCGGTTCCATCTGCACGACGCGCGTCGTTGCCGGTGTCGGCGTGCCGCAGCTTTCGGCCATCCTCGAATGCGCCGAGGAAGGTGCCAAGCAGGATGTGCCGGTGATCGCCGACGGCGGCATCAAGCTGTCGGGCGATCTCGCCAAGTCGCTGGCTGCCGGAGCCGAATGCGCCATGATCGGCTCGCTGCTGGCGGGCACCGACGAGAGCCCCGGCGAGGTCTATCTCTACAATGGCCGCAGCTACAAGGCCTACCGTGGCATGGGGTCGGTGGGCGCCATGGCCAGAGGGTCCGCCGACCGCTACTTCCAGCAGGAGGTGAAGGACAATCTGAAGCTCGTGCCGGAAGGCATCGAGGGCCAGGTGGCCTACAAGGGGCCGGTGGGTGCCGTGCTGCACCAGCTTGTCGGCGGGCTTCGCGCCGCCATGGGCTATGTGGGTGCGGCCGACCTCGGCGAATTGCGCCACAAGGCCGAGTTCATCCGCATCACCTCGGCTGGCATGCGCGAAAGCCACGTCCACGACGTGATGATCACCCGCGAGGCACCGAACTACCAGCGGCAGGGCTGATGCGCGCCGTCTTGCTCTTTGTCCTGCTGTGGGGCGTGACCAAGCCGTCGGCCATGGCTGCGGACTATCCGTTCACCGGCTATTTCACGATTGCCGGCAATCCAGCGGAAGCCGATCCCCTTGACGCAACGCGCTGCGCGCTGAGCTTTTTCAGGCAGAAGCCGAACGGTGACTTCGTCTCCTATCATCTGGACCGGGATCTGCTCTTGCGGTCTGGCGAATTGAGATACGTGGTGTTCCAGCGTGGCAGGTGCAGCTATCAGGCCAGTACGAAAGTGGAGACGTGCCACGCGGCATTCGACACCAATGAGGCAGACCAGGGTGGCACCTATTACAGCGCCATCGATGCGATCGAGCCCGACTACGTCTTTACGGTGACGTTCGACACGCTCACTGCCGCATTGGGGTTTTCGCAGCGCGGTGACCGTTCCGGCGGCAGTGACGACGCCTATTACCGGTGCCGCTTCGATGAGGCGCGTCTCGAGCCTGCGCTGTCGAATGATGCGAGCACCCTTGATCTGGATGCCCGCGATGCCTTGACGGCGACCGGCAGCGCCTTTCTGTCCTCATCCGAGGTGACGGCAGTCGCCCGCAATCTGGGGCTTGTTCCATGACCATCACTCAATGGCTGTTGCTGCCCGCCTTCATCCACGTGGCGCTGGTGTTCATTGTCGGTGGCGGCATGGGGCGGGCGCGATTCAGGGCGGCGCAGCAGGGGCGCGTCAAGATCAAGGATGTGGCGCTGGACAATTCCGGCTGGCCAGACGATGTCCGGAAGTTTTCCAACAACTACCAGAACCAGTTCGAGGTGCCAGTGCTGTTCTACGCGGTGCTGGCGCTGCTGCTGGCGACGCAGCTGGCTGATTGGGTTGCCGTGGTGCTCGCCTGGATCTTCGTCGCCAGCCGTATTGTCCACACCCTCATCCACACCGGTGCCAATGTCGTCATTCGCCGCTTTCAGGTCTTCGTCTTCGGTTTCTCCGTCGTGGCGCTGATGTGGGTGTGGTTTGGCCTCCGCCTCTATGTGATCGGATAAGAGATGCGACTTGCGGGCCGTGCGGCTGCGGCAATCGACATTCTCACGGAGATCTTCGAGCGGCACCGCCCGGCCTCCGAGGCACTGAAAGATTGGGGCAAGGCGCACCGCTTTGCCGGATCCACGGATCGCCATGCCATCGGCACGCTGGTCTACGATGCCTTGCGCAAGCGCAACTCGCTCGCGGCGCACATGGGCGACGGGCGGCCGCGGGCGCTGGTTCTGGCGGCCCTGCGTGACCTGTGGGGTCAGGGCATCGACGACATTGCTGCCTTGGCGGTGGAGCAACATGGGCCCGGTGGTCTGACTGATGCCGAGCGGGTGGCCCTGTCGCGCCCCATGCGGGCCGATCTGCCGGTGGCTGCCGCGGGAGACTTGCCGGAATGGCTGGTGCCGTATTTCGAGCAGGCATTTGGCGCCTGCGCGGCGGAGGAGGGGGCAGCTCTCGCCTCGCGCGCGCCGATCGACCTTCGGGTCAATACGCTGAAGGCCACGCGGGCCGAGGTTATTGGGGCACTCTCTCGTTTCGGTGCGGAGGAGGGGCCATGGTCGCCGCTTTGTGTGCGCATCCCGGCTCCGGGTCATGAGACACGCAACGCCAATGTTGAAGCCGAGCCCGCCCACGGCAAGGGCTGGTTCGAGGTGCAGGACGCCGCTTCGCAGGTTGCGGCCCTCCTGTCAGGCGTCAAGCCGGGCGAGACGGTCGCAGACATTTGCGCCGGTGCTGGCGGCAAGACACTGGCGCTCGCCGCCATGATGGCGAACGAGGGGCAGCTCGTCGCCCACGATGCCGACCGCTTCCGGCTGCGGCCGATCTTCGAGCGCCTGACGCGTGCCGGCGTTACCAATTGCGAGGTCGTCTCCGCCCAGGACCAAGACAAGCTCGAAGCGGCCGGTCCCTTCGATTGCGTGCTGATCGACGCGCCGTGCTCAGGTTCCGGATCGTGGCGCAGGAAGCCCGACGCCAAGTGGCGGCTCACCGAGAAGCAGCTCACCCAAAGGCTGAAGGACCAGCGCCAAGTCCTTGAAAAGGGATTCAATCTGGTGAAGCCCGGCGGCCGGCTCGTCTATATCACCTGTTCCGTCCTTCCGCAGGAAAACACCGAGCAGGTCACGACCTTCCTCAATCGCCATCCGGGCATGGACATCATTCCGTACCGTGATCAATGGGCCGCTACGATCGGCGGAGAACCGCCATCCTCTGCCGACGGATCATCGGAGACGCTCCTCCTGTCACCGGCCCGCCACGATACGGACGGCTTCTTCGTTGCCGTCATGGCGAAGACCTAGGTTCTGTTCCGCACCAGGAACCTTGCCATGGCCTTGAGCGTCTCCTCGCTCACGTGATGCTCGATACCCTCGCTGTCGATGCGGGCCTGTTGTTCCGAAATGCCCAGCGCCAGCAGGAAGGACTCCACGACCTTGTGTTTGCGGCGTCCGTCCTCGGCCATCTTCCAGCCGTCGCCGGTGAGGAACACAGAGCGATAGGGCTCCTGCGTCACCAGTCCTGAATCCTGCAGCCGCTTCAAGGTCTTCACCACGGTCGCATTGGCCACGCCCATGCGCATGGCAATGTCGGTGCCGCGCGCCTCGCCACGCTCGTCAATGAGATCGGCGATCATTTCGACATAGTCCTCGGCCAGTTCCGACTGGTGGTCGGCACGCACCCGCCGGAAGGCGGCGGAGCGCAGGCGGGCAGCCTTCTTTCTCGTCCCTTGCGGCAATGGTCTCCTCCTGGTTCGGCACTGAAATTACCCTATTGCAATAGATTTAGCCAATGCTAAACTTTGGCTCATGCCTCAGGATGCCGTAGCAGCCGACACCAGATCCGGATGGCGCCGCAAGCGCGGCGAGCCGTCGCTCGTCGATGTCTTCAGATCCATCCACGTGTCGCGTTCGGGATCGCTGTGGCGTCGGGCACTGGCCTTCGTCGGACCGGGTTATCTGGTGGCGGTGGGCTACATGGACCCCGGGAACTGGGCTACCTCCATCGCCGGCGGGGCGCAATTCGGCTACATGCTGCTCACGGTTGCCATGATGTCGAACATCATGGCGATCATCCTGCAGTCCCTCTGTGCAAGGCTCGCCATCGGGTCGGGCCGGGATCTGGCGCAAGCGTGCCGCGATGCCTATCCGCGGACCGTCTCGTGGATTCTGTGGGCTTTCGCCGAAATCGCCATCATCGCCACCGATGTCGCGGAAGTGGTGGGCACCGCCATTGGTCTCAACCTGCTGTTCGGCATTCCGCTTGAACTCGGTGTCGTCATCACGGCACTCGATGTCTTCCTGATCCTGTGGCTGCAAAAGCTGGGCTTCCGCTGGGTGGAGGCCTTCATCATTGCGCTTCTCGCCATCATCTTCGCCTGCTTCTTCATCCAGATCGCGCTGGCCGACCCGGAGTGGGGAGCTGTCATCCTCGGCTTCGCGCCGACCGTCGACATCGTGCGCGATCCGAACATGCTCTACCTGGCGCTGGGCATCATCGGCGCCACGGTCATGCCGCACAACCTCTACCTCCATTCCGGCATCGTGCAGACGCGCGACTACGGCAAGAGCCTGCCGGAAAGGCGCGAGGCTCTGCGCTTTGCCACCTGGGACTCGACGGTGGCGCTGATGTTCGCGCTTCTGGTCAATGCCTCGATCCTGATCCTCGCAGCGGCGACCTTCCATCGCGGTGGCCACACGACGGTCGCAGAAATCGGCGACGCTCACGCCATGCTGGCGCCGCTGGTGGGCTCGCTATTGGCGCCCAAATTGTTCGCCATCGCGCTGCTGTGCTGCGGCCTCAACTCGACGGTCACGGCGACCATGGCCGGGCAGATCGTCATGGAAGGCTTTCTCGACATCAAGCTGCCGGCCTGGCTCCGGCGGCTCATCACCCGCATGATCGCCATCATCCCGGCGGCTGCCGTCACCATCTACTATGGTTCGGCCGGCACCGGCACGCTGCTGATCCTCAGCCAGGTGATCCTCGCCTTCCAGCTCCCCTTCGCCATCGTGCCGCTTGTCATGTTCACGCGGGACAAGGCCAAGATGAACGGCCTCGCTGCGCCGACATGGCTGACGATCACGTCGGGCATCATCGCGGCGATCATCATCGCGCTGAACATCAAGCTGATCTGGGATATCGCGGCGGGGTAGGCACAATGCCGTATCCCGATACCCGACAGAAGCGCGGTGCCAGCCTGCGCTGGCATGACGCAATGAGGAGGCCGTTTGATCCTCCCCCGTCACCCCAGGGAAGGCTGGGGTCCAGCTTCGACTCTACTGCAATACTCCACCTTGCAGACTCCCTCTCCCTTCCTTAAAGACCCGCCATGCAAGACCGTATCCTCATCATCGACTTCGGCTCACAGGTCACCCAGCTCATCGCGCGCCGCATCCGCGAGGCGGGGGTGTACTCGGAAATCGTCCCCTTCCAGTCGGCCGAAACGGCGCTGGACTGGCCGGGCCTCAAGGGCATCATTCTCTCCGGCGGGCCCGCCTCCGTCCATGAAGGCGGCAGCCCCCGGGCGCCGGACAAGGTGTTCACCCGTGGCCTTCCCGTGCTCGGCATCTGCTATGGCGAACAGGCCATGTGCGAACAACTGGGTG
>CAZECZ010000187.1:0-7608 GCA_964510815.1 uncultured Aestuariivirga sp.
TTCAGACTGATTTGTGAATCACTTTCGATTCCAAATGACCGCCCGAGGCTCTAGCTGGCCGGGATCTTGGTGTTGAGCCCTGCGACCTGTCCCATGATGTCGACGATCGAGTCGAGCCCCGTCCCCGTCGCGCGGATTGCATCGACGATCATATGGTTCATGCCGTCGGCGGCCGTAGCACCTTCGGCAATCTGACTGCGGGCAATCCGTTCATTCAAACCAGGATCGGCGGCGATCGATGAGACCAGAAAGTCGAGGCCTGTGCCTGTGGTGCCCGTGACGTTGGCGGTGGGAGACGAGACGGCCATGCGCAATTCCCCGGGTGTCAGAGTTCCTAAGGAATTTGTAAGGCTAACAATTGGTCAATGCATCGTCCGGTTGTGGCGATGGCTTGTGGGACCTGAACGTCCCGGATTCGATCTGTCGAAAAGCTGGGAATATTTTAAGCGAAACTTGCGATAGCCGTTTGTTGTTGTTGGGGACTTATGGCTGAATACTTTCGTCAAGCACTTTGCGGGCGACGCGGAAGCACTCAAGGGCCTGCGGCACCCCGCAATAGATGCCGACGACATGGATGATGGCGCGGATTTCGTCCTTCGAGACACCATTGTTGAGTGCGCCGCGGCAATGGGTTTCCCATTCATGCATCTTGCCCAGTGCACCGATCATCGCGAGATTCATCATCGAGCGGGTCTTGGCGTCGATGACCTCGTCACCCCAGCCGAAGCCCCAGCACCACGCCGTCATCGCCTCCTGGAACGGCCGGGTGAAATCATCGGCCGCTGCCAGGTTCTTCTCGACGTAGTCAGCGCCCAGCGTAGCTTTCCGCTTCGCCAGGCCCTTTTGGAACAGCTTGTCGTCCACGTGTCTCTCCGTCGGGTTGGTCTTCGTCGCCAGTAGCGGCTGGCCGGTCCCAAAGATGATCAGCGCCGATAGGGACTGATCCCGTTGATCGCGAGGAAGGCGGAGTAGAGCGACGTGGTGCCACAAATGAACAGGCGGTTGAGCCTGGCGCTGCCGAAGCAGACGTTGGAGACGATCTCCGGTATCAGGATCTTGCCGATCAGCGTGCCGTCCGGGTCATAGCAATGCACGCCCTCGAAAGCGCTGGTCCAGATGCGGCCGGCAGCATCGACGCGGAAGCCGTCGAAAAGCCCTGAGGTACTCTCGGCGAACACCGTCGACTTGCCGAGCGATTTGCCGTCGGCCTTGACCGCCAGCTTGCGGATGTGCTTCGGGCCGCCGTCGCGGTGCGAGGCGCCGGTGTCGGCGATATAGAGAAATTTCTCGTCAGGCGAGAAGGCGAGCCCATTCGGCTTGTCGAAATCATCGGCGACGATCGTGATCTGGCCGCTCTGCGGGTCGACGCGATAGACGTTGCAGTTGCCGATCTCGCTTTCGGCCCGTCCGCCTTCGTAGTCATAGAGGATGCCGTAGGATGGATCGGTGAACCAGATCGAGCCGTCGGATTTCACCACCAGGTCATTGGGCGAATTGAGGCGCTTGCCTTTGTAGCTGTCGGCGATGATGGTGATCGAGCCGTCGAGTTCGGTGCGGGTCACCCGGCGCGCGCCGTGCTCACAGGACAACAGGCGGCCCTGTGCGTCGACGGTGTTGCCGTTCGAATTGTTGGACGGATGGCGGAAGACGGAAACCGAGCCATCGCACTCATCGTAGCGCAGCATGCGGTTGTTGGGGATGTCTGACCACACGAGATAGCGCCCGGCTGCGAACCACACGGGGCCCTCCGACCAGCGCGCCCCCGTCCACAGGCGCTCCACGCGCACGTGGCCGACAAGGCAGGCCTTGAACCGCGGGTCCAGCACTTCGAAGGCCGTTCCGTCTACTGCTCCATAAAACATCTTTCTTCTCCGCATGGCTGCTGCAAAGGACACATCGTGTACCGCCTGCGGCCAAATTGGAAGAGGCCTTTGCCGCATCGCGGCACAGAGAAACAGGAAGGTCTCGCGGGCTCGACGTCGGCCAGCTTATGCAATAGCCTTGGGCCTCAAGACCGTAGAGGCAAGCCCGCTTGCCGGCACCGGCAGAGTTCAATGGACCGGAGGACATCAGGATGAACTCGATCGACACAGCCCCCAAACTGCCCTTTGACGCAACCCAGCTTGATGCGCTTCTCGATGAAGCGGGAATCGACCTGCTGCTGGTCTGTTCCAAGCACAACATCCAGTATCTGACCGGCGGCCACCGCTTCTTCTTCCACGACTATGCCGATGCCGTCGGCGTCAGCCGCTACCTGCCGATTTTGATCTATCCACGCGGCGGGGCTCGGTCTTCCGTCTATGTCGCCAACCCGATGGAGGGCTATGAGCGCGACAACGGCAAGTTCTGGATGACCAATCTCGACCTCTCGGTGTGGGGTACGGCAGATGCCACCCGCGCCGCCATCGCCAACATCAAGAAACTCGGCGGAAGCCACAAGCGGGTCGGCATCGAGGAAGCCTTCCTGCCGGCCGACGCCTACCAGATGCTGCGCCAGGCATTCCCAGAAAGCACCTTCGTCGAGGCCCATTTCCCCTTGGAACGCCTGCGGGCAGTCAAGACGCCGGCCGAGCTCGAAACCTTGCGCATCGCGTCCGAGCGGGTGGCGGAGTCCATGCAAGCCGTGTTTGCCAGCGCCAGGCCGGGCATGACCAAGCACGATCTCGTCGACCGCCTGCGCAGGGAAGAGGTGAACCGAGACCTGGTTTTCGAATACTGCCTGATCACTGCCGGCACCAGCCGCAACCGGGCCCCATCCGATCAAGTGCTCCAGGATGGGGACATCTTCTCGCTCGACAGTGGCGGCAACTATCGCGGCTACATCGGCGACATCTGCCGCATGGCGATCCTCGGCGAACCCGACGCCGAACTCGTGACGCTTCTCGACGAAATCGATGCAATCCAGCAGGCCGCACGGCGACCGATCAAACCCGGCGCACTCGGGCGCGATATCTTCGTCGAGCCGCGCAGGATGATCGCGGCGTCGCCCAATGCCGCCCATCTCGAATTCGTGGCGCATGGCATGGGATTGGTGACCCATGAGGCGCCACGTCTCACCGACAAGGCACCCCAGCGCTATCCGGGCTATGACTCCGATCTGCCGCTCAAGAGTGGCATGGTCATTTCGATCGAGACGACACTCGGCCACCCCACACGCGGCTTCATCAAGCTCGAGGATACGGTTGCCGTCACCGATACCGGCTGGGAGGCCTATGGCGACACCGGGCGGGGCTGGAATCGCGCCGGCGGGCGCTGAGTTATCATGGACGCCAAGCTGTGGAACATCGGCATGAAGGTCGCCGACGTCGCGGCCGAGATCCGGTATTTCGTCTCCATCGGCGCGGATTTGCGGCTTCACGAGCGGCTTGAAACCCCGGACGGCATCTTCGAATACGCATTGCTCGACTTCGGCGGCACGCGGCTGTTCCTGACGCCGAAGACAGTGTTTGAGGACCGCCTTCCCTCACCGCCTGCCGATGGCCTTACCCACGCGGTGTTCGAAGTCGAAGATGTCGACGCCACTTTAGCCGAGATCAAGGCGGCCGGAACAGAAGTGCTGCTCGAACCGATCGAGGTCAAAGCTGGCTTGGGCTCGCGCCGCCTGGCGTTTTGCCGTTCGCCCGGCGGACTGGTGTTCGAAGTCCTGCAGATCCACGAGTCGCTGGTCTAGGCTCACATGCTTCCCTCGCTTTCACACGCCACGACTGCCCCAGTCAGACGGAGACGCCCGTGACACTGTTTGAAAACCGAACCAAGCAGAAGCTGGATGCGGGTGAACTGGCGCTGGGCTTCGGCGTCCATCACCTCAGGACCAGTGCCACGGCGATGCTGGCGGCCGCCACGGGGCATGACTGGCTGTTCATCGACATGGAACACGGCGCCTTCTCAGTCCATGACGCCGCCCAAATCTGTCTTGCGGCCCTGCCGACCGGTGTCACGCCGATCGTGCGCGTCCCTGCCCATGCCATGGATGAGGCAAGCCGCGCCCTGGACAATGGGGCGATGGGTGTCATCGTCGCCCATGTCGACACGCCCGCACAGGCAAGGCACGCCGCCGAGGCGCTCCGCTATCCGCCATTAGGCAAGCGAAGCTGGGGCGGACCGCCGGCAGCGTTCGGCTTTCAGCCGCCACCTGCCGCCGAAGCCCAGACCTTCCTGAATGCAAGCGTCCTGGTGATCGCCATGATCGAGAGCCCGGAAGGTGTGAAGAATGCTGCGGAGATCGCGGCGGCCGACGGCATCGACGGGCTCCTGATCGGCACCGGCGATCTTTCAACCGAGATGGGACTGTCCGGGCAGATCGGACATCCCGCCGTGCAGGAGGCCTACCGTTCCGTCGGCGACGCCTGCCGGCGGCACGGAAAATTCCTCGGCATGGGCGGTGTCTATGACCAGGAGTGGGCCACGTATTACATTGCCGGTGGCGCCCGCTTCGTCCTGACCGGCAACGACCACTCTTACATCCTCGCCGGATCACGGGCGCGTTCGGACGTGTTACGCAAGGCCGCAATATCGCGTGATTGATGCCAAAAAGCCCTTGCACCTCCGCAATCAATCGCGCGGATGTTGGCCTTCGTGTTTTACCGGAACGAGATGCGAGCGCTTCACTTCGCCGAGGGCGAAGCTCGATTCGATGGATGCCACGCCGTCGAGCCGGGTGAGCTTGTCCTTCAGGAAGCGCTCATAGGAAGACAGATCGCCGACAACCACGCGCATGAGATAGTCACGCTGCCCGGTCATCAGATAGCAGTCTGCCACCTCCGGCCAGCGCGCAATGGCCTCCGAGAAGCGATCGAGTTCTTCCTCGCGCTGGCGCTCCAGCTTGACGGACACGAAGATGCTGATGGGAAGCCCGACCTTGGCCTGGTCGATCACCGCCACGTAGCCCTTGATGATGCCTGCCTTCTCCAGAAGCCTGACCCGCCTGGCGCAGGGCGAGGCTGACAGACCCACCCGGTCAGCCAGCTCCTGGACCGTGAGACGGCAATTGCCCTGCAAGGCGGCGATCAGTTTGTGGTCGATCTCATCCAAGCTCAAGTTTGGCATGATATTCCATTTTTCAGTCATTATTAGCAGAATTCACCAATATTGCCTCCAATTCAAGCTGGAATTGGCCGCCCTTCACGAATGATGGCCGTTATTGTGAAGCTGGAGGTCCGCCATGATCGAAACCGATTCCCGCGTTGCCGCTCTCACCCAACTCGAGCGCAAGGTCCTGTGGCTGGCGAGTTGGATGATTCACAACGCCAATCATCTCCGCCCCAAGAGCGACGACCTCAAGATCGGAGGCCATCAGGCGTCCTCCGCCTCGCTCGTCACCATCATGACGGCGCTCTATTTCGCAGTCCTGCGGCCGGAAGACCGCGTTGCCGTGAAGCCGCACGCGAGTCCGGTGTTCCACGCCATCCAGTACCTGTTCGGCAACCAGACTCGCGAGAAGCTGGAACGTTTTCGCGGCCTCTTCGGCGCGCAGTCCTATCCGTCGCGCACCAAGGACACGGACGACGTTGATTTCTCGACCGGCTCGGTGGGGCTCGGCGTGGCCCATACGCTGTTCTCCTCACTCGTGCAGGACTACCTGCGTGCCAAGGGGCTTGGGCTCGGCCGGCCGGAAGGCCGCATGGTGGCCCTGCTGGGCGATGCCGAGATGGACGAGGGCAACATCTTCGAGGCCTTGCTGGAAGGCTGGAAGCATGGCTTGCGCAATTGCTGGTGGGTCGTCGACTACAATCGCCAGAGCCTCGATGCCGTCGTGCGCGAAGGCCTGTGGGAGCGCTTCGAGGCCATCTTCCAGAATTTCGGCTGGGACGTCGTAATCCTCAAGCACGGCCAGCTGCAGCAGGCGGCCTTTGCAGAGCCCGGCGGCGAAAAGCTCAAGGCGTGGATCGACAACTGCCCGAACCAGCTCTACGCAGCATTGACCTTTCAAGGCGGTGCCGCATGGCGGAAAAGATTGCGCGACGAACTTGGCGATCAGGCCGAAGTGTCGCGGCTCATCGAACGGCGATCCGACAGCGAGCTTGCAGCACTGATGACCAATCTCGGCGGCCACGACCTGCCAACATTGCTGGATGCCTTCGAGACAGCGCGGTTGCACGACAGGCCGACGTGCTTCATTGCTTATACGATCAAGGGCTTTGGCCTGCCGCTCGCCGGCCACAAGGACAACCACGCGGGGCTCATGACGGCAGCACAGATGGAAGGCTTCCGCCAGTCGCTCGGTGTTCGCGAGGGACGGGAGTGGGAGAAATTCGAAGGCCTGGCGTTGCAGGAAGATGCGCTCTCGACCTTCATCGCAGATGCGCCCTTCAATGCGCGTGGCCGCCGCCGCTACAGCGCACCGGCCGTTTCAGTGCCGGAGACCCTTTCCTGGCCGCCGCAGCCGAAGCAGTCGACACAGGCGGGTTTCGGAGTCTTGATGGCTGAAATCGCGCGCGGCGACGACAATTTCACGCGGCGCATCGTCACCACTTCGCCCGACGTCACGGTCTCGACCAATCTCGGCGGCTGGGTGAACCGGAAAGGCCTGTTCGCACAGCGTGAAATGGCGGATCTGTTCCGGCGCGAACGCATCCCATCGGCCTTCAGCTGGGAGTTCTCTCCCAAGGGACAGCACCTCGAACTCGGCATCGCGGAGATGAACCTCTTCACCATGCTGTCTGCCCTCGGGCTTTCCCATGCGCATTTCGGCGAGCGGCTGCTGCCGGTGGGCACTCTCTACGATCCATTCATCATGCGCGGCCTCGATGCGCTGAATTATGCCTGCTATCAGGATGCGCGCTTCATCCTCGTGGCCACGCCCTCGGGCGTCACGCTGGCGCCTGAAGGTGGCGCCCATCAGTCAATCGCAACGCCGCTGATCGGCATGGCCCAGGATGGGCTCGCGAGCTTCGAGCCCGCATTCGTCGACGAACTCGCCGTCATTCTGCGTTTCGCCTTCGACTATATCCAGCGCGATGGCGACCAAGAGCCGGACCCGGCGACATGGCTCCGCGATGCGACGGGAGGCTCGGTCTATCTCCGGCTGTCGACACGTGTCATCGAGCAACCCAGCCGCGAGGTTGATGTTCAGCTTACGGAGGATATTGTCAATGGCGGCTATTGGCTGCGCAGTCCCGGCCCCAACGCCGAGCTGGTGGTGGCCTATACTGGCGTCGTCGCGCCCGAAGCCATCTCAGCGGCTGGCGCACTGGCTGAAACACACCGGGATGTCGGCGTTCTCGCCATCACCTCAGCCGACCGGTTGAACGCGGGATGGAGTGCCGCCCAACGTGCCCGCAGCTATGGCGCCAAGAGCGCGACGAGTCACGCCGAACGGCTGCTGGCCAATTTACCATCGCATTGCCGGTTGCTGACGGTGACCGATGGGCATCCTGCGGCATTAGCCTGGCTGGGCGCGGTCAACGGTCACCGCACGCGCGCCTTGGGTGTGGAACATTTCGGCCAGTCCGGCACCATCGAGGAGCTGTATCATCACTACGGGATCGATGTGCAGGGCATCTGCGCGGCGGCAGAAAGCTTTTCCTCAAGCCGTAATTAGTGCGTAATGCGCTAAGACGGAATCGTCTTGGCGAAGCAATGACGCACCAACCTATTGAAAGGTCACAT
>CAZECZ010000188.1:0-7601 GCA_964510815.1 uncultured Aestuariivirga sp.
GAGCGGTCAGCGCTGCCGGGCGATGTGGCCGATGACGTTGGCGGCGATCCGCGCCGCCGTGAAGGCGGCGTTGCCGGCGGGATCTCTGCTGGGAACGAATTCTACCATCGTGAAGCCGGCGATCCGCGCCTTGCCAGCGACACCGGCGATCAGATCCGTCACCTGCGTGTAGGTGAGGCCGCCGGGCGTGGGATAGGCCACGGCCGGCATCTGCGAGATGTCGATCGCATCGCAGTCCAGAGAGATCAGGCAGTTGCTGCCCTGCGGAATGTGATCGAGAACCACATCCACACTTTTGTGGTGGATGTCTCGCGAGGTGATGAGCTGGGCACCCCAGGCCCTGGCGTCCTCGACCTCTGCGGCGCGGGCGCTGCCAAGCCCGCGGGCGCCCGCCTGGACGATGGCCTTGACATGCGGCTGTTCGGAAGCGCGGCGCATGGTGGAGGAAAAGCCGAGGCGCTCCCCATAGCGTTCCTCGCGCCAGTCGATGTGGGCGTCGATCTGCAGGATCACGATTGGCGGCCCACCGGCGAAGGCCCCGATGAAGGGGATCGGTACGGAATCGTCGCCGCCGAACATGATCGGAACCGCATTCGCTTCGAGAATGCGGCGGGTCGCACCGGCGATGAGCTGGCGATTGCCAGCACCATCCTTCGAAGAGGTCGGAAGGTTGCCGAGGTCGGCGATCGTGACACCATCGCGAAGCAGTGGGCCTCCGAAGTCGAAGTCCCAATGGTCGACCCAGGCGGAATCTTCAGCCAGCGCCACGCGGAATGCGTCAGCGGCATCCTCGTTCACACGGTTGTCGATTCCTTCGTAGGGCGTACCATGGGGTGCACCAAAGATCGCGGCGGCGTGGCCCGCCGGGCTGGTGGTGCGGCTTGCGCCGTAGAAGGCAGGAATGGCGGTGCTGAAGGGCATGGAACTCACGCGGCGGGGTTGATGGTTGATCCTTGCGCCGGCCGTAGCGTCACGCGGGACGCCGGCAGCTGCAGACGGAAGGTGATGCCGCTGCCGCCGGCACCCTCGACCGTCACGTCGCCAGCATGGAGCATTGCGATCTGCCTTGCAATGGGAAGCCCCAGGCCAGCGGCGCCGGCAGATTGCAGAGGTGCCGCAGTTCGCCAGTTATAGGGCTCGAATAGTTCATCGGGATGGGCCAGCACGATGTTTGCACCTTTTGCCGCCACCTCGACGATCAACCCGCCGCCCGTCGGCAAGTCGACATTGATGTCCACGGTCGTGCCGGCCGGGGACCACGCGACAGCGGCGGCGATCAGTGTCATCAATGCTTGCTTGAGGCGGTTGACGTCGCAGCGGAGTTCGATGTTGTCAATCAAGGTGGCGACCAGCGAGACGTTGGATCTTTCCGAGACCTCCCGGCACATCTTGACCGCCACTTCGGTCACCTCCGCCGCATCGGCTTCCTGCTCGACAAGTTTCATCTGGCGCCTTTCCAGGCGCGCGGCATCGCTCAGTACACTGACGATCTGCTGCAGTTCGGTGCCGCTATGCAGGATCGTATCGAGGTGAGTACGTTTGTCACGGGGGTCTTCGCCAATGGCTGATGCCGACCGAAGATGTTCGGTGAAGCCGATAACGGTGTTGAGGGGACCGCGGAGCTCAGTCGCGATGGCCGCGAGAAACCGGGACTTGCGGCGGCTGGCCCGCGTTGCCGCTGCAAGATCTGCCGACATGCTCCGCAGGACGGTGCGTTCGCGCGTGATATCACGTGCGACACCCATGGTGCCGGAGGGCTGTCCATCTCGCCCGGTAGTCGGCTTCACTGTCACTTGCCACCAGCTGCTGGTGCCAAACATCGGTAGCTTCACCGTACAGGATAAGGCCTTATGGGATTCGACTGCTTCTGCCAGCCTGCGCCATCCAGATCCGGGATCGCGCGCGCCCGGGAATTCATGAAACGAAAGACTCAACAGGTGCGCCGCGGGCTGGTCCACACCGGCCGCCAGGCTTTCGGAGACGGCTCTCAATCGTCCTCCTCGATCGGTTTCCCAATGCCAGCCGGGATAGGTGCTGTTGCCATCGGTCAGTGCCTGGTTGATGATGTCCTCGACTTGTCCGTTGGTGTGGGCGGTATTCGGTTTGGCAACGTTTCTCTTTTTACCCTGGGACTTCAGGACAACGCAGGTCATTGCCACACCTCCCGCCACGCCGAGGCAGAGGTAAGCTACATTTGCGGCCGCTGCGTGAACTGCGCTGCTGTGCGTAAAGAACGCCAAGGCGGTGGCGGCTATCACGGACAGGATGGCCAGTGCGGACATGACATAGCATGCCCGGCTCCGGGTGGGAGCAGAAGCTGCGGGTCTCATAGAAGTATCGCCGGTCCTTCCACGATTTTGTGACAATTATGATCTTTTCGCATTTTCAAGCCGTTAACACCGGGGTAGGGGTGTTACAAGGCAGATAAAACCGGTTAGGAGACATGACTCATCTTCCGCAGGGACATCCCTCTTTTCAGATCGGCAAGATCGGCATTCTGCTGATCAATCTCGGCACGCCGGAGGCGACGTCCTATTGGCCCATGCGGCGCTACCTGAAGGAGTTTCTTTCCGACCGGCGGGTGATCGAGGTCAATCCAGCTCTGTGGTGGGTGCTGCTCAACGGCATCATCCTGACGACCCGGCCGAAGCGCAGCGGCCATGCCTATGACAAGATCTGGAACCGCGAACGGAACGAGTCGCCGCTCAAGACCGTCACCCGCTCGCAGGCCGAACAGCTCGCCGAACGTCTGGCCGGCCTCTCCAATGTCGTGGTCGATTGGGGTATGCGCTACGGGTTTCCGCCGGTGGGCGAGCGGATCAAGGCGTTGAAGGACCAAGGCTGCGACCGCATCTTGCTGTTTCCGCTCTATCCGCAATACAGTGCGTCCACTACTGCCACCGCACTGGATGCGTGTTACGATGCCTTGAAGGGAATGCGCTGGCAGCCGGCGGTCCGCACTGTACCGCCCTATTTCGACCATCCCGCCCATATCGAGGCGCTTGCCCAATCGCTCGAGCAGCATCTGGCCAGGCTGGACTGGCAGCCAGACCTCATTCTTGCATCCTTCCACGGATTGCCGGAGTCATACTTCATGGCGGGCGATCCCTATCATTGCCATTGCATGAAGACGGCGCGGTTGTTGCGCGAACGGATGAACCTCCCCGGGGACAAGCTGCAAGTCGTCTTCCAGTCCCGGTTCGGCAAAGCCGAGTGGCTCAAGCCCTATGCCCAGGACACGGTGGAGGGATTGCCGGCCAAAGGCATCAAAAATCTGGTCATGATTACCCCCGGCTTTGCTGCTGACTGCGTGGAAACGCTCGAAGAGGTGGCAATCGGGCTCAAGGAAACCTTCGAAGAGAAGGGGGGCGAGCATTTCTCTACCGTCGCCTGTCTGAACGATTCCGATACCTCCATCGCCATGCTGGAAACCATGGTGCGCAATGAGCTGGCCGGTTGGGTCTGAAGTCCCTTGAACTTGCCGTTTTGTCGCACCATTGTTGCATGAAACGGAGGATTCGAGATGTTTGAAGGCTTGAGCATATTTGTTCTGGTCGTGGTCGCGGTGGTGGTCTTTTACCTGCTGCGTGCCGTCCGTATGGTGCCACAGGGCTACAACTATACTGTCGAGCGTTTCGGACGCTATGTTCGCACCCTCCATCCCGGACTCGGGCTGATTGTCCCCTTCATCGACGGCATCGGGTCGAAGATGAACATGATGGAACAGGTGCTCGATATTCCGTCGCAGGAGGTGATCACCCGCGACAACGCCATGGTGAAGGTCGACGGCGTCACGTTCTACCAGGTGCTTGATGCGCCGCGCGCCACCTATGAGGTGCGTGAGCTCGATCGCGCCCTCATCAATCTGGTGATGACCAACATCCGTACCGTGATGGGCTCCATGGACCTCGACAGTCTTCTGTCCCAGCGCGATGAGATCAATCACAAGCTGCTCAATGTCGTCGACCAGGCCGCCCAACCGTGGGGCATCAAGATCAACCGCATCGAAATCAAGGACATCAATCCGCCGCGCGACCTCGTCGAATCGATGGCGCGCCAGATGAAGGCCGAACGCGACAAGCGCGCGGCCATCCTCGAGGCGGAGGGTCTGCGGCAAGCCGCCATCCTCAAGGCAGAAGGCGAGAAGCAGTCCGTGGTGCTGGAAGCCGAGGGCCGGCGCGAAGCCGCCTTCCGCGATGCCGAAGCGCGCGAACGATCTGCAGAGGCCGAGGCCAAGGCCACCGAAATGGTGAGCAACGCCATCGCGGCAGGTGATGTGCAGGCCATCAACTACTTCGTGGCGAACAACTACATCAAGGCACTGGAACGCTTGTCGATGTCGCCGAACCAGAAAGTGCTGATGCTGCCCGTGGAGGCGTCATCCGTGATCGGCTCGATCAGCGGCATCGCAGAAATCGCGCGGGAAGCCTTCGGCGGGTCGCCGCCCAGCGGCAGCGGCGGAGTGCGCCGGTCCGCCGTGCCCAACGTGCCGCCGCGCAGCTAGGGCGGAGACCACACCATGGGAGAGCTTGTTCCAATTCTCGGCACCTGGTTCTGGTGGGTTGCGGCTGGCGTGCTGCTGATCCTCGAACTGATGGCGCCGGGCGTGTTCTTCATCTGGCTTGCTGTCGCCGCCGCCTTTACCGGCATCGTCGACATGCAGACTCCCATGAGCTGGCAGGCCGAACTGCTGATCTTCGCGGCCGCCTCGGTTGTCAGCGTCCTTGCCGGTCGCGCCTTGCTGTCCAGACGCGTCAACAACGGAGACAACCAATACCTCAATCAGCGGCAGCAGCGTTTCATTGGCCATACCTATGTGCTGAAGCACGCCATCGTCGACGGCCGCGGCAAGCTCACCATCGAAGATACGACCTGGGATATCCGCGGCGCGGACCTGCCCGCTGGCTCACGTGTCAAGGTTGTCGGCACGGACGGCCCGGAATTGATCGTGGAAGGGGCGTGAGGCAGATCCTCAGCCGCCAAAACCGTCCCAGAACGCCTTGGCCTTGGCGAAAAAGCCTTCGGATTCTGGCGAGTTGTTGCGGGCTTCCTTCTCGAATTCCTTGAGGAGTTCCTTCTGGCGCCGGCTGAGATTGACCGGCGTTTCGACGGACACTTGGATATACATGTCGCCCATCTGTGCCGACCGCAACACCGGCATGCCCTTGCCCTTCAGGCGGAACTGCTTGCCCGTCTGGGTGCCGTCCGGAACCGTGACGCGCGCCTTTTTGCCGTCGATGGTGGGCACTTCAATTTCACCGCCCATGGCGGCTGATGTCATCGAGACCGGCACCTTGCAGAACAGATCGGCGCCGTCACGCTGAAAAAATTCATGCGGGCGCACGGACAGGAAAATATAGAGATCGCCCGTCGGGCCGCCGCGCAGGCCGGCTTCGCCTTCGCCGGCGAGGCGGATGCGGGTGCCGTCCTCGACGCCGGCCGGAATGTTGACCGACAGGGTGCGTTCCTTGTTGACCCGGCCCTGGCCACCACAGTTGGAACAGGGATCGGAAATCACCTGGCCACGTCCCTGGCAAGCCGGGCAGGTGCGCTCCACGGTGAAGAAACCGGATTGCGAACGCACCGCACCCTGGCCGCCGCAGGTGGCGCAGGTCTTGGGGGATGAACCGGCCTTGGCGCCCGTGCCCTTGCACACGTCACAAGACACCGACGAGGGCACGCGGATCTGCGCGGATTTGCCCGAGAAGGCTTCGGTCAGCGAGATTTCCATGTTGTAGCGAAGGTCGGCGCCACGGGATGCCCCGCCGCCGCCACGTCCGCCACGCCGGCCGCGGCCTCCTCCGCCACCGCCCATGAAGTCGCCGAACAGGTCTTCGAATATGTCCGACATCGAGGAATTGAAGTCGGGTCCGAAACCGGCGCCGCCGCCGGGGCCGCGTCCGCCGCCCATGCCGCCTTCGAAGGCCTGATGACCGAAGCGGTCGTAGGCCGCCCGCTTTTGGGGGTCCTTCAGGACGTCATAGGCTTCGTTGATTTCCTTGAATTTCGCTTCCGCCGTCTTGTCGCCCGGATTGGCGTCCGGATGAAGCTGCTTGGCAAGCTTGCGGAAGGCCACCTTGAGTTCCTTCTCATCGGCAGACTTGCCGACACCCAGAACCTCATAATAATCGCGCTTGGCCATGATGAATTGCTACCGTTGCCGGTTTGATTTGTACATCCCCGGCACGTCGCCATGACCGGCTTTGGGCCGGTTGCCCGGCTGGGTCGCCGGGCTTGTCCCCGGGTCGAGCCCGGGGACAGCCAAGGTGAGGTGGGAGATGCAGCGGCACATGTCTTGCCGCCTCAAGCGTTCTTGTCGTCGTCCTTCACTTCGGTGAAGTCGGCGTCGACCACGTCGTCGTCGCCGCCAGCGCTGCCACCGCCGGCAGCACCGGCAGCACCGGCGTCACGGGCCGCGTCGGCTTCCGCCTGGGCCTGCTGCGTCTTGTAGAGCGCTTCGCCGAGCTTCATGGCGGCCTGGGCCAGATCGTTGGTCTTGGCCGTGATCGCCTCGGCGTCGTCGCCCTCCAGCGCCGTCTTGAGTTCGGCGATGGCGGCTTCAACCGTCGACTTGTCGGCGGCCGAGACCTTGTCGCCCGCTTCCGTCATCGACTTGCCGGTGGAGTGGATGAGGGCTTCAGCGTGGTTCCTGGCTTCCACCAGGTCCTTGCGCTTCTTGTCTTCGGCCGCGTTGGCTTCGGCTTCCTTCACCATCTTCTCGATGTCGGCGTCAGACAGACCGCCAGAGGCCTGGATGCGGATCTGCTGTTCCTTGTTCGTCGCCTTGTCCTTGGCGGACACGTTGACGATGCCGTTGGCGTCGATGTCGAAGGTCACCTCGATCTGCGGGATGCCGCGCGGTGCCGGCGGCAGGCCGACGAGGTCGAACTGGCCGAGCATCTTGTTGTCGGCCGCCATCTCGCGTTCGCCCTGGAAGACGCGGATCGTCACCGCCGTCTGATTGTCATCAGCGGTGGAAAAGACCTGGCTCTTCTTGGTGGGGATCGTGGTGTTGCGGTCGATCAGGCGGGTGAACACGCCGCCCAGCGTCTCGATGCCGAGTGACAGCGGGGTCACGTCGAGGAGGAGCACATCCTTCACTTCGCCCTGGAGCACGCCGGCCTGGATCGCAGCACCGATGGCCACGACTTCGTCCGGGTTCACACCCTTGTGAGGCTCCTTGCCGAAGAACTGCTTCACCACTTCGATGACCTTGGGCATGCGGGTCATGCCGCCGACGAGGATGACTTCGTCGATCTGGCCGGCAGTGACGCCGGCATCCTTCAATGCCGCACGGCAGGGATCGATGGTCTTCTGGATGAGGTCATCCACAAGAGCCTCGAGCTTGGCGCGGGTCAGCTTCAGGGTGAGATGCTTCGGACCGGAGGCATCCGCCGTGATGAACGGCAGGTTGATTTCGGTCTGGGCGCCGGACGACAGCTCGATCTTGGCCTTTTCGGCCGCTTCACGCAGACGCTGCAGGGCGAGCTTGTCCTTGCGGAGATCGATGCCCTGTTCCTTCTTGAACTCGTCGGCGAGGTAGTTGACGATCCGCATGTCGAAGTCTTCACCGCCGAGGAAGGTGTCGCCGTTGGTGGACT
>CAZECZ010000189.1:0-7594 GCA_964510815.1 uncultured Aestuariivirga sp.
TTTTCCGTCCGCGCCAGCCCGGTCGTCACCGCCAAGGCGAGGCTCAGGATGGCGATGACGGTCTTGTTGTGGACGGGGCGGCTCATGACTGTGGTCCGTAGGCAAATGCAAGCGTTGAACTTGATGCCGTTCTAACCGGTCGCGGATGAAGCGGACCTGAGCAGGTTCTTCATCGCGCGTTCATCACGGCAGTCCGTACGCCATAGGTTGCAAATGCAATTCAGCGGAGACTTCCCCAGCGACAGAACGCATTACTGATGTGTGTATGGCGGTTCAGACAAGCCAGATCGCTTGACAATTCACCGTTCAGGTAGTTTCCTCCCACTTAACAAAGTTGCTCCGTAGCTAATCGATTCATTGGGGCGGGCCTGCCGCTGCGGGGAAAACATGTGGGCCTGCGGGAGGAGAACCGATGTCTAACCTCAATCAGCGGATTGAGGCGATGTACCGCTCAGATGTGCGCGGTGCATGGCTCTTGATTGCGCTACTCTGGATCGTCATCCTGTTCGTTCTGCTGATGTCGTGGCCCTACATTCCGGATGGGGGTGTCAGACTGGTTGTCGCTGTGGCGGCAGCGGCCGTGCTGATTTTCAACACCGCCGCCATCTTCGCCATGGTGAAGCACTATGCAGAAGACAAGGAGTTCATCTATGGCCTCGACATCAAGCATCTCGACGCCATGAAGGGCCATAGGGACTGAGGGGGCTCACATGGCAAAGTACACACCACCTGAACAATCCAGGGCGATGCAGGTCATCGACATCATCTTCCTGGTGATCGCGATTTTTGCCGCCCTCTGGCTGCCGTTGCAGGCCGGCTGGGCCGGCGCCGCGAAGGAAATCGACGTCGTTGAAAATCCGACCTGGGAGGCGCTGAAGCAGACGCCAGCCATGGTCGAGCAATGGGTGAAACTCGGCTATGCCGATGCGGCCGCAGCGCACGACGTGATCCAGAGCCGGTTCCATTACAACATCGACTGGATGGAACTGATCATCATGGCGCTGGTGCTCATCGGCTACTTCGTCTTTCTGTTCCGCGCTTCCGACAAGGAATACCGCGAAGTGATCGACGAAAAATTCAACGGCAAGAAGTGAGGACCGCCACATGACCTGGGTCTATTTATCCTATGCCTGCTGGGCTGGTGCCGCGATCTTGGCCGCCTGGATGCTGTTCGACTGGTTCAAGACGGACACGACCTACGATGAATCGACGCTGACCTCATCGCGCGAAGGCGAGATCGAGGCGTCGTCGGAAAAGCATCAGATCTGAGGAGGCCCACATGGCACAAGCTGCGGCCTCTTCGGCCCCCATCGAAAAAGTCTCCCTTCTGCGCGTGCTCGGCCCTGCCCATGTCTGGGCGCTGGGCGTGGGCATCGTGCTGGTCGGTGAGTTCACCGGCTGGAACTTCTCGGCCGACAAGGGCGGCGCCCTCGCCGCTCTCATTGTCTGCTGGGTGATCGGCCTTCTCTACACCTCTGTCGCCATGATCGACTCGGAGGTGACATCCACGGTCGCCGCCGCCGGTGGTCAGTATGCGCAGGCCAAGCACATCGTCGGGCCGCTCATGGCCTTCAACGTGGCACTCTACTTGGTGTTCGCCTACACCATGCTGGAAGTCTCCGACTCCATCCTGACGGGCGACCTCATCGTCTCCAGAGCCGGTGTGGAGGGGCTCGAACGACACGCCTTCGTGGTCTTCACCATCGTCCTGCTCGCATGGCTCAACTACCGCGGCGTGCTGATGACGCTAAACGTCAACTTCGTCATCACGGCGCTGGCCTACATCTCGATCGTGGTGCTGTTCTTCTCGGTAAGCCCGTGGAGTCAGGGCACTGTGCTGCGGCTCAACGAGATGGTGACACCGGACAATGCGTTGCCCTATGGCTGGATCGGCGTCATCGCGGCGTTCCAGTTCGGCATCTGGTACTATCTCGGCATCGAGGGCACAACCCAGGCCGCCGAGGAAGTGCGCTCGCCGGCACGCTCCCTGCCCTATGGCACGATGGCCGGCATGATCACCCTGCTGATCGCTGCGGCCCTGACCTGGTATGTCTGCGCCTCGCTGATGCCGTGGGAATATCTGGGTGCGACCTTCTTCCCGCTGGCTGATGCCGGCAAGCTGACGGGATCGCCATTCCTCGAGTTCCTGCTGTTCTGGGGTACGGTGCTCTCGGCGGTGGCCTCGGCCAACGGCTGTATCAACGATGCGGCGCGCGCCTGGTTCTCGCTCGGCCGCGACCGGTATCTGCCAACGTGGTTCTCGGCGGTGCATCCCAAGTACAGGACGCCCTACCGGTCAATCCTGTTCCTGCTGCCGATCGCCTTGGCATTCGCCTATATCTCCGACCTCAACCAGGCGATCACCTTCTCGATCCTGTCGGGTGTGCTGCAATATACGTTCATGAGCATCAACATCATCATGTTCAGGAACAAGTGGCCGCTGGGATCGATCCGGCGCGGGTATACGCATCCGTTCCATCCGCTGCCGGCAATCGTGCTGTTCATCCTCTGCGTGATCACCTTCTTCGCGATCTTCCTGGGGTTCGGCTCGCAGCTGACCGCGATGGTGGTGTTCTATGTGGTGGTGTCGGTGTGGTTCCACTTCTACCGTTACAGGTATGTGCGGCGCGGTGACCAGTTCACCATGCCGTGGCCCAAGCCCAAGGGCTACTGAGTATCAGAACGCAATTGGCCATGGCCCGCCTTGACGGCGGGCCATATGCTTGATGACCATGTGGCAGACCAGTCTCGGCATTCTCGCAGCCCTAGGGCTCTCCGCACTGCTGGCGCGGCAGTTTCTCGATGTCATGGCGAAGCGCCGAAGCGAACCCGCGCATCAGCTGGGTGATGCGTTCATGGTGCTCGACGGGGCTTCGAAAGAGGAGACGGGCACGGCCGGCGTCTACCGCGTCAGCGGCTCCTACCGCGGCTTGCCGGCGCAGGTGCAGACCATCGTCGACACGCTGGCGGTCCGCAAATTGCCGAGCCTGTGGCTGATGGTCACCATCCCTGCGCCGCTGCCGCTGCGCGCCACCTTCGATCTCATGATGCGGCCGTCGGGCCCCACGAGCTTTTCCAACTTTGATCACCTGCCGCACACGATCACGCTGCCGCCGGACTTTCCCGAGCACGCCGTGATTCGCAGCGACGATCCAGACCACCTGTTGCCGGCCCATGTGGTGCGGCCCCATCTGGCGCCGTTCTTCGACGGCAGAGCCAAGGAACTGCTGATCACGCCGAAAGGGGTGCGCATGGTGGTGCAACTGGCCGAAGGCGACAGGGCCCGCTATGGTGTGTTCAGGCAGGCCTCGTTCGGTGACGTTAGGCTTGAGGCGGAGCAGTTGCGAGGCGTGCTCGACCGTCTCATCGCGTTGCGCGCGGACATCGAGGAGTGGCACAGGAGCTTTTCATGACAACCAAGCCGGTTAATCCCTATCTCGTGCTGGCAGCCGCCGTCGTGCTGCCCGGTGCGGGTCATGTCGTGCAAGGCAAGACACAGCGTGGCATGATGTTCCTGTTCTTTACCATCATCCTCGGCTGGGTGAGCCTGCGCATCATGCCTGCAGAGGCAAGTTTTTTCACCCGCCACGCCGGTGGCATCTTCATCTATGGCCTGTCGGTCATCGATGCCTACAAGAGCGCACGGATCGCCTGGGAGACGTGGGCCTATGGGCAACGGCCGGCGGAGAAGTAAAAACCGGAAGTCAGCCGCGGCAGAGGTAAACAGTACACGGATCAAAGATTCCGTTTTGATGCGGTGGGCTTATCCTCTATGGAACCCTAATCCCCCCTCAAACACAGGAGTTCCGATGAAATGAACAATTGGCCCTTGCTTGCGACCTGGAACGGCCCCATCGTCATGCTCGGCTTCGGCTCGATCGGCCGGGGCACCCTGCCGCTGATCTTGCGACATATCGATTGCGACAAGAGCAAGCTGACGGTGATCGATCCGGATCCGACCTGGAGCCATCTGGCCGAAGTGCAAGGCGCCACGTTCCTGAAGAAGGAACTGAAGCCCAACAACTTCAAGTCCATCCTGCGGCCGCTGCTGCGCAAGGGACCGGGGCCGGCGTTCATCGTCAATCTCACCGTCGATGTCGGCTCCGTCGACATCATGCGCTTTGCCCGCGAGATGGGCGCCTTCTACATCGACACCGTGATCGAGCCGTGGCTCGGCTTCTACGACAATCCCAAGCTCGATAACGCCGGGCGCTCCAACTACACGCTGCGCGAGGGAATGCTGGCCCTGAAGCGCGAACTGGGCCCGGGCCCGACGGCCGTCTCCTGTTGCGGGGCCAACCCCGGCATGGTGTCGTGGTTTGTCAAGCAGGCGCTAGTCAACCTGGCCCATGACACCAAGCTCAAGATCAAGGAGCCGACAACGCGCGAGGACTGGGGCAAGCTGATGCGGCGCCTCGGCGTCAAGGGCGTTCACATCGCCGAGCGCGACACCCAGCGCGCCCGCATGCCGAAACCGCGCGACACCTTCGTCAACACCTGGTCAGTCGAAGGCTTCATCTCGGAGGGGTTGCAGCCGGCGGAACTGGGCTGGGGCACCCATGAGAAGAAGCTGCCGCTGGCCGGCAAGAAGCACAAGGCAGGGTGCGGTGCTGCCATCTACATCGAGCACCCCGGTGCCGAGACACGGGTTCGCAGCTGGGTTCCAACCGTCGGGCCGCAATACGGCTTCCTCGTCACCCACAACGAAGCGATCTCGATCTCCGACTTCTTCACCGTGAAGAAGGGCAACAAGGTGCTCTATCGCCCGACCTGCCACTATGCCTATCACCCGTGCAACGACGCGGTGCTGTCGATGCACGAGTTGTTCGGTTCCGGCGGCAAGCGCCAATCGACCCTGCACATCCTGGAAGAACACGAGATCGTGGACGGTGCCGACGAGTTGGGCGTGCTGCTCTACGGCCACAAGAAGAACGCCTACTGGTACGGCTCGCAGCTGACCACGGCGGAGACCCGGCGGCTGGCGCCGTACCAGAACGCCACCGGCCTGCAGGTGACGTCCGCGGTGCTGGCGGGCATGATCTGGGCCATCGAGAACCCCGAGGCCGGCATCGTCGAGACCGACGAGATGGACTACAAGCGCTGCCTGCAGGTGCAGTCGCCGTATCTGGGACCGGTCAATGGTTACTACACGGACTGGAACCCGCTGCAGTCCGTGATCAGCCTGTTTGAAGAAAACCTCGACCGGCGCGACCCGTGGCAGTTCCAGAATATCCTGGTGCGGTAGAATGTGGCTTGCCCGGTGAGCTATCATCGGGCGCCATGACACCGATTCGAACCGTTGCATTTCTCGCCGCCCTGACGCTGTCTGCCGGCAGCGTCTGGGCTTCCCCCAAGCACGGCATTGCGATGCATGGCGAAGCCGCCCTGCCCGCCGATTTCCAGCATCTGCCCTATGTTAATCCGGATGCGCCGCAGGGCGGCCAACTGCGCCAGGCCATCGTCGGCAGTTTCGACAGCACGAACCCGTTCATCGTCAAGGGCGCGGATGTCTATGGCGTGCGCACCTATGCCATCGAAAGCCTGATGGGGCGGAGCTGGGCGGAACCCTTCTCGCTCTATGGCCTGCTGGCGGAATCGATCGACGTGTCAGACGACCGGCAGACCTTCAGCTTCAAGATCAGGCCGGAGGCGAAATTCTCTGACGGCACGCCGGTAACGGCTACGGATGTCGTGTTCTCGATGGAGACGCTGCGCGACAAGGGGCGGCCCGGATTCAAGAATTCGTATGGCAAGGTGACCAAGGTCGAGACGCCCGATGATCACACGGTCGTCTTCCACCAGGTCTCGGGCGACCGCGAACTGCCGCTGATCATCGGCGTGATGCCGATCCTGTCCAAGGCATCATGGGACGGAAAGGCCTTCGACCAATCCTCGCTCGACCCTATCATCGGGTCCGGGCCCTATGTGATGGCCGAGGTGAAGCCCGGCGAGGCCATCATCTACAAGAAGAACCCGGACTATTGGGGCAAGGACCTGCCGATCAACAAGGGCCTGTGGAACTTCGACGAGGTGCGCTTCGACTATTACCGCGATGCCAATGCGGCCTTCGAGGCGTTCAAGTCCGGGCTTGTTGATGTCAGGATCGAGGCCGATCCCACCCAGTGGAATTCCGGCTACGACTTTCCGGCGGTGACGGACGGCAAGATCACGATGGAAAAGATCGCGGCGAACTGGCCCGCCCCCACGACGGGCTTCGTGTTCAACACGCGGCGCAAGATGTTCGAGGACGTCAGGGTGCGCGAGGCCCTGGCCATGGCCTTCGATTTCGAATGGGCCAATGCCAATCTGTTCAACGGCTCCTACCGGCGGACCTATGGCTATTATTCGGGATCCGACCTATCGTCCGAGGGCCGCCCGGCGGACGCGCGTGAACTGGCGGTGCTTGGCGATGCCGCGAAGACGCTGCGACCCGAATTTCTGGACGGGAGCTATAAGCTGCCGGTGAGCGATGGCTCGGGCCGCGACCGCAAGATGCTGCGCAAGGCCGTTGGCCTGCTGGCTGAGGCGGGTTGGAAGATCGGCGACAACGGTCTGGTGAATGACGCCGGCGAGCAGTTCGCCTTCACCATCGCGGTGCGCTTCAAGGACGAGGAGAAGCTGGCGCTGCATTTCCAGCGGACGCTGCGGGCCATCGGCATCAAGACGGATGTTCGCCTGGTGGACGCCGCCCAGTTCACCCGCATGCGCACCACCTATGACTTCGATATGCTGCCGTGGACCTGGTACAATTCGGCTTCTCCCGGCAACGAGCAGTATCTCTATTTCGGCTCGTCCGGGCGCACCGCCGAGGGATCGCGGAACTATCCTGGCATCGCCGATCCCGCCGTCGACGGCGCCATCAAGGCGATGCTCGACGCCACCTCGATGGAAGACTTCGTTGCCGCAGTCCATGCCGAGGACCGGCTGCTGGTGTCAGGCTTCTATATGGTGCCGCTCTACAATCTTGGCGGCCAATGGGTGGCGCGGTGGAATTACATCGGACGGCCCGATACCCAGCCCCTGCCCGGGTTCGAGACGACAACGCTCTGGCGCAATCCTTGAGCTACACCGGTGAGTTGCCGCCGGAGCGGCTGAACCTGGCGCGCTACTGCCTGGCCGGGAAGCCGGCGGAGAAGACGGCGCTCATCGTGGCGGGCGAAACGGAAGCGCGCTGGACCTACGGCGCGCTGGAGGACGCGGTGCTGCGGCTGGGCGAAGGCCTGAGGCGCGCCGGACTGGAGGCGGGCGAACGCATCTTCATCCGCATGGGCAACTCACTCGACTATGCCATTGTTTTCTTTGCAGCAAATGCCATCGGCGCGGTGCCCATTCCGGCCTCTCCGATGCTTACCGCGTCAGAAGTGACCAAACTGTTGCGCGACAGCGGCGCGGGCTTCATCGCCTGGGATGGCGTGCTGGACCTGCCGGACCTGGATGGTATCACCCAGTTCACGCCCGGCGATCTTACGCGGCTGAAGCGCGCCGCGCGCGGGGCCTATGCCGATACGGCGAAGGACGATCCCGCCTATCTGGTCTACACCTCCGGCACGTCGGGCAAACCCAAGGGCGTGCTGCACGGACAACGGGCGATCTG
>CAZECZ010000190.1:0-7530 GCA_964510815.1 uncultured Aestuariivirga sp.
CGTCTGCATCTCATCTACTTTGTGCTTGCGATGTTCGATCTCGTCGCGGTGGGCGGCGGACTGTATCTCAGCCATCGGCTGAGCGCGCTGTTCGAAACCAGCACGATCAAGAACCAGGAGTGGAGCGAGCGCTTCGTTTCCATCTGGAAGCTCGGCGATCTGGCGCTCGAGCTCAATGGTGCCGGCAACGATGTGTTCGAGACCCATAACGTCGCTGCCGAGCGCAAGCGCCTCGCGGCGGCGTCGGAAACGCTCTCCTTGGCCATCGACAAGATCCGCAGCGAACTGGCGCAGGATGTGCCTCCGGCGCTGGCCAGCTACCCGATCAAGACCCTGACCTTCGTCGATCAGGCCATGGCCAACATGCTTGGCCATGCCAACCGCACCCTGACCGAATATGAAAACGGCAATTTCGAGCGTGCCGCCGCCTCCATGGCGCTGATGAACCGCAGCTTCGTGGTGCTCAATCGCAAGCTCAACGACTCGGTTTCTGCCGTGCGGCAAATCCAGTCGGCCTATGCGCGCGGCTATATGGGGCAGGTGGATTCGCTCAAGCGCTACGAACTCCTGATTGGCAGCGGCATGCTGGCGATGGTCTGCTGTGTGGTGCTGTATGGCCACATGGTCGGGCGGTTCGTCACGCGCAAATACAGGGACCTTGAAGCCAGCCAGGCGGCAGCCCTCCAGTCCGAGCAGGAGGCACGGCAGTTTGCGCGGGAAGCAGAGGCGGCACGCCAGGACGCCGAGCGCCTGAATGGTGAACTGACCAAGAGTCTCGAAGAACTCGGCAAGGCGCAGGATGATGCCATCCGCAAGGGCAAGCTGGCCCAGCTTGGCCAGTTGACGGCGACCGTGGCACACGAGTTGCGCAATCCGCTGGGCGCGGTGCGCACGTCCACCTTCCTGCTTGAACGCAAGACCCGTGGACTGGGACTCGAGCCCCAGATCAACCGCATCAACAACGGCATCACCCGCTGTGATGGAATCATTTCCCAGCTCCTCGATTTCGCCCGTACCAAGGAACTCGTCTGCGATACGGTCGATTTCGATGACTGGCTCGCGGGCCAGGTGGAGGAACACGCGCAGCACATTCCGCAGGTCGTGGCCATCGAATGCCGTCTCGGCCTCAATGGCGCGAAAGTGACATTCGATCCGGCCCGCTTCACCCGTGTGATCGCCAATCTGCTGAACAATGCGTCCGAGGCGATGGTCGGGCGAGGCGACGATCCGGAGAAGTATACGGTCAGGGAGCCGCGTATCGTCGTCGCCACAGCGCGCACGGCCCGCGGGGTCGAAGTCACTGTGTCGGACAACGGTCCCGGCATGTCGGCGGAGACTCAAGCCAAGATCATGGAACCGCTGTTTACCACCAAGAGCTTCGGCACGGGGCTGGGCCTGCCGGCCATCGTGAAAATCCTCGAACAGCACGGCGGCGGGCTTGATGTCCGCTCCACACCCGGAAGCGGTGCGTCCTTCACGGCCTGGATCAAGGCGGAGGAGGCGGAAATTGCAGCTTGAACTCCATCGAAAAGGCAGCCGGGACGATCGGCTGAAAGACTGGCAGAATGACTGAGAAGCTCGCGTCCCGCATCGCTGGCCTGAAGCTTGGCGGCATCGTGGCGATCCTGATGATCCCCATGCTGGTGCTGTCGTTTCTCATGGTCACGAACCTGCACCAGGACATTGCCTTTGCCGAGCGTGAGAAGCTGGGCGCCAACATGGTGGAACTGCTCAGCCCGGTGATGCTGAAGGCGGCGGTCAATCAGTACGACGAAGATGCGTTCGAGAGATTGCGCGGAGACGGCGCGGCGCTGGCCGAGAAGCTGAAGATCATGCCCCAAATGACCACGGCAATTGCCGACGTCATAACGTATACGTCGGACCGGCGCTATACGGTCGGCAATCTGCAGGAAGTTCTGCGGGCCAACCAGACGGCATCTAACATCATCCTCGATCCTTTCGCCGAAACCTATTTTCTCGGCGCCATCTCCACCCAGCACATGCCGGATGCAATTGCCGACTACACCAGGCTGGTGACGCTGGAGAGCCGCATCGTGCGGGACGGCGTCGTGACGTTCGATGAACTTGGCATGTTGATCAAGGCTGTCGGATCCTGGCAGGAGTCGCTCGACCGGGCGATGGAGGGCGTCCAACAGGCCGCCGAGGCGTCCGGCGACGCCGCTGCCTTTGCCACGCAGATCGACCTCATGAAGGAGCTTGATGCCCACGCCAGTGAAGCGGCGAAGCGGCTGATGACTGCGCTGAGTGCTGCAAGGGGCGGTGCCCCGGCGCATTCCTCCGTGTTTGCCGACAGCGGTCAGCATGTTGTCGATGACATGCGCGATGTCTGGGCGTTTTCGGTCAAGCGGTTTGACGCCGGTGTGTCGCAGCGCATCGAAAACATGCGGTTCAAACTCAACTCGCTGCTGGCGACCGCGCTGGCCGCCTGCCTCATCGGGGTCGGCGGTGCGGCGATCATGTTCCTGTCGACGCTGCGGCGTCTCGATGACGTGAAGCTTGCCCGTGATGAAGCCGACGCGGCGCGGCAGGAGGCCGAACTTGCGGCAGCCGAACTGCAGAAGGTCAACGAGGATGTGATCCTGCTGAACGCCGATCTCAGCCGCAACATCAAGCTGCTTCGGGAGACACAGGACGAAAATCTCAAGAAGGGCAAGATGGCGCAGCTTGGCCATCTGACGGCGACGGTCGCCCACGAGTTGCGAAATCCGCTCGGCGCCGTCAGAACGTCGCTGTTCCTTCTCGAACGCAAGCTGAAGGGCAAGGAGCTCGGCGTCGAGCCCCAGCTCGAACGCATCAACAACGGCGTCACGCGCTGCGACAACATCATTTCGCAGCTGCTGGACTTCGCCCGGACCAAGGCGCTCAACACCGAACAGATCGTGTTCGACGACTGGCTCGTCAGCCTGGTCGAGGAGGAGGCGCAGAAGCTTCCCGCCGTGGTCGGCATCGAATGTTCCCTCGGGCTCGCCGGCGTCAGGACGTCCATCGATCCGGGCCGCATGAACCGGGTCATCATCAACCTGCTGACAAACGCCTCCGAAGCGCTGGTGGGCAAGGGCGAGGACCCGTCGAAGTTCGCCAGCAAGACGCCGCAGATCACCGTGTCGAGCCGCCAGTCGCAGCGCGGCATCGAGGTCAGCGTCAAGGACAACGGGCCGGGCATTCCGCCTGATATCAAGGACCGGATCTTCGAGCCGCTTTTCACCACCAAGAATTTCGGTACGGGGCTGGGGCTGGCCGCCGTTTTGAAGGTGCTGGAACAGCATGGCGGCGGACTCGAAGTCCGCTCCGAGCCTGGCCATGGTGCAACATTCATCGCGTGGTGGCCGCATGCCACCGATACGAAGGAGGCCGCGTGATGCCGAGACGCTTGCGCATTCTTGTGGTTGACGATGATGAGGACAACGCGCACTCGCTGGGCGAATTGTTCGAGCTTGAGGGTCACGACGTGACGGTGGCCCATTCGGGCGAGGCGGCCATCGCAGCCTATGTCAACACCGCCTTCGATCTCGCCTTCATGGATGTCATGATGCCGGGTCTCAACGGCGTGGAAAGCTTCATGGCGATCCGCAAGCTCAGGCCGGAGGCCAAGGTCTTCATGATGACCGGCTATTCCGTCGAGCAGTTGCTGCAGCAGGCGATGGAGCATGGCGCGATGGGCGTGCTGACCAAGCCCATCGACATTGACAGGCTGCTGCGCAGCGTCGACGAGGTGCGGCCGAGCGGCATCGTGCTGATTGCCGATGACGCGCCCGGCTTCGGCATCGGTCTCAAGCGGTTGATGGATGGTGCGGGATTTCCCTGCACACTGGTGCAGCGCGAGACCGACAGCCTCCAGTCAAAAGATGCGCTTGCCATTATCGATACGGGCAAGCCGTTGATCCACAGCGTGCATGTCTATTCCCGCCTGCGGCGCGACGGCCACACCAAGCCCGCCATCATCGTCACCAAGCCCGGACAGGACGGCAGCGAGGGGTTCGAGGCCCTGCGCGATGTGTCCGTCACCGGCATTCTCAACAAGCCGTTCGATCCGATGCTGCTGCTCGAGCGGCTGGATTCGCTGGCCGCGTGATTTCACTGCTCAACACGAAAGGATTACCACATGACCCGTCCCCTGAACATTCTCGTGGTCGATGACGACGCGGAAAACGCCGAGTCGCTGGCCGAACTCTTTGCCATGGACAATCACAAGGTGATCGTCGCCTATGACGGCCAGCAGGCCATCGAAGCGTTCAGCCTCAACAAGGTGGACATCGGTTTCTTCGATGTGATGATGCCGGGCAAGAATGGCGTCGACAGCTTCATCGAGATCAAGCAGTCGCATCCCGAAGCAAAGGTCTATTTCATGACCGGTTACAGCGCCGATGATCTCCTCAAGACGGCGCTGGAGCATGGCGCCATGGGCGTGTTCGGCAAGCCTGTCGATCTGCCGAAAGTGCTCGACCTGATCGAGGAAGAAGCGGCCTGATCACCGGCCAAGTACAGAAATTGAATTGGCCGGGTGCTGAGCCCGGCCATTTCATGTTCACATCGTCCAGCTTGCAGATCAGGCCATGGCCTTCTGCAGGTTCTTGTCGACCGCATCGAGGAAGCCTTCGGTCGACAACCAAGACTGCTCCGGGCCGACGAGCACCGCCAGGTCCTTGGTCATCTCGCCACCCTCGATGGTGGAGACGACGACCTGTTCCAGCGTCTCTGCAAAGCGCATGAGGTCGGCATTGTCGTCGAGCTTGGCGCGGTGCTTGAGACCGCCGGTCCAGGCGAAGATCGAGGCGGCCGAGTTGGTCGAGGTCTGCTTGCCCTGCTGATGCAGGCGGTAGTGGCGGGTCACGGTGCCATGCGCGGCCTCGGCCTCCACCGTCTTGCCGTCCGGTGTCATCAGCACCGAGGTCATGAGGCCCAGCGAGCCGAAGCCTTGCGCCACGGTGTCGGACTGCACGTCGCCGTCATAGTTCTTGCAGGCCCAGACATAGCCCCCCGTCCACTTCAGCGCCGAGGCCACCATGTCGTCGATCAGGCGATGCTCGTAGGTGATGCCGAGCTTGTCGAATTCAGCCTTGAATTCGGCATCGAAGATCTCCTGGAAGATCTGCATGAAGCGGCCGTCATAGGCCTTGAGAATGGTGTTCTTGGTGGAGAGATAGACCGGGTACTTGCGCGCGATGCCATAGTTGAACGAGGCGCGGGCGAAGTCCTTGATCGACTCGTCGAGATTGTACATCGCCATGGCGACGCCGGAGCCGGGCGACTTGAACACTTCCTTCTCGATGACCTTGCCATCCTCGCCGGCGAACTTGATGGTCAGCGTGCCCTTGCCGGGGAACAGGAAATCGGTGGCGCGATACTGGTCGCCGAAGGCATGGCGGCCGATGATGATCGGCTGGGTCCAGCCGGGTACCAGGCGCGGCACGTTTTTGCAGATGATCGGTTCACGGAAGATCACGCCGCCCAGAATGTTGCGGATGGTGCCGTTGGGGCTCTTCCACATCTGCTTGAGGTTGAATTCCTTCACGCGGCCCTCATCCGGCGTGATGGTGGCGCACTTGACGCCGACACCATATTTTTTGATGGCGTTGGCGGCATCGACGGTGATCTGGTCATCGGTCTTGTCGCGGTGTTCGACCGACAGGTCATAGTAGTGGAGATCGATGTCGAGATAGGGATGGATCAGCTTCTTCTTGATGAGGTCCCACATGATCCGGGTCATCTCGTCGCCGTCGAGTTCGACCACCGGATTCGTCACCTTGATTTTGGCCATGTCATTCCCTTCTGCTGATCGCCGGATTGTTCGCGGGCGGCTATAGCAGGGGGTACCTGCCGGAGCAATTGACAGGAATGGCGGATGTGACTTGCCGGGCGCTGGCGGGTTGGGCAGATTGGTTGCACTGGACGGATCGAAAGACCAAATCATGAACATATCTGCGCCCCGCTTGTTGAACGCCGGCAAGGCCATTGAAATCGCCATCGACGGTGCACCGCGCCGCTTCCACGCCCTGTGGCTGCGCGACAATGCGCGCGACGACATGACCCGCAGTTCCGGCAATGGCCAGCGCCTCATTACAATTTTGGACATTCCCGCAGAGACCCGCATCAGTGAGGCCTGCGCGTCGAATGGCAGCGTGTCGCTGCGTTTCGAACCGGAAGGGCGCACCATCGACTTCGATGTCCGCTGGCTGGCGGCCCATGCCTATGATGCCCGAGGCCAGCAGCCCCAAGGCTGGACGGGACCGGAGATCGAGCGCTGGGATGCCCGGCTTCAGACCCGTGTGCCGAGCGCCGCATGGGGCGATGTCACCTCCGACCGGCGTGCGCTTGGCCGCTGGCTGGCGGCGGTGGGCCGCTACGGTTTCGCGGTGATGACGGACACGCCGGCGGAGTCCGGCACGCTGTGCAAGGTGGCGGAGCTGTTCGGCTATGTGCGCGAGACCAACTACGGGCGCTGGTTCGAGGTGCGCGCCGAGGTCAACCCCAGCAATCTCGCCTACACCAATCTCGGCCTTCAGGCCCACACCGACAATCCCTACCGCGATCCCGTGCCCACACTGCAGATTCTTGCCTGTCTGGAGAACTCCGTTGATGGCGGCGATTCCATCGTGGTCGACGGTTTCAAAATCGCCGAGCGCTTACGGGCCGAAGACCCGGATGGCTTCGCACTGCTGTCGCGCCACTGCGCGCGGTTTGCCTATGAGGGCGCGAGCGGCGTCAGGTTGCGGTCCAAGCGGCCGATGATCGAGTTGGGCCCCGATGGCGAACTGATCGCGGTCCGCTTCAACAACCGGTCGGCTGCGGCCTTCACCGACATTCCCTATGACGAGATGGAAGCCTATTACACCGCCTACCGCCGCTTCGCCTCGCTGATCGAGGACCCTTCCATGGAGGTGACGTTCAAGCTCAAGCCGGGCGAGTTGTTCATCGTCGACAACACCCGCGTGATGCATGCCAGGAAGGCGTTTTCGGGCACCGGGCATCGCTGGCTCCAGGGCTGCTATGCCGACAAGGACGGACTGCTCTCCACACTTGCGGCCATCGAGGAAGAAGGACTGTCCGAATGACTGGGCTCCAGCTCAACAAGTCCAATATCGTCGCCTTCATCGCCGACATCTTCGAGCGGCGCGGGGCCGAGTCCTATCTGGGCGAGCCCGTCACCATGTCGCAGCACATGCTGCAGGGCGCGGTCCTGGCGGAGCAGCAGGGTGCACCGGACGAACTTGTGGCGGCAGCGCTGCTTCACGATATCGGCCACTACACCAGCGAGTTCGGCCCTTACTCACCGGATGACACTGAAGACAATCATCACGACGAAGCGGGAGCGAAGGTGCTCGAACACTTCTTTCCGCCGGTGATCGTCGAATGCGTGCGGCTCCATGTGGCCGCCAAGCGCTACCTCTGCGCTACCGATTCCAGCTACTGGACCAAGCTGTCGGTGGCATCGCGCCATACGCTGGAGCTTCAAGGCGGGCCGATGAATGCGGAGGAGGTGGCGGCTTTCGAGTGCAATCCGTTCCATAC
>CAZECZ010000191.1:0-7431 GCA_964510815.1 uncultured Aestuariivirga sp.
TCCGCGATCTGCCTGTCATTGAAGCGACGGTGATGATTGCCGCTCTGGTCTATGTCGTTGCTAATCTTCTGGCCGACGTCGCAGCGATCGTGCTTAATCCCAGGCTGAGAACGGGCTAGGCATGAGCGACACCCGGCTGGATCTTTCCGAAGCTAGTCCCGGCAGCCGCAACCTTGCGGCTATGTGGCACCAGCTGCCGATGAGCTTCCGGCTGGGAGGCGGAATTCTTCTGGTGCATTTTCTCGTCGCGATTACCGGGCCCTTCTGGGCTCCTTATGGCTACTCGCAGATGGGAACCGGAGCGCCGCTGTCGGGCATGAGCCTCGCCCATCCTTTCGGCATCGACCAACTGGGGCGCGATGTCTTCAGCCGTGTGGTGCATGGCAGCCATATCGTGATTCTGCTGTCGCTTTCGGGCACCTTTTTGGGGCTGGTGATAGGCTCGATCATCGGGCTTCTTTCAGGCTATGTCGGCGGCTGGATCGATGAAGCCGTGCAGCGTCTTCTGGAAGCGTTGATAAGCATTCCCTTTCTGGTCCTCGCGTTGATCGCCATCGCGGCAGCAGGCACCGAATATTCGGGCAATCCCGTTCTCATCGTCCTGGTAGTGGCGCTGGTCTATGCCCCTCGCATCGCGCGCATGGCGCGGGCGGCCGCCATTGATATCGCGACACGCGACTATGTGACTGTTGCACGCTTGCGCGGCGAAAGCGCCTGGTCGGTCATGCTGCGCGAACTCCTGCCAAATGCCACCGGCGTTCTTCTGGTGGAATTTGCCCTTCGTGCCGGCTACGCGCCGGTGCTGATCGGCTCGCTCGGGTTTCTTGGCTTTGGCCTCAGGCCGCCCACTCCCGAATGGGGGCTGATGATCAGCGAGAATCGCGCCCTCATCATCATTGCGCCCTCGACCGTGCTCGGCCCTGGCCTGTCGCTTGCGTCTCTGGTAGTCGGCCTCAATCTCTTCACCGAAGGTCTCGCCCGCATGCTCGGCCGCACCGTGAAACTCGGCGGTCAGTGATGGTCACGGAATCGCAACCGGTAATCGAAGTGGCCGATCTAACAGTCTCCTACAGACAGGGGACAGGCTGGCAGCGGGTCGTCGACGGGGTTGGTTTCAAGGTCGAGCGCGGCGAGGTGTTTGGGCTCGTTGGCGAGTCCGGCTGCGGGAAATCAACGGTGGCGCTTCAGCTACTGGGCTACCGCGGGCCTGCCATGCGCACTGATCGCGGCAAAGTCAGGCTGGATGGTACGGATGTCTTGACGCTCGGCCGCAAAGGACTCGACAAGGTCCGTGGCGAAAGGATCAGTTTCGTTCCGCAGAACCCGACGACGGCGCTCAACCCAGGCATTCGTGTAGGCAGCCAGATCGAAGAAATGCTTGCGGCACATGGGCAGGCGGATGCGTTTGCTCGCGCCAGGCGCGCCGCCGAACTGTTCGGCCTCGTCGGGCTGCCCAGCAGCGATGAATTCCGGCGCCGGTTTCCGCACCAGCTCTCAGGCGGCCAGCAGCAGCGTGTTTGCATCGCCATGGCCCTTGCGTGCGACCCGTCCTTCGTCGTGCTCGACGAGCCCACAACCGGCCTCGACGTAACGACGCAGGAGCAGATCGTCGAATTGCTGATCGATCTGCGGGCGAGGCTCGGCATGTCGATGCTCTATGTGACGCATGACCTTGGACTTCTGTCGCAGATCGCAGATCGCGTTGGTGTCATGTATGCCGGTCGCATGGTGGAGGTGGCGCCAACGGCCGAGCTCTTTGCCATGCCTCGTCATCCCTATACGCAAGGGTTGATTGGCGCGATTCCGCGATTGGCGGAAGACGAAGGCTCAGCTCTGATGTCGCTACGGGGATTCCTGCAGCGCCAATCGCTCCCGCCTGGCTGTCCATTCGCTCCGCGTTGTGACTTCGCCGAGCCGCGCTGCTTTGATGAGATGCCGGTCTTGCGGTCCTGCGGCGAGCGCCGGCTCGCCGCTTGCTGGCGGCTGGAAGAAATCGTTCCGAGGCCCGTTGAAAACGGGGACAAGAGGTTATCGGCCAAGGGCGCCAAGGCCGAGCTTTTGCAGGTCAGCGGTGTCACAGTGGCCTATGGGAGCGGGCAACGCCGTTTCATCGCCCTGAGTGATGTCAGCGTGAACGTGCGGCAGGGCGAGACGGTTGCGCTGGTCGGTGAATCGGGAAGCGGCAAGTCGACACTGGCGCGCGCCATTGTGGGTCTGGCGGCCCCGCAGAGTGGTAAAATAGTGTTTGGCGGTGCCGAGCTTTTGGGTTCGCTTAGGCAGCGTTCGGCCGATCAGCGTCGTCTCATGCAGTTGATATTCCAGAATCCCGATGCCTCCCTTAATCCCAGGGCGCCAATCGGCAAGATACTGAAACGGGCCTTCAGCTTCTTTTTCCCGCAACGCGCTGCTGATGCCGATGAGCGGTTGTCAGCGGTGCTGGACGATGTGCGGCTCGACCCGCGCTACGCCAGGCGCTACCCGGATGAGCTTTCCGGCGGCGAACGCCAGCGTGTTGCCATAGCCCGCGCCCTGATGGCGGAACCCCAGCTTCTGCTTTGTGACGAGATTCTCTCGGCTCTGGATGTCTCCGTGCAAGCCAGCATTCTCGCGCTCTTGCGCAAGCTGAAAGACGAGCATGGCATCGCCATGCTCTTCATCTCTCATGATCTCGCGGTTGTCCGCATGCTGGCGGATCAGGTTTACGTGCTGTTCCGCGGCGAGGTGATGGAACGCGGAAGCCGCGAACAGGTGTTCTCTCCGCCATTCCATCCCTACACGCATTCGCTTCTCGAAGCCGTGCCGGCGCCCATGAAGGCGCCGCGGGTGAGAACCGTGCGCCGCGCCGAAACGCCTGCTGGCCGCGCGGCATGCGCCTACGCCGGCCGCTGTGCTTGGCAGATCGGGGCGATTTGCGAGACCCAACGGCCCCCCTGGCAAAGCACAGCCGAAGGGCTCGCCATTCGTTGCCATCACAGCCTTGATGAGTTGAAGCGCCGCGTGGTCTGGCCCGATAGGACCGCTTCCACCGCTAATCGAGGGAGAGACCCATGAAGATCACTCGCATTGAATGCTTCGTGCTGCTGGTTCCCGACTATCGCGCCGATGCCTGCTCCTCGGCGCAGGACAACCTGGTGGTCAAGATCCATACGGACGATGGCCATGTCGGCATTGGTGAAACCGACACCAACCCGTGGGTTGCCCGGGCCATGATCGAAGCCCCGGGGACCCACATCATGGGCCTCGGCCTCACAGAAATGCTGGTTGGGCAGGACCCTGCCGATGTCGAAGGTCTGTGGGAGAAGATGTATCGCGGTTCCGCCATGACGGGGCGGCGCGGGCTCGGCATATGCGCCATGGGCGCTCTCGACATGGCGCTCTGGGACCTGCGCGGCAAGATTGAAGGAAAACCCTGCTGGCAATTGCTGGGGGGCGCTACCAACCGGATCATCACGCCCTATGCGTCGCTGCTGCCGGAGGGAGATGATCTCGAGACCTATGGCCGCGTGCTGCGCGAGCGGGCCGTTGCTGCAAAGACGCTCGGCTTTCGCGCCGCAAAACTCGAGATCTGCCTGAAAGGGCCTTACTCGCACAATTCCTTGCAGATCGCCGATGACCGCGAATGCGCCCGCATGGTGCGCGACATTCGTAAGGCCGTCGGCCCTGACATGACGCTGATGGTGGACGTTGCCTATGCTTGGCCGGATTGGAAGGAAGCCTTGCGCGCTATCGAGATGTTCGCCGATGAAGATGTCTACTTCGTCGAAACGCCGCTGCCGTCCGACGATGTCGAGGGCTACGCCAAGCTCTGCCAGGCATCGCCGGTCAAGATCGCTCTGGGCGAGTGGCAGAATACACGGTTCGAATTTCTTGAGTTCATGAATGCCAAGGCCATCGACGTGGTGCAACCCGATGTCGGGCGCGTAGGCGGGCTTACCGAGGCAAAGCGCGTGGCGATGCACGCTAGGGATCGCGGCCTTATCGTGGTCCCGCATTGTTGGAAATCGGCAATCGGCATAGCCGCCTCGGCGCATCTCGCGGCGGTTGCGCCAACCTGCAGCTTCATTGAATTTTTGCCGCGCGAACTGGCCGACTCGCAATTGCGGCGCGATCTCTGCAGTGTCGAATTGCCTGTGGTCGATGGCCGCATTCCCCTGCCGGAAACACCCGGCCTCGGCGTGACCTTGGATGAAGATGCGTTGCAAAAGTTCAGCGTGAGGTGAGGATTACATGAAAATCGAAGCCGTGGACTTCTTCTTTCTGTCGATGCCGGTCGTCACCGATGCCGGCGATGGCAGCCAGGATGCCCTGCTGGTCCGGGTCGCAGCAGGCGGACTTATCGGCTGGGGCGAATGCGAGGCGTCTCCGCTGACCTCAATCGCCGCATATGTCACCCCCATGTCGCACGGCGCCTGTCGGCCGCTGCGTGACGTGGTGATCGGAAAGCCGCTTGACGGGCCTGAAGACATTGCAGCGCTTGCTGCTGCGGTCGAAATCGAATGCATGGATCTCCTGCAGGCGTCCCATACTCTCTCCGGCATTGAAATGGCGCTGTGGGACATTCTCGGCCGCAAGCGCGAGGTGCCCGTCCATACGCTGCTCGGCTACAGCAAGGCCTATCCGAAGCTCCCCTATGCCTCGCAACTGTTCGGCGACACGGCTGGCGAGACGCTCGCCGGTTGCCGCGCGGCGCGCCAGCGCGGTTTCCGGGCAGTGAAATGCGGCTGGGGACCCTTCGGGCGCGGCTCACCTGCTGACGATCGCGATCACTTGCAGGCGGCGCGCGAAGGGATTGGCGCGGAAGGCACGCTTCTGGTTGATGCCGGGCAAATCTTCCGGGAGGATGTCGAGGCCGCAGCAGCGCGCATTGCGATGCTCGATGAGGCGGGCGCCATATGGTTCGAGGAGCCCTTCCTCGGGGGCGCCTATGATGCCTATGCCGCGCTGGCAGCACGAAGCGGCAAGGTCAAGATCGCCGGCGGCGAGGCATCGCACAATTTCCATATGGCGAAGCAACTCATCGACTATGGCAAGGTCTCCTATATCCAGATCGATTGCGGCCGTATCGGCGGTCTGGGGCCGGCGAAGCGCGTGGCAGATTATGCTGCTCCGCGCGGCGTTACCTATGTCAACCACACCTTCACCTCACATCTGGCGCTTTGTGCGTCGCTCCAGCCCTATGCTGGCCTGAAGGAACATGTGATTTGCGAATATCCCTTCGCGCCGAAACCGGTCGCCTGGGAGATGAGCGAAACCCATCTCGAACCCGACGCCAATGGCGAAATCAATGTGCCGCAAGCGCCGGGGCTCGGCATCAAGATGAGCCATGACGGCATCAAGAAATATCTTGTTGATGTGGAGATCTCGGCCAAGGGCAAACGTCTCTACGAGACGCCAGAGCTATGATGCGGGCCTAAACGCAAGATCGACCTGTTCAACGAGGACACTTTCATGCCGCTTCACACAATCTCACCGGCGCTGACCGGCGCGCTTCCTGATCTCAAGATCACGGATGTCGAATGCCACGTGCTGCTGGCGCCCGACTATGACCCGAAATTCACCTCCTCGGCCCAAGACAGTCTGGTGGTGGTCATAAGGACCAGCGGCGGCGTCTTCGGCGTGGGCGAATGCGATGCCAATCCCTGGATGGCCAAGGCCTGTATCGAGGCGCCGGGCACCCATACGATGGGCCTGTCGATCCGCGACATGCTGATCGGATCGAATCCATTCGAAATCGGCGCGATCTGGCACAAGCTCTATATCGGAACCGCAATGAATGGCCGCCGGGGCATGGTCATTCACGCCATGAGCGCGGTCGACATGGCGCTCTGGGATCTGTGCGGCAAGGCGGTTGGCAAGCCGGTGCATGAATTGCTGGGCGGCGCCACGCGCCAGCATATCGTTCCTTACGCATCGCTGCAGCCGGCGGGCCACCGCTATGAGGAATACCGCGACGCGCTTTGCGCATCAGCCGAGGAAGCAAAGAGGCTGGGTTTCAGGGCGATGAAGACCGAAGTCACGATGAACGGCCCCTATGCGCATGGAGGAATGCGCGAGAGCTATGACCGGCATACTGAGGTTCTGTCGGCAGTACGCAAGGCGGTGGGACCGGACGTGACCCTGATGGTCGACGTGCAATATCTCTGGGAAGATGCCGCGACCTGTCTGTCGGTCGTCAGGGACTGGAAGGAGTTTAACTGCTATTTCCTCGAAACGCCGCTGTGGTCTGACAATGTCCGCGAAATGGCCAAGCTGGTCGAAGAGGCTCCCATGCCAATTGCATGCGGCGAGTGGTTGGCAACGCGCTTTGAATTCGAAGAGCTGTTGGATGTGGGCAAGGTTCAGGTGGCCCAACCCGATGTGGGGCGTGTCGGAGGCATTGGGGAAGCCAAGATTGTCTGCGACATGGCGAAGAACCGCGGCAGGACCATTGTTCCGCATTGTTGGAAGACCGGGATCTCGATTTCCGCCACCGCGCATCTCGCCTTCGTGACCAGCCACTGTGCCTTCATCGAATACCTCCCGCCGCAGCTTTGCCATGAGAGGCTCCGGCGCGAACTGGCGCATGAGGAACTGGCGCTCAGCCCGGATGGGACGATCGCGCTGCCGGTTAAACCTGGACTTGGTGTCGAAGTCGATTGGAACATCGTGGAAAAGTACAAGGTCGCCTGAGACCCGGTTCGCCAAGAGTCATGGATCTGGTGCGTAATGCGCCAAGACGGAACCGTATTGGCGAAGCAATGACGCACCAACCTGTTGAAAGATCACAGCTAGCGGAAGAGAATGAGAAATGGGTGCGCCAACGAACCGCAACGTGAGTAGACTGGTGAGTCTCTCTTGTCGCGTGTGGCATTAACCTTGAACCGGGCTGATCAACCATCCTGTGGTCTACCGTCTCCGGGGGACTGCCATGCCATGTTGACAATCCGCCTGACTTGCTCGCTGTTTTACGTTTTCTCATGTTCCAGATATCGCGAGATGGACCACAACTACTCCATGGGCAGGTAGATCGAGAGTCGTGCCAAGGATTGCCGTGGCTATTGGGATCGGCGCCGTCCGCGCTTCCTATTCATCGGCCCCATGAAATACGGCCGCTACGGCGGGGGCTTCGTCGATTTCGACAAGGTCTACATCGGCTGTACCAATGCCCGCAAAAAGGGCACCCGCAATAACAAGGTAACGATGCGCCGCGCCGATCTCGAAGCGGCTATGGGAAGCATACACCTGCTGCTCAAGTTGCATACAAACTGTTCCAGATCTTCGCCGGCTTCACGTCAGCCGTAATCATCGGGGAGCCTGTCGGATTGCCGGTGGGCAGGAGTCGGACGATCACTGCCATCTTCCACGCATTCATGCAATTCTATCGACCGTCTACACCGCTCGTGTTTCGGGCCTGGCATCCGGGTGCGAAAATGGAGCGCGGGCACTGGAACA
>CAZECZ010000192.1:0-7342 GCA_964510815.1 uncultured Aestuariivirga sp.
GGCCCAGATGATCCGCGATTGAGCGTGTCCGCCACATGCACATGGGCCAGCACCGGCGCGCAATCGCGGATCATCTGGGCCATGTCGACCGCCGGATGCAAGATCTCGCACCACTCCTGCGGATGCGGCTCGACGTGGAGGTTGATGCCTTCCTTCTCGAAGACCGGCACCAATTCTTCCATCGAGCGCCACCAGGCGGCCTCGCTGGCTTCCACCGAATAATGCCCGCCGCAGCAGTTGGAGTGCGAGGCGCGCTAGCCCATATCTGCCGCAAACCGCGGCAGTTCCGTCAGACTCAGGTGGCGGTGCATACGGGGATCGAGAGCGACATTCATGTCAGCCTCAGCGCTTGTCCTTGGCCAGGATGGCCTTGAACTTCTTGAACTCGCCCGGGAGCGCACTGATGACTTGTGAGGCCTCTGGAAAGGCCTTGGTCTGCACGTCGTTGTGGAATTCGCGGAAGGCGGCGATGCGCTCCCGCTGCAAGCGGTCGTATTCGGCGGCGAAATTGCGATAGACCTTGGCGTGCTTCGGCACATGGCCGCGGTTCTGGCCGAGCACGTCATCAGCGAACAGATAGTTGCAGTCGCAGTCCGGGCCCGATCCCATCGACACCATGAACAGCGGGGTGCGCTTGGAAATCTCGGCGGCGATGTCGGGCGGCACCACCTCGATCTCCATGCCGAAGGCGCCGGCATCTTCGTAACGCTTGACCTTGTCCCAGATCTGCATGGCGCTTTCAGCGGTCTTGCCCACGGCCTTGAACCCGCCGGTCCAGGTGCAGGTGTGGGGGATGAGGCCGACATGGCCGATCACCGGGATGCCCTCATCCGCCATGCGGCGGATGGTCTGGAACGACGCCGCGCAATAGACGGCGTCAGCACCCGCCTTGATCATCTCGAAGCCCCAGCGCAGGAAATCGTCCGTGGGGCCACTGTTGTCCCACAATCCCTTGCCGGGGATGGCGAAGATCGACGGCGCCACGTCGCGGAACTTTGGATCGACCAGCAATTCCGGCGGCACCGAACACATGTCGATCCCCGCCTCCTGCGCCGCGGCGAGTTCATCCCAGCTGGTCACGCGCATCATCGAATATTGATACTTGCCCTTGTTGGCGAAGACTTCGGCGACCGTCGGCGGTTTCTTGCGGGCCATGATGGGTCCTTGCTTACGATTGCTATGGGGGTTCAGCCAATGTTGCCCTGGGGCAGCGGCGGCGTCGGGTTGGCGCCCGGCGGCAGCTGGCGGCGGGCGAAATAGTCGGGCTCCCTGAGCTGACGCCACAGTGTCGGAATGATTTCCTTGTAGCAGGCCCAAAAGCCATTGTAGGGCGGCGGGCAGTCGGCCTTGATCTCGGCATGCAGCTCCGGCAGCCGGTGATAGGGCACCATCGGGAACATGTGGTGCTCGATGTGATAGTTCATGTTCCAGTAGACGAATTGGCTGAAGGGATTGATGTACATGGTGCGGCAGTTGAGCCGGTGGTCGAGCACGTCCTCGGCCAGGCCGATGTGCTGCGTAAGTCCGGTCATCAGCATGTGCCAGGCGCCATACATGCTGGGCAGGCCGATCAGCATCAGCGGCAGGAACGACCACATGGAAAGCGCCAGCACGATGACGGCGGCATAGATCAACGTCCAGATGCGGGCGACGAGGAATACCTTCGGCCATTCATTCTCCGGAATGAAATCTTTCTCGGCGGCGTTGAGCGTGCCGCCGGCATAGCGCAGCATCGCCATCCAGGCCTGCGGGACCATCAGGATGCCGAAGACATTGAGCAGCACCTTGGCCACTTCCGGCGGGCGCATCGTGATGATCTCGGGATCACGCCCGACGATGATGGTATCGGTGTGATGGCGCGAATGGCTCCAGCGCCAGACTGTCGGGTTGCGCACCGTCATGAAGCAGGCGATCTGGTAGACGACATCGTTCTTCCACTGGGTCTTGAAGGCCGTGCCGTGGCCGCACTCATGCCAGCGCGAGTCGCCGGCCGCGCCATAGAGCACGCCGTAGACGATGAAGAACGGAACGCACCACCATGTGCCCCAGAACCAGGCGCCCAGGCCACCGGTGACGATCAATGCCGCGATCCAGATGATGGTGTCGCGCGTCGCCGGCCCGTCGGAGCGCTTCATGAGCTCCTTCATCCGCGCCCGGGGAATTGGCGTGTGGTACCACTCGGCATTGGCAAGCCCGATCTGCTTGGCCCGTTCGTTGAGCGGCCCTTCGAGGCTGTAGTTGCGCGGGAATGGAGCACTCAGGGTTTCGACTGTCATCGATGTCGTCCTCTACGAAGTCTTGCCAGCGGCCCGTTGGAACCAGCCGGGCCGTCATTGGAATTGGAATGCAGCGACTGGCGGAACAGGTCACGGAAATCGGCGAACCGGGAAAACCCCAGGCTGCCCGCAAGCCTGTCGACCGTCGCGCCCGAGACCTTACAACTTTGCGCGATCGACTTGCACGTGCCGAATGCCGCATCCTCAGGGTTTTCGACCACATAGCGCAGCACAGTCTCGGCCTGCCTGCCCAGCCGGATGTCGCGGCGGACGATCCGCGCCCGCAGTTCGGCCAGGCTGGCTGGCGGCGTGATGCCCGCCTCCGTCATGTGAACGGCCTCAGAAAGGCAAGGGACCGGGCAAGCGGCCCGCTGACGTCGTCTGCCGCATGGATCGCGGGAGCGAACGGCTCCATCGGCACATAGCCGCGATATCCCCTGGCAATGATCTCGTTGAGTTGACCCGCCGTATCGGTGACGTCGCCGGTGTCGACGAAGCCACGGTCCGTTTCGGTCAGGTTCTCCGGCGGGGGATCGGTGCGGCTGATGCCAGAGACATGGACCAGGCCGATCAGCTGCGGACAGAGATTGGTGTCGCGCGCCCGGCAGAACTGGAACGTGTCGTAGCAGATCTGCAGGGGACCGGCGCCGCCGACATCGTTACGCACCTCGACGGCTGCGGCACCCGCCGTCTTCGCCAATGCCAGGAAACCATCCAGCGGCAGACGTGGTGCCACTGTGCGATTGATCGCGAATTTCACTGTCCGGTGACTCATTGGTCGATCCTGCATACGGTCGTACTGAACGGCGCCTGATATTCTTGCCGGAAGCCTTACGCAACACTCCATCGAGGTCCCGGGCCAACTGGTGGTGAGACCGAGCGCCTGAAGACCAGACACTTTCCAACAGCGATGCGGGTTCGATCAGCGCCCGTAAGACCGTTGCGCGGCGTCCGCCGAGACATAGCCTTCGGCTACATCTTCCGCGATGGCCGCGGGGTCGCGCTCCGCCGGATCGCCATAGCCGCCACCGCCTGGCGTCGTGAGGCGGATGCGGTCACCCGGTTCCAGCGTGATGTTGGCGTATTTGCTGGTGGATCGCTTGCCGTAGAGATCCTTCACCGTCGCCCACGCGGTGCTGCCGGATTTCATGATTTCGGTTCCGCCGTTTCCGCCCGCCTCGCCGCCGAAGATCGGCCAGGGCTTCACGTCATGGCGGTCGCTGCACTGGCTGCCGGTGATCGGCACGGACGTGGCTAAAAGCGTCCGCTGGTAGCCGAGACCGCCCCGCCACTTGCCGGCACCGCCTGAGTCCCGGGTCATCTCGCAATTCTCGACGCGGAAGGGAAAGCGCGTCTCGAACACCTCGGTGGGATTGAAACGGCAGTTGCCGTTGATGGCGATGACGCAGTCATTGCCGTCATGGCCGTGGCGCCCACCCCAGCCGCCGGACATGAGGTCGTAACAAGCGAAATATTCGTCGTAGTCCGGATGGTTGCCGCCGAAGACGAAGTTCGTTCCGGTACAACTCTCGGAGGCCATCACACGCTCTGGCACGCAGGCACCCATCGCACCGATGGTGATGTTGGCAAGGCGCGGATGGGTTTCGGTATTGCCCGCGACAAGGGGGCCCGGATAATCGACATTGACAACACTGTGCGGCGGCGCCACCACGCGGATGGGCCGGAAGGCACCGGAGTTCTTGGGGATCGACGGATCGGTGATGTGCAGCAGGCCGTTGTAGACGGCCCCCGTCGCCACGCCGAGCGTCGCGTTGATCGGCCCCTTGGCTTGTGACGAAGAACGGGAATAGTCCGCGACCACCTCGTCGCCCTGCACATACATGTCGATCGCAACGGTATAGGACTTGTCCTCGATGCCGTCGTTCTCGACGATATCCAAGAAGCCATACTTGCCGTCCTTGAAGACCGAAAGTTCGGCGCGCATGCGGCGCTCGGCATAGTCCATCAGGTCTTCGCAAGTCTGGCTGAAGACGTCCTTGCCGTATTTGTGGATGATCTCGGTGATGCGGCTGACGCCCAGATCGACGCAGCCGATCATGGCGGAGAGATCGCCGAAATTCTGGCGCGGTGTGCGGCAATTGGCCAGCAGCAGTTTCCACACCTCATCGACATCCTTGCCGGCCTTGCGGATCTTCACCGGCGGCACGCGCATGCCTTCGTGGAAAATCTCGGTGGCCTCGCCGCAGAAGGCGCCGGGCACCATGCCGCCGATCTCGGCGATGTGGCCGATGCAGACGGCAAAGCCCATCAGCTTCTTGTCGACGAAGAACGGCTTGAAGAAGGTGTGCTCAGGACAGTGCAACCCGCCGCGATAGGGATCGTTGTGGAGGATGATGTCACCCTCCTCCAGCGTATCGAAGGGAATTTCCTGGGCGCAGGTCTTGATCAAGAGCGGCATGCCGCCGATCATGGTGGGGCAGAATTCGGCGCAGGCGATCATGTCGCCCTTGGCGTCGGCCAAGGCGCAGGTGAAGTCGAGGCCCTCGTTGAAGATCGTCGAGTAGGACGTCTTCATCAGCAGGATGCCCATTTCCCGGCAGATCGACACCATGGTGGAGTCAAGGATGTTCATCATCACCATGTCGGGCTTGTGGCCCTTCTTCGCCTTCGGCTTGCGGGCCGCTTCGATCGGCAATTTGGGCTGCACGATCTTCAGCTGGAAATAACCGTCATGCTCCGCCCGCTTCGTCGCCCATTCTGCACACCAGTCCGTGCAGAACAGCTGCGACTTGCCGGCCACATCATGCCGGTGTCCATCGCCATAGATCAGCATGCCGCAATTGGCGCACTTGATATACTTCTCGATGTAGTAGCCGTTATCAGAAAAGCGCATGGGATTATTTCCCCTTTTCGATCAGCATGTGGCCGTGGCTGTGAAGCTTGAGCCGGTAGCCAGGTTCGAGCACGGTGACGGAGGCGGACTCCTCGATGAGTGCTGGCCCGTCGATCGACTGACCCGCAAGCAAGTGGGCGCGATCGTAGACCGGCACATCATGCGCTCCACCGATGAACCACACTTTACGTACCTCGCGCGGTTTCGGCTTCGCCTTGCTCGATTTCAATCCCGCCAGCTCCGGCTTGGCGGTGCGCGCCACGGCGGTCACGGTGAAGTTCACGATCTCGATGATTTCTCCCGGTGTCGAGAAGCCGAATCGCGCCTTGTGGGTGCTGTGGAAATTCTTCCAGATCGCCTCGATGTTGGCATCGGTGAATTTCTCGACCTTGAGCGGCAGTTCCAGTTCGTAGTTCTGGCCGAGGTAGCGCAGCTCCAGCGCACGATAGATCTCGATGCCGCGCCTGTAGCCTTGTGTCTTCAGTTCATCGAGGCTTTCGGACACGAGGTCCGACATGATGGTATTGGCGCGCTCCGCATCGAACTTGGTGGAGATGAACTGCGTCGTCCGCTGCCGGTCGACGCGCGCATTGGTCATGATGAAGCCATAGGCCGAAAACTGTGCGGGATGGACCGGCACCACGGCGCGCGGGATGCCCATCTCGCGCATCAGCGCGCTGGCATGCAGCGGCGTGGCGCCGCCGAAGGTGCAGAGCGTGAAGTCCCGGGGATCGAAGCCGCGTTCGATGAGCACGGAGCGCAAGGCGCCGACCATGTTGTTGTCCACGATCCGGGCAATCGCCAGCGCCGTCTCCTCGATGCTCTGGCCGAGTTGTTTGGCGATGCCGCCGAGTGCCGCGCGCGCAGCCTTCACGTCCAGCTTCATGCGGCCGCCCAAGAAGTTGTCGGGATTGATGCGGCCCAGCACCAGATTGGCGTCGGTCACCGTCGGGCTCGTTCCACCGCGGCCATAGCAGGCAGGACCGGGATTGGCGCCGGCACTTTGCGGCCCCACCTGCAGCATGCCGCCCTTGTCGATCCACGCAATGGAACCGCCGCCAGCCCCGATGGTGCGGATGTCGATCATCGGCACTTGCACCGGAACGCCCCACTCGATCTCGAAGGCGGTAGTGAAGCTTTCCTTCTTGTTGATGACGGTCGACACGTCGGTCGAAGTGCCGCCCATGTCGATGGTGACGAGGTGGCTGATATCGAGTTCCTCGGTCACATAGCGGCTGGCGATGACGCCGCCGGTTGGACCGGAGAGCACCATTTGCGCCGGCGCCTCGGACGCCGCGTCGAGGGTCATCTCGCCGCCGTTCGACTTGATGATGACGGCCGGTGAGCGCACTTCGGCCGCATCGAGGCGGCCTCGCATCATTTTCAGTTGCTTGCTGACGACGGGCTTCAGATAGGCATCGGCGATGGTGGTGGAGGCGCGCTCGTATTCCTTCCACTTCGGCAGAACGTGGTAGGAGATCGACAGCGCCAGATCCGGCAGCTCCTCCATCAGGATGTCACGCACCCGCAATTCGTGATCAGGGTTAAGATAGGAAAACAGCAGACATACGGCGACGGCCTGTATCTCCGGAGTGGCGCGGATCTCCGCCGCTACCCGCCGCACGTCGTCATCCTTGAGGGGTGTCACCACCTGGCCATAGGCATCGATACGTTCGTCCAGTTCGAAGCAATGGCGGCGCTTCATCAGCGGCTTGGGTTTCACCCAGCTCATGTCATAGTGGTACTTGCGATTGCCACGCTGGATGAAGGGCACATCGCGGAAGCCCTTGGTCGTGACATAGGCGACGGTCGCGCCCTTGCGCTCGAGGAGCGCGTTGGTTGCCACTGTCGTGCCGATCCTGAGGTTGTCAATGCCGGCGACGTTGGAGTGTTGCGACAGGCCGGAGATGATGCCGGTCACCGGATCGGTGGGTGTTGACAATTCCTTCCACACACGCACCTCACGGGTGCGGGGATCATAGGCCACGAAGTCGGTGAAGGTTCCGCCGACATCAATTCCAAGCACATTTCTCATTGCAAAGTTCCGTCACTTCGGCCGGTTGGCCAGAACCCGGTCGAGGGCGGCGCGAACCCGCCGGCCCAGCTCAGTAATTTCCGCCTCGGTGATGATGAGCGGAGGCGCCATCACAAAGCAGCCGGCCAGCGGGCGCACGATGACGTGGACATCGGCGAACTGACCCGCGCCGCCCGA
>CAZECZ010000193.1:0-7327 GCA_964510815.1 uncultured Aestuariivirga sp.
GCCAGGTGCCGTCATAGCGGAAAAGCGCCCCATCCGCTATGACGGCACCTGGCGGGACCGGGACCCGTCGGAAGCGCCGGTGGGCGTGAAACCGGCGATTCGCTTCCGCTCGCCAGACGAGGGCGAGACGGTGGTCGAGGATGCGGTGCAGGGCCGCGTCGCGATCCCCAACAAGGACCTCGACGATCTCATCATCCTGCGCTCGGACGGCAACCCGACTTATAACCTCTCGGTGGTGGTCGACGACCACGATATGGGAGTGACCCACGTCATCCGGGGCGTCGACCATCTCACCAATGCCGCGCGGCAAACGCAGATCTATCATGCCATGGGCTGGCGGATCCCGCACTGGTCGCACATTCCCCTGATCCATGGTCCGGACGGGGCTAAGCTCTCCAAGCGTCACGGGGCGCTGGGGGTGGAAGCCTACCGCGCCATGGGCTACCTGCCGGAAGCCATGCGGAACTATCTCGCGCGGCTCGGCTGGAGCCATGGTGATGACGAGATTTTCTCGACGGATCAACTCGTTGAGTGGTTCAATCTCGAGTCGATTGGCAAGTCCGCCGCGCGCTTCGACTTTGCCAAGCTGGAGAACCTCAACGGCCACTACATCCGCCAAACACCCGATGCGGACCTGCTGGCACAGTTCGTCGACTTCCTGCCCCATGTGGAGGGCGGCAAGGAGGTGCTGTCGCAGATCGACGAGGCGATGATGGCCAAGTTGTTGCGTGCCATGCCGGGCCTCAAGGAACGGGCCAAGACGCTGGTGGAACTCATGAAGAGCTCGGCATTCCTGTTCGCCGCGCGGCCGCTGGCGATGGATGACAAAGCCAGCCAGATCCTCACGGATGGCGGGCGGGACGCCATCGCAGGTCTCCTGCCGGTGCTGGAGGGGCAAGCGGACTGGTCTGCCCAGACGCTCGAGACCGCGGTCAAGGGCCATGCCGAAGCGGTGGGCGTGAAACTCGGCAAACTGGCGCAGCCCTTGCGGGCCGCGCTGACCGGGACGAGCACGTCTCCCGGCATTTTCGATGTCTTGGAGGTACTTGGCCGGGATGAAGCCTTGGGTCGCCTCCGAGATCAGGTCAGTTAAGTTGACCTTTTTATGGTGCGGTGCAATAGTCCGGTTCACAAGATCAGAATATGGGAGAGGCCACCATGGCAGATGATGCGAAGAAGGCGACACTGACGGTTGGCAAAAAGTCCGTCGAGATGCCGATCAAGGCTGGCAGCATCGGGCCCGAGGTGGTGGATATCTCCAAGCTCTACGCCCAGTCTGGCATGTTCACCTTTGACCCTGGTTTCACCTCCACGGCGTCGTGCGAATCCAAGATCACCTATATCGACGGCGACGAGGGCGTGCTGCTCTACCGGGGCTACCCGATCGAGCAACTGGCCGAGCATGGCGACTTCCTGGAGACTTGCTATCTCCTTTACTACGGCGACCTGCCGACCCCTGCCCAGCGCAAGGAATTCGAACACAACATCACCTATCACACCATGGTGCACGAGCAGATGGCGCTGCTGTTCCGCGGTTTCCGCCGTGACGCGCATCCGATGGCGGTATTGGTGGCGGTGGTCGGCGCCATGTCGGCCTTCTATCACGACTCGATCGACATCGCGGATGCACGCCAGCGCGAGATTGCCTCGCACCGGATGATCGCCAAGCTGCCGACGATCGCGGCCATGGCCTACAAGTATCACATCGGCCAGCCCTTCGTTTATCCGCAGAACAACCTGTCCTATGCAGCCAACTTCCTGCGCATGTGCTTCGCTGTGCCCTGCGAGGAATATGTGGCGAATCCGGTTCTGGCCCGTGCCATGGACCGCATCTTCATCCTGCATGCCGACCACGAGCAGAATGCCTCGACTTCGACAGTGCGGCTCGCCGGCTCCTCGGGTGCCAATCCGTTCGCCTGCATCGCAGCCGGCATTGCCTGCCTGTGGGGTCCGGCCCATGGCGGGGCCAACGAGGCGGCCCTGCAGATGCTCACGGAAATCGGCGATCCTGACAAGGTGCCCGACTTCATTGCCAAGGTGAAGGACAAGACCTCCAACATCCGGCTCATGGGCTTCGGCCACCGGGTCTACAAGAACTACGATCCGCGCGCCAAGATCATGCAGCAGACGGCACATGAGGTGCTGGAAGAGCTGGGGATCAAGGACGACCCGCTGCTCGAGGTGGCCAGCGAGCTTGAAAAGGCGGCGCTGAGCGACTCCTATTTCATCGAGCGCAAGCTCTACCCGAATGTGGATTTCTACTCCGGCATCATCCTGCGGGCGATGGGCTTCCCGACCTCGATGTTCACGGCGCTGTTCGCGCTGGCCCGCACGGTGGGCTGGATCTCGCAGTGGAAGGAGATGATCGAGGACCCGAGCCAGAAGATCGGCCGTCCGCGCCAGCTCTACACCGGCTTCGAGAAGCGCGACTACGTGCCGATGAACCGCCGCGGCAAGTAACAGAAGCCACGGCGCCGTCTGACGGTCAGGCGCCGCGCTCGTTCATGAGCATGGCGCCGATTTCCGCTTCGGCGACCTTCTTGCCATCGACATGGGCTTCGGCCCAGTACTTCCATACGGGCGGCCGCTTGTTGGTGAGCTTGACGTGGAATCGCACGGTGTCGCCGGGGCCAACGGGCTTGCGGAACCGGCACTTGTCGATCGACATGAAGAAGACCAGCTTGCCGGCGTGCTCCTCTCCAAGGTGCTCGAGAACGACAGCGCCCGCCGTCTGTGCCATGGCTTCCACCAGCAGCACGCCGGGCATCACCGGACGGCCGGGAAAATGCCCCTGGAAGAACGGCTCGTTGATGGTGACATTCTTGATGCCGGTGCCACTGTCCTCGCCGTCGAGGTCGACCAGCTTGTCGATCAGGAGGAACGGATAGCGGTGCGGCAGGAGCTTCATGATGCGGGCAATGTCCGCCGTCTTCAACGCCTTTGCTTCGGGTGCATCGTTCATTGTCAAAATCCCAGCACAAACGCCGGCGGACGTCCGCCGTTCGGTCCCCATTGTTACCAGAGTCGCGGTTAGTCTAGCGCAATGCCGGTTAAGGTGTCATCGCCTGCCAGCGAAAAAATAAGCTCGCAGGCCGACAACAGGTGGTGCGTTGCGCTAAAGCGACCTGACTTTTGATGGGACCATCAAAAGTCAGATCAGTTGCTCGCTCATCAATAGGTTGGTGCATCACGCACTAGAAACGTGTGCCGACGGAGAAGCGGAACCACTCGGTATCGTCATAGCTGGTCTTGACCAGCGGATAGGCACCCTCGAAGCGCAACGGCCCGAACGGCGACTGCCAGATGATGCCGGCACCAATGGATGCGCGCAGATCAGCCGTATCGAAGACCTTGCAGCCGGGGCCCCACGTGCATGAGCCCGTCCCTGACGCAATAGAATTTTCCGGCGCGCCGAAGACCGTGCCGAAGTCAGAGAAGACCGCACCTTCGACACCCCACTCTTCCGGCAGGCCAATCGGGAAGTTCAGCTCCACCGTACCGATGGCGTAGGTCGTGCCGCCGATCGAGTCCCTACTGCCATTATTGGCGACCTGATGTGGACCGACGCCAGAACGGGCAAAACCACGGAAGCTATCGGCTCCCTTGAAGTAGCGGTCCTCGACGGGAACCTGCTTGCCATTGAAGGGTTCCATGTGGCCGACGTTGCCCTCGAGTTTGAGGACCACCGACTCTTCATAGATCGGGATGAAGTACCAGCCGTGGGCTTCGAAGTTGCCGTAATAAACGTCGCCACCGAGGCCCGCCACCTCCGCCACCAACTGGCCGCGGAAGCCATTGCTCGGTTTTACCGGGTTGTCGAGATTGTCCCAGGTGTAGGTGGCCTGAACCGCAGACTTGAGTGAGCTGCCGACTGTACTGATGATGGCAGGCGATGAGGTGGTCGGATCGACACCGCTGATGTCGCGCCACGAGATGGCGTAGCTCAAGCCGAGGGACGAATTCTCGTCGAGACGGAAGCCGGTGCGCAGCGCGCCGCCAATCTGCTGGCTCTGATAGGAGGACACATCGGTATTGTCGGTCCGGGTCGCGAACAGATCGATGCCAGCCGACAAGGGCAATCCCATGAAATACGGGTTGGTGAAGCTGAAGTCGACATTCTGGCGCTTGAAGCTGAGCGAAGTGTTGAGGCGGGCATCGTAACCCTTGCCGAGCAGGTTGCGTTCCTGAAGCGCCACGGACCCGATCACATATTCAATGGTCGAGAAGCCAAGCGAGAAGTTGATGGAGCCGGTGGATTTCTCCTGGACCTCGACGACCAGCACCACGCGGTCCGGTGCCGAACCCGGGTCTTCGCGGAAATCGATCTTGCTGAAGAAGTCGAGGGCCGTCAGACGGCGGCGCGCCCGGTCCACCAGAACACGATTGAACGCATCGCCCTCGAACAACTGCAGTTCACGGCGAATGACCTGGTCTTCGGTACGGTAGTTTCCGACGATATCGATACGCTCGATATAGGTGCGCGTGCCCTCCACCAGATTGTAGGTGATGTTGAGCGTCGCCTGCCCTTCGTTGCGCTGGATCTCGGGATTGACCTTGGCGAACACAAAGCCCTGGCGGGATGCTTCGAGCGTCAGATTCTCGACGCTCTTGTCAACTTCGCTGGCATCGTAGCTGTCGCCAACACCGGTGCGGACGGCACTGATCAGGCCGTCTGGATTAAGCTGCACGTCGCCCACATTCACGGCGACGTCGGCGACCTTGTATTGCTGGCCTTCCTCAACGGTGAAGGTGATGTTGAAATGATCGCCATCTGAAGACAGCACGGCATCGGCCGAAATGACCTGCACATCGGCAAAGCCGTTCTTCAGATAATAGCGGCGCAGCAGTTCCTTGTCGTATTCGAGGCGATCGGGGTCGTAGTTGTCGTTACGCCCGAAGAACTTCCACCAGCGCGCCCGCTGGGTGCCGATGACACCGCGCAGCGTGCTGTCATCGAAGGCCTTGTTACCGACGAAATCGATGTTCTCGACCTTGGTGGCGTCGCCTTCATTGATCTCGAACACCAGATCCACGCGATTCTGCGGCTGGCGGATGATCTTGGGCGATACCTTTACGGAATAATAGCCGCTGCGCCGATAGAGCGCGATGATGCGGTTGACATCGGAGAGTACCCGGGAGCGCGTGAACATCATGCGTTCGCGCAACTGCACTTCCTTGGCGAGATCGGTGTCCTTGACTTCGCTGTTGCCCTCGAAGTTGACCCGGTTGATCATCGGGTTCTCTTCGACCTGCACCACGAGCACATTGCCGCGCAGGAACATGCGGACATCGGAGAACAGGCCGGTCTGGAAGAGCGCCTTGATCGACTCGTCAACGCGGCCCACGTCATACTGATCGCCGGGCGAGAGCTGCATATAGGACAGCACGGTGTCGTTCTCGACCCGCTGATTGCCCTGCACGACGATCTGCGACACCACCTGTGCATGGGCCGGAGTCACCCACGCCGATGGCGCCGCCACTGGCAACCCCACCGACAGGAAGAAAGCCAAAATCCCTGCAAGAACAAACTTATAACGCATCAAAAGGCCATTCTTCCGTTCACGAGCCGTCCCGTGAATCCCCATGCCGCCGGCTGTCGTTTTAGCGGCTTTCCCCTTGATTGCAAATGAAACTTGCCACCCCGGTTCAGCTGCCGAAAACGCTCGCAAACTTGCGGACAAGATCGTTCCACGTTCCCACCACCATCAGCATGACGACGACTGAAAAACCGATCCGGAACCCCCACTCCTGGGCGTTCGGCCCCAACGGTTTCCCACGCACAGCCTCGATGCCGTAGTAGACGAGGTGTCCACCATCGAGCATAGGAATTGGGAAAAGGTTAATCAGACCTATACTCACCGACAGGAACGCGATGGCGCTGACGAAGGTGAAGAAACCCATGGAGGCGGCCGTGCTGGCCGTGTCGGCTATCGAGATGACGCCGCCGATCTGCTTGGCGCTCTCGCGGCCGGTGAACAGCTTGCCGATATAGCGCAGCGTCATGTCGACGATGAAGTAGGTGCGCTCCCAGCCCTTGGCCACCGCCGCAACCGGGCCCAGCCGTTCATAGGTGCGGGCCCCCTGTTCGGCATTGTACTGGATGCCGAGACGGCCGACGCGCTGGACATTGCCCGATGCGTCCTTGTCCTCGACAACGTCAGGAACCACAACCATGTCGATGATCTGGCCCTTGCGATCAACCTTTACATGAAGTTCGTCGCCGCCGCGCATGATGACCGCCATCACGACGTCATCGAACGACTTCATCTCCTTGCCTTCAATCGACACAATGATGTCGCCGGGCTTGAGCCCGACGCGCTCAGCCGCACTTCCTGGCATGACAGCATCAACCCGCGGCTCCGACACGGGCGAACCGATGATCATGAATGCGGCGGCGAAGATGACGATTGCCAGAATGAAGTTGGCCATGGGGCCCGCCACCACGACCAGGGCGCGCTGCCAGACCGGCTTGGCGTGGAAATTTCCGGGGTCCTTCGCGGCAGCTTCGGTGGCGCCCGCATCCGGCATGCTGGCGGCGTTGGCGTCACCAGCGAATTTCACATAGCCGCCCAGGGGGATCCAGGACAGCTTCCAGCGGGTGCCGTGGCGATCATACCAGCCGGCAATCTCCTTGCCGAAGCCGATGGAAAACGCTTCCACCCTGACGCCGCACCAGCGGGCGACGAGGAAATGCCCCAGCTCGTGGATGAACACGATGACCATCAGCGCCACAATGAACGGGACGGCATACAGGACCACCGTGGTGACCGGCACTTGCAGGATACTCAAGAATTCCAACATCACTTCCTCTCGCCGTGGGCTCAGTCCCACATGTCGGTGACAGTCGCAAGCGACGTGCCAAACACGATCACCTCTTTACCCTTTATTAACTACATCAAGCGGGATTTGGGGCAAGAATTCGACGAAACATGGTTACCAGAGCAGCAATCCCTGCCCTGCCGACCCCATTCCGGCCCGGAGTGACCCAATCAGGGCGGCGGCGCAGGCCACCGCCACCAGCCCATCCACCCGGTCGATGACACCGCCGTGTCCCGGTATGAGGCGGCCGGAGTCCTTCACACCGAAATGGCGCTTCATGGCGGACTTGAAGAGGTCGCCTGCCTGTTCCACGACAGCCAGCAGAGCCGCCAGAATCGCCAGCAACAGCAGCGCCGGCACGCCAGCAACAATGGCGACAACAATTGAGCCGATGGCACTTCCGGCCATGGCGCCGCCCAGCCCGGCCCAGGTCTTCTTCGGCGACAGGCGCGGCGCCAGCTTGGGGCCGCCGATGATGCGGCCAGCGAAATAGGCCAGAGAATCGGCC